>NZ_JAXDPY010000385.1:0-8298 GCF_034668105.1 Paraburkholderia sp. | reverse complement strand
GCACCACGCACACACCGTCCATTGACGCGGTGCTGATGCTGTTCGGCCGCGAGACGGTGTTGACCCGGCTCGACAAGGGCATCGCCTGAACATGAGCATGAGGTGGGGTGGTGCGGGCGCGTGGCATCGTCGCGAACGGTGTCCGGTTTGCGCCTCAAATTTGCACCCTAAGAACGAACTATTTTCAGATGCTGGGCCAAAAGGTATTTACAACTTCAAAAGTGCCCCTTAGAATCTCGTTTCTGTTCTGCAAGGGGGGTATAGCTCAGCTGGGAGAGCGCTTGCATGGCATGCAAGAGGTCAGCGGTTCGATCCCGCTTACCTCCACCATCAGAGCAGAGTGAAGTAGTTCTGAAGTCTGGAGCGTGTAGCAAAAAAGACTTCACAAACAGTTGTAACGTAGTTAGAATATCGGTCTTTGCTGCTGGCGAAACAGAAATTAGCGTGAGTTAGCAGCAAGATAAAGACAAATCTGAAAAGATTATGTCCCCTTCGTCTAGAGGCCTAGGACATCACCCTTTCACGGTGAGTACAGGGGTTCGAATCCCCTAGGGGACGCCAAACATCAGCGTCGCTTTAGTGTTCGATAAGAAGCAGTAAAGCAGCGCAGCTTGCAGAGAAAAAACCAACGCTCGCAAGTCATGATAGGCAAACTGGAGTGGTAGTTCAGTTGGTTAGAATACCGGCCTGTCACGCCGGGGGTCGCGGGTTCGAGTCCCGTCCACTCCGCCAGACAAAGCCCGTTCATACAAACTTGAACGGGCTTTTTCATTAAAGGTGTAAGCAGTACGTTGTCCCCTTCGTCTAGAGGCCTAGGACATCACCCTTTCACGGTGAGTACAGGGGTTCGAATCCCCTAGGGGACGCCAGGATATCGGCGTCGTTCAGTTGGCAGTGTGAGTTAGCACGCTGAGCGGTGCAGTTGGTGAATGAGCAAGCTCATAAGCCGCAGTGCAAAAATCTGGAGCGGTAGTTCAGTTGGTTAGAATACCGGCCTGTCACGCCGGGGGTCGCGGGTTCGAGTCCCGTCCGCTCCGCCAGATTTAGAAAGCCCACTTCGAAAGAAGTGGGCTTTTTTTATTTCCGTGGCCGGTCAGTCTGGATATCGTCCGGTATGCTCCGGACAAACAGCCATTGCCAGCGCGCGCGGCCTGTTTTACCGTTGACCCGACTCATCTTCGTCGTCCCGCCATGTTCGATCCAACCGAAGCTCCGTCACCATTTTATCTGCGCGTCGCCGGCATGGACGATTTCGAGTTCGCCGAGGCGCTGACTCGCAACAACATGGGTGGCTACTATCATCGGCACCATCTGGTCTGGCGTGGCGATCTGTTTCTCGGCAGTTGGCGCGAGTCGGAGAATTTCATTCTCGAAGTGGACGGCAAGCCGATCGGCGTGTTGCGCATCACCCAGGAAGGCGACTCGCTGCATATCCGCGACGTACAGATTGCCGAAGGGCATCGGCGGCTTGGCGCCGGCACGTATCTGCTCGATATGTCGCATCAGTGGGCGCGCGAGCGCGGGCTGCGCGAATTGCAGTTGCGCGTGTTCGTCGACAATCCCGCCGCGCGGCTTTATCAGCGCAAAGGGTACAAGCTGACCGGACCGCGTCTTGCGCAACTCGGGGCGATCCGTCATCTGGCGCGGCGCGTGTGACGCACTGCGGCTAGTGGTGACGAGTTCACGCAGTCACTTCTGCGCGGTCTCTTCGTCGGCCTCGGTATCACCAGGATTCCCGCTCTCCACACGATGTTCAGAGCCACGCTCGATGAACGCGCGCGGGCTTTCGCCGAATGCCCGCCGGAACATCGCCGAGAACGCGCTCTGGCTCTGATAGCCCAACTCCTGCGCAACGTGCGACAGCGGCCGCCCCTGGCTCAAGAGGGGAATCGCGCGCGCGAGAATGGCCTGCTGACGCCATTGCGAAAAGCTCACGCCCAACTCCTGACGAAACAGGCGCGCAATCGTGCGCGTGCTCGCACCGACGCTCGATGCCCACTGTTCGAGCGAGTCGCCGTTCGTGGGGTCTGCGATCACGGCCTCGCATAATGCGCGCAAGCGTTTCTCGTTGGGCATCGGCACGGATAGCGGCAGTGGCTCTGAACGCGTCAGTTCGTCGAGTGCAAGCGCGCCTAACAGTTGTTCACGTGTCGCTGAAATCCCTGGCGTATCGAGTGCGGCAATCACTTCGCGCAGCAGATCCGACACCTCGACCACACGCGGTGTATCCAGTCCGGCCGGGACGGTACCTTCGGTAATGTAAAGTGTGCGCAAAAATGCCTCCTCGACCGCGACCACTTCGTGTGTCACGTGCGGTGGCACCCAGATCGCTCTCGATGGCGGGACCATCCATGTCGTGCCGGTCGTCGCGACTCGCAGTACGCCGCGTGACGCATAGGCCACCTGGGCCCACGCGTGCGTGTGCCGCGCGATTCGCCAGCCCGACGGCATCAGCCGCGAGCGCACACGGATCGGGTGCGTTTGTGTCGGCTGGAATTCGGGTGGGATGTCGGCGAAGCGGATCTGGCTCGACCGTTCTGAGTCAGCGGACGAATTCATGTTGGAGATCGATTCAATGGGCGGAGCGCAAAACGATGGCGGCTGCAAATAGGGCACCAGGTGCACGGGTACTCAAGCATAGAGCGTTTCATGCGAGGCATCCGAAGATGCAGAACCGAGAGTGCGGACTCGACGTGTGGACCGGAGCGCAGATCAGGGAGTGCGGTCTGAAGCACAGACCCGAAGCGCAGACTCTACCGCACCGCTCCGAACCCACAGCCCCCAAACCACCGATGGCTTCCATTGTAGGTGTTACGTCAGCGTCACCGTTGCATAATGTCCCGATTGCGCTCGGATCCCGAGGAGGAACTCATGGGCTTTACAACCGCTGACCTGTGCGACGCGCACGAGGACCAACTGACGCAGGGTACGCTGCGTGTGCTCGAACCGGTCTTTCATCTCTTCAGTCGCGCCGAGTGTTTCAGCGGCGAAGCGGTGACGCTAAAGGTGTTCGAAGACAATGCGCTCGTACGCGCCACGCTCGAGGAGAAGGGCGCGGGCCGGGTGCTGGTGGTCGACGGCGGTGGTAGTCTGCGGTGCGCGCTGGTCGGCGCCAATCTCGCGCAAATTGCGGAGCAGAACGGCTGGTCCGGCATTGTGCTGAACGGCTGCGTGCGCGATACGCTGGAGCTCAACGAAATCGACGTCGGCGTGGCGGCGTTGGCAACTTGCCCACGGCGCGGCCAGGCGCTCGGCAGCGGCGAGCGCGATGTGCCAGTGCAATTGCCGGGCGCGCTAGTGCGTCCCGGCGAATGGATCTATGCGGATATCGACGGCGTGCTGGTGGCGAGCGTGTCGCTGAACTGAACCTTCCTTCGGCAACTGCAACGGCAAGCCGAACCCCGGCTACCACCGAAGCACGCCGAACCCCGGCTACCGCCGAAGCAAGCCAAACCCCGGCTACCGCAGAAGCAAGCCAAACCCATTATCAAGGAGAGCAAACGACGATGCAGACCGTCTTTGTATACGGCACATTGCGGGCCGGTGAAGTGAACGACATCAGCGAGGCCGCGGCACGCAACGACATCGCCGCGCCGAATCTGCTCGGCACGGCCACCGTACGCGGCCATCTGTTCGACTTCGGCTCGTATCCGGGGCTCGTGGTCGACGAGGCGGGCGTGGACGTCACGGGCGACGTCTACGAAATCGACGACGAACTGGTTGCAGTGCTCGACGAGATCGAAGCGGTGTACCCCGGGGTCGAAGATCGTTTCCTCGCGCGGGAAGTGATGGTGAAGGTAGACGGTAACGTGGTGAACTGCCGCTTCTATCCGGTCGCGCCCAATGCGGTAAAGGGCCTCCCGGAAATCAGGTCGGGCGATTGGGTCGAGTATCGCGTCACGCGCTAAAGGCGGCGGGACCCGGCCAGGGCGAGCGCATCGGAGTGCGCCAGCAGCGTGCCGCGCGCACGCAAGCAGCGCCTGAAAAAGCAGCCCGGCAGGCATGCGCCTGTCGGGCCGTCCGGTCGGTCAGCCTTGCGACCCGGACCGCTCTTTTGATCTTGCGTGGCTGGTGAGAGCGGGCCCGGTACGACGTCGTTATTGATTCTGCGTGAGGCCGTTCAGACGCCTCAGATTTCCTCGTAAAGCGGCAGCGTCAGGAAGTCGGTGAACTGCTCCGACGTCGACATTTCCTCGAAAATTTGTGCAGCGCGATCGTACGGCTTCGTATCGCCGCCGACGACCTGTTTCACCTTGTCGAGTTCTTGTGCCGACAACTCGCGCACCAGCTCGACCGTGACCTTGCGGCCGTCTTCGAGCTTGCCCTTCGGCGAGCGAATCCACTGCCACACCTGCGAGCGGGAAATCTCCGCGGTCGCCGCGTCTTCCATCAGGTTGTGAATCGGCACGCAGCCATTGCCCGCGAGCCATGAACCCAGGTAGTGAATGCCGACGTTGATGTTGTTGCGCAGACCGCCTTCGGTGATCGGCGCTTCCGGACGGAAGTCCATCAGATCGGTGGCGGTGACGAGCACGTCGTCGCGTTGCTTGCCGATCTGATTCGTCTTGTCGCCGAGCACCTTGACGAATTCTTCCATCGCGATCGGCACGAGCCCCGGATGCGCGACCCAACCGCCGTCGTAACCGTCGCCGGCATCGCGCGCCTTGTCGGAACGCACGCCGCCCATGGCCTTGTCGTTGGCTGCCGGATCGTTCTTGATCGGAATCAGCGCGCTCATGCCGCCGATTGCCGGCGCATTGCGACGATGGCAGGTCTTCAGCAACAGCAGCGCGTAGGCGCGCATGAACGGCGAGGTCATCGTGATCTGCGAGCGGTCGGCAAGGCAGAAGTCGCGGTCGCTCTTGAACTTCTTGATCGCAGAGAAGATGTAGTCCCAACGGCCGGCGTTCAAACCCGAACTATGTTCGCGCAGCTCGTACAGGATCTCGTCCATTTCGAACGCGGCGACGATCGTTTCGATCAGCACGGTCGCGCGAATCGTGCCGCGCGGCACGCCGACCGCTTCCTGGGCGGCGACGAAAATGTCGTTCCACAAGCGCGCTTCCAGATGACTTTCCATCTTCGGCAGATAGAAGTAGGGGCCCGAGCCGCGGGCGACCAGTTCCTTCGCGTTGTGAACCATGAAGAGCGCGAAATCGAAGATGCCGCCCGAGACGCGCTTGCCGTCCACCGTCACGTGCTTTTCGTCCAGATGCCAGCCGCGCGGACGCACGATCAGCGTGGCGGTCTTGTCGTTCAACTGGTACGACTTGCCGTTCTGTTCGAGCGAAATCGTGCGGCGCACCGCGTCCTTCAGATTGATGTGGCCGGTAATCTGGTTATCCCAGCTCGGCGCATTCGAATCTTCGAAGTCGGTCATGTACGAATCCGCGCCTGAATTCAGCGCGTTGATGATCATCTTGCGCTCGACCGGGCCGGTGATTTCCACCCGACGGCATTGCAGATCTTGCGGCAGCGGCGCGATCTTCCAGTCGCCTTCGCGCACGCTTTTCGTGGCGGCGAGGAAGTCGGGACGCTCGCCGGCGTCGAGCCGCTTCGTGCGCTCCGCACGCGCTTGCAACAGCTGCTGACGGCGCGGTTCGAACGTGCGATGCAGTGCGGCGACGAGTTCGAGCGCTTCGCGGGTGAGGATCGCGTCATAGCCGGGCTTGATCTCAGCCGTGATTTCCATGCCCTGCGGCAACTGCAGCGATGATTGCGATGACAGCGGATGCGCCATGATTTCTCCTTGGTCGGTCAGATTGCAAAGATGCAAATGTTGAGATGTTGAGATGCGGTTGAAATGCGTCGTGAGATCCTGGTGGTAGCCGTCATGCGCCAGGGCTGTGGCGCGTGCGGCTGCCACCGGGATGACCGGTGCTGCCCGTGCCGCTATTGCGGTCGGGCGACGCGAGGGACTGCAGAAAAGCGGGCAGATCGTTCATGCTTTCGCCCGCGCCGTGCGGCGTGACGCCCAGTTCTTCGGCTGGTGCGTTTTGCCGGTTGAGCCAGAAAGTGGTGAAGCCGAACCAGCTCGCGCCTGCCACGTCCCAGCCGTTCGACGACACGAAGACGATCTCGCGCGGCTCTGCGCCGAAGGCTTGCGTGCCGAGCGCGTAGGCCGCCGGCGCGGGTTTGTAGGCGCGAACCGTGTCGACGGATAGCACGTGGTCGAACAGGCCCGTCATGCCGGCGCTCTTCACGGCGATATCGAGCATTTGGGGATTGCCGTTCGAGAGGATCGCGAGACCCGGCCGTGAGCCGGCTTTGCCGCTCGCGGACGCGGATGATGCCGAAGCGGCCGAAACTGAAACAGTCGAAGCCGAAGTCGAAGCCGAAGCCCCGTCGCGCAGTTGGCGCAGCGTGGGCACGGCATCGGGAAAAGCGGACAGGCACGCATATTCGTCCATCAGACGCTTCTCCGCCGCGCGGCCTAGCGTGAGATGCAGCTTTTTGGTGGCGAAGCGCAAGGCATCGCCCGTGATGTCCCAGAACGGCCGGTAATGGGCACCGGGCGCGTCGCCCCGTGCTGCGAGCGTGCGCAACTGCGTGTATTCGATCTGCTTCAGGCGCCACAACTGCGAGAGCGCGTCGCCGTGGCCCGGGAACATCTGCTCTGCGGCAGCGATCACCGAATGCACGTCGAACAGCGTGCCGTAGGCATCGAAAATCACTGCTTTAGGAAAGGGTGTCGTTGTGGCCGACATTGCCGTGCACTCCTGTCAGAGGTCAGGATGGATTGTATTAGTGATGCTCAAGGCTAAAAAAGAAGCTAAAGATCACTTGATCTTTTACTTTCATGCACCTAATCTGACGCGCACCGACCACTTTCCGTGCACTCCCCAAGGCACTTTCTTCGGGGCGTCGCGGCTGCGCTGCCCATGGACCGTTTCAAGCAGATCGAGACATTCGTTACCGTGGCCGCGAGAGGCAGCCTGTCCGCCGCGGCGCTCGCCGAAGGCGTCGCGCCGGCGATCATCGGCCGCCGCATCGACGCGCTCGAAGAGCGCCTCGGCGTCAAATTGCTGGTGCGCACCACCCGCAAGATCACGCTGACCTTCGAAGGGTCCGCGTTCCTGGAGGATTGCCAGCGCGTCATCCACGACATGCAGAACGCCGAGGCCAGCGTATCGGCGGGCGGCGTGAAGGCGAGCGGCCATTTGCGGCTGTCGGCGCCGGCAGGCTTCGGGCGCAGGCATGTGGCGCCGCTGGTGCCGGCCTTCACCGTCGCGCATCCGGATGTGTCGATTACGCTCGACCTGTCCGACCGGCTGGTCGATCTCGTCAACGAGGGATTCGACTGTGCCGTGCGTCTGGGCGAATTGCCCGATTCGTCGCTGGTGTCGCTCAAGCTCGGCGAGAACCGCCGCGTGTGCGTGGCGTCGCCGTCGTATCTGGGCCGGCGCGGCTCGCCGCACACGCTGGCCGATCTCGCGCATCACAACTGCCTCGCGCTCGGCGCGAGCGCCAATCAGCAGCGCGGCTGGATGTTCCTGCAGGGCGACAAGGTCGTATCGATCAAGGTGTCCGGCACGATGGAATGCTCGGATGGCGCGGTGCTGCACGAGTGGTGCCTCGAGGGCTACGGGCTTGCGTGGCGCTCGTGGTGGGAGGTCGGCACGGATATCGCGGCCGGGCGCCTCGTCAGCGTGCTCGACGAGTTCGCCGCGCCGCCGATCGGCATCCATGCGGTTTTCCCGCAGCGCCGGCATTTGCCGCTGCGGGTTCGATTGTTTCTGGACTTTCTCAAGCATACGTACGGCCATCCTGATTACTGGGGCTGACGCCGGCTCAAGCGCAGGTTACGTCCGGCGATCCGGCGCAATGGCACCCTGCACAATCGCCGCAGACCTTCGCAGCGGGTTTTCGATATGCGGACAGACCCGCACGATGGCGTCGAGCGCATTTCCGCGGACTACAATCGATTGAGGCGGCTTCCATGCCGAGCCTCGTGGCACGCTGACGCCGCGCTGCACGCAGCCGGCGACGGAGGGCATCATGTTCAGGCATATCCTGGTTCCGACCGATGGTTCAGACCTCTCACGCAAAGCGATAGACGGTGCAATCGACCTCGCGCAGGCCGTCGGCGCTCGCGTCACGGCCTACGCGTGTCTGCCGCAATATCCGTACTCGCCGTTTTCGGACGTGGTGATCGAGCCACCCGTTGAGTTTCTGCAGCGCAGCGAGCGTGAAGCGCGCGTGCATCTGCGGGAAGTGGAGCAGGCGGCGCGCCGTTTCGGTGTCGCGTTCGACAGCCGCACCAGCGTGCATCCGGCGCCGTATCTGGGCATCATCGAA
>NZ_JAXDPY010000384.1:0-8428 GCF_034668105.1 Paraburkholderia sp. | reverse complement strand
TCTTTATCGATTGATTGTGCGCTATGGGTTTCGAACAACTCGCTGAATTGAAGAAGCAACTGGCTGCGGCACGCGCCGAAGCCGCGCCTGCGGCCAAGCCCGGCGCCAAGCCTGTCGCCAGGACCGGCGCGAATCCCGTCGCCAAGCCTGGCGCGAATCCCGGTGCGAAGCCCGCCCGCAAGCCGGCGCCGCCGCGCCGCGCCGCGCCCCCTGCCAAGGTCGACGCGAAGCCTGTGGACCCGGTGGTGAAGTCGATCGGTAAACTGCAAAAGCGCTTCCCGAACGCGTTCCCGAAGAATCCGGCCCCCAAGCTGCCGCTCAAGGTCGGCATCTTCGAGGACCTCGTGGTTCACGCGAAGGAGCTATCGCTGAGCGAAGCCGAGTTGCGCGACGCAATCAAAACCTGGTGCCGCGGCAGCCGCTACTGGAACTGCCTGGTCGAAGGCGCCGCACGCGTGGATGTCACGGGCAGCGAAGCAGGCAAGGTGACGGCGCAAGAAGCGGCCGGCGCGCAGCGTCTGCAGGCGCATCGCGCGGGCCGGGGCGCGGCGAAAGCAGCCGCCGCGTCGGCGGATGCGTCCGCCAATGCCACGGGCACCGCGCTCGCGTCGGGTGCTTCAGCGGATACAGCAACGCAAGCCGCGACCCTCCCCCAAGGCGACGCGGCCAGCCAGCCGCAACCTGCCTCGACGGACAACCCGGCCGCCGAATCGACAACGCCGCCGGCGGCACCATCGGCCTCCACAAAAGCATAAAAGACGCAAGCCCGAGACCAGGCCCGCCGCCCGGCCCCGGGCTAGCGGCCGTGCGCCGCCGCCAGCCGGCTGCGCACGAAGCCGACGTGCTCACGCAGCACATAGAACGCATCGGCGTATGCAAGCGGCATGCGCAAGCGGTCAAGCGACGCTTCGATCTGATCGAGTTCCGCGACCAATCGCTTGCGCTCTTCGTCAGTCGAGTCGGCGAGCGCGCCGCGCTCAATCGCAATCAGCGCACCGTAATAACGATAGATACGCGAGCGTACGCGCCACCGGTACAGCGCCGGGATCAGCCGCATCGCCGGAAAGAGGAGCACCGCCACCGGCAGCAATAGAACGAGCGTGCGGTCGCCGATGCTCGCGAGCCAGAACGGCAGCGCACGGTATAAAAAGCTCTTGCCGGTCTTGTAGTAGCGCTGCGCGTCTTCGCTGATCTGATATTCATGGGCGACCGGACTCGGGAATTCCCCCGCGCGCTGCAAGAGCCCAGGCATGCCGTGCACCTCCTGTGCGGCCTCGATCAATAAGTCGGAAATGGCCGGATGCAGGCTGGTTCGGGCCACGAGCTCAACCGTCGGACTGATCAGATGAATGGTCTCGGGCGGAATTCTGCGCTTCAGATCCAGCACGCCCGGTGGTAGATCGAGTTCGTCGAGATAGGGAAAGAGGCGCGTATAGGCGCTGGCTTCGTCGAAATTCATCACGGAGATGCCGGGCACTTTCAAGAGCCTCAACATCAGGCCGCGCGTGGCGGAGTCGCCGTTCAGAATCGCCGCGTCGACTTCGCCGGCCACCAGTTTGGTGGCGGCCTGCAACCCATCGCTTGGTACCAGCACGGTGTCGCCGCCCGGTTCGATGCCATTCGCGTCCAGCAGTTTGAGCGAAAGCAGCCGGGTGCCGCTGCCTTCGCGGCCGATCGCAATCCGTTTGCCTTCCAGTTCCGACAGCTTGCTTAAGCCCGTGCCGCGATAGAACACCACCACCGGGATATAGAAAACGCTGCCGAGCGACATCAGCGACGACGTATCGAGCCCATCGGCCACGCCGCCTTGCACGAGCGCGAGATCGACATGCTGTTTCGGATCCAGCAGACGATGCAGGTTCTCCACCGAGCCGTCGGATTCCAGCACCTTCAGCGCGATGCCGTTCCGGGCAAGGATTTTCTTGTACTGATCCGCGGCGACGAGGAACGAACTGTCGTGCGGGCCCGCGCTTATCGTGATGGTTTTCGGCGGCGCCGGATCGACCACCCAGACGATCAGCGTGACCATAGCCACGACAAGCGCGGCCACGATGACGTAAGACAGCGTGTGATCGCGCCACTCCGCATGCAAATGATCGCCGGGAAAATGTGCAGGACGCGGGCGATGCGCTTTCATGGACACTCCATGCCGATAGCCGGGATGACGCATTGTCCACTGTCGGCGGCGGAATTGCCGCTGGCAGTTTGCTCTATTGACCGTGTGGGGTTGCCGGTCCATTGCACGGTGAATGTGCCTGTTTTCGCAGCAGTGCAACGGCGCAACGACATAACGGCGCAAGGACACAACGACGGCCTGCGTGGCGCATAGGGAAAATGTCCGGAATCAGCGTCGCTTCATCGAACTCGACGTGCGGTAGGCCGTGGCATAATTCGCGACAGCTTCTAATCGTGTCGCTGAGCGCATCTTGAGTCGTTTCCATCGGAAGATCGGCAGTTGGCTGGGATTGTTTGCGATCCTGATGGCCACGCTCGCGCCGACGATCTCGCATTCGCTCGCTGCGCGCGAGGTCGGCGACACCGGCATGGAAAGCGAGCATTGCTCGATGCCGGAGATGGCGTCGATGCGGTCCATGGACTCCATGCCGCCGATGGCCTCGATGCCGGATCAGGCATCGGACGGCTCCGGCAGTAAACACACTCAGCACCCGGCCATGTCCGACGGCGACGCCTGCGGCTATTGCAGCCTGCTGGCTCACATGCCCGTGATGCCTGGTGTCGAGGCGCTGTTCTCCGTTACTGTCCGCGCGACGCAGCACACCGTCGCCACCCGCTTCGAGAGCGTTCACCGCGTCGAACCGCTTACCTTCGCGCAACCTCGCGCCCCACCGTTCACGTCCTGATTCGAGTCGCACCGGCGCGATGCATGACCGCATCGCGATGCCGCCGCACGTCCGTCGCTGGACGCGCGCGCCTGCATCGTCACGACCCATGAACAGGATGAACCATGCAAACCCAAGCAACGCGCAGCGCGATGCCGCTGCGCGCGAGGTCGCTCGTCGCGACTGCCACGAGCCTATTGCTCTTCGCTCCATCACTTGCGAGTGCCCACGCGATTGCGGGTGATCGCGTTTTTCCGTCGACGATGGCCGTCGACGACCCCGGCGTCGGCGACGAAGCCAACTTCGAGTACGGCCACCAGCGTGTACCGGGCGACAACGGCGACCAAAGCATCAATACCTTCGACTTCGAATACGACAAGCTGATCACGCCGCGGCTTGCGGTGTCGGTTGACGGCACGTATGCGATGCAGAGCAATCCGAAGGCACGCGGCTTCGACAATTTCGGCGTTGGTTTGAAATACCTGCTGTACGTCAACGAGGAACACGAGTTCATGACGTCCGTCGGTGTGAACGCGGAACTCGGCGGCACGGGAAGCCGTGCGATCGCGGACAATTTTTCGACGATCTCACCGACGATCTATGCGGGCAAGGGCATGGGCGATCTTCCCGACTCGCTCGCCTATTTGCGGCCGATCGCGATCACGGGTGAGGCCGGCCCGGCGCTGACGACAGGCGCGGGGCAGCCGAACGCCTTTAACTATGGCTTCACGGTGCAGTACAGCTTGCCGTATTTGCAGCAGCACGTGCACGACATCGGCTTGCCCCAGCCGTTGGCGAACGTTATTCCGCTGGTGGAGATTCCGCTGTCGAGAAGCCAGGGGCAGACGACCGGCACGGTCAATCCGGGTTTCATCTGGATCAATCGCTATGGCCAGTTCGGCATTGAAGCGCAGATCCCGATCAACCACGCTAGCGGCTCGCATGTGGGCGTGCTGGTGCAGGCCCACATTTTCTTCGACGATGTCGCGCCGACCACGATCGGCAAACCTCTCTTCCAGTAACGCGGCAACCTAGTAGGAGTAAGCGATGAAAAACGCTCGACATAACTGGCTGAGGGCGGCAGCGAAGGTGCCGTTGATGATTGCCGGCCTGGTGTTTGCGAGTGCCGCTTTTGCTCATGTTTTTCCGGCGAAACAGGAGCCGGGTGCGGGCACGACGGTGGCGTCGCCTTCGCAGGTCCGCGTGATGTTCGACGGGCCGCTTGAGCCGTCGTTCAGTTCGCTGACTGTGACCGATGCGAATGGCAAGCAGGTTAATACGGAGAAGTCCGCGGTCGATGCGCATCAGGCGGCACTCATCGTGGTGCCGTTGCCGCCGCTTGTCGCGGGGCGTTATACCGTGCATTGGGTGGCTGTGGCGTCCGATGGGCATCGGACGCATGGGGATTATGGGTTTGAAGTGAAGTAGGAAGGTTGCCTCCGGCGGTGGGTTTTGGTTGTGTGCCTGCGGCGTTGGGCTTTGTCTGGTTTGTTTGCCTGCGCGGCGCTTTGGTTTTGTTTTTATGGCGTGGGACTTTTGTTGATCTGGGTTCCAGAGCTGGGCTTGTTGTCTGTTTGCCTGCGGCGTTGGCCTTTTCTTGCTTTGTTATCGGTCTATTAGTGTTGCCCCTGTGCGGGGCGGCACTTACTTTCTTTGCCGCCGCAAAGAAAGCTAAGCAAAGAAAGCGGCTCAACCCGCCAGCCCATAAGCGGGTCCCCCGCACAGTCACGGTAGTGGTGCATCTGGAATCCGTGTTCTCGCACATTCAGCCCCGGTGACCAGGCCGTCATACTTCCCGCCTCGCACTGCGTGCTCGCCGGAAGGGGCGGCCGAGAACAAGTGGCTTCGTTCGTGCAAGCCGGGGGCGCCTAGGGCGCTGGACTCGCTTCACCAACCACTCATCAGCTCGTCCCCCACTGCGCGCGTGGCGAGGCAGAGGCAGAGGCAGAGGCAATACACACTGCGCTACGGCGTCAAACGAACTATGAGCGCGAAAACGCAACGGACGGCTTTAAGAGTACCCGCTGCGAAAGCGCGGCGATGTCTTTAAGAAGTACTCCTCGGCGAAACCGTGAACGCGAAAGCGCGGCGGACCGTTTTAAGAAGTAACCTTCGGCGGCAGCCTGAACGCAAAAAACAGCAGGTGGTTTTGAGAAGTACCCTTCGGCGCGCGTAGCGCCGCCGGAAGTATGACGCCCTTGTCACTCACGTCGAATGTGCGGAAACACAGATTCCAGATGGACCACTACCGTGACTGTGCGGGGGACCCGCTTATGAGCTTGCGGGTTGAGCGGCTTTCTTTGCTTATCTTTCTTTGCCGCGGCAAAGAAAGTAAGTGCCGCCCCGCACAGGGGCAACGCTAATAGACCAATATCAATTCAAGGAAAGGCCAAAAACCCAGATCAAGAAAAAACCAAAACCATAAAATCACGGACCAAACAAACGCCGCGCGGACAACCACTTCAAGGAAGGGCCAACGCCGCAGGCCGACGGACAAACAGACAGACCAAACAAGCGCCGCACAGGCAAAAAACCCATCACCCTTCCCCCCGATACCCCACAAGCACTTTATGTGCAACCATATCCATAGCAGCCTTAACCAACCCATTCTTGTCAGTCCAAACCTTGGGCGTCAACGCCCCACTCAACGCGACACTATCTGCATCAGCAATCGCCAGCAGTGCCGCCTGCACATCATCATCAAACGCAATCACATTGACGAAAATCGTATCGCCGTCGTTGGTGGTCGCCCGCACCTTGCAGGTCACGAACCGCTTCCCGTTCTGTCCCGTGCGAATCTGTGCCTCGCCGTACAATCGCCCGCCCACCAGTCCATCGATCATCGCCCTGCTCCTGTTATTCCGTACCGTGCAAAAAGCAATATCGCCCAGCACGGCACACATGATCCCACGATAACCCGCTCACCCCGCACGAAACAACGCACAAAACAACCCACAAAACAACGCACCGCCCGCGCATCACGCGAACCTCATCGACACAACACACCAGACGCCTGGCCAACCCAGGTTGCAGCAACGGCTCGGCTCATCATCGCAACATCCGTCCAACATACGTCCAACATTCGTCCAACATACCTCGAACATACGTCCCTCATGATCCCCGCGTCCCCGTCTGCACACTCGCGGCCTCAAAAATATCGCGCAGCCACTGCGCAAACACCCGCACCCGTGAAGACAGCTGACGATTCTGCGGATACAGCACCGAAACCGGCATCGGCGGCGGCGGGAAGTCAGCAAGGATGATCTTCAGGCGCCCCGCTTCCAGCTCCCCCGCCACCCGGTACCGCGGCACCTGCACGATGCCGAGCCCCGCTATCGCCGCGCCTGTGTAGAGATCGGCACCCGTCACCGACACCGCCGACGGCAAGTAGCTAGCCGTATCGCGGCCGTCGACTCTGAATTCGAGCGGCACCGGCTTGCCGGTCGCACTGGACAGATAATTGACCGCCCGATGCATGGACAAGTCCGCCGGATCGCCCGGCTCGCCATACGCGTCCAGATAAGCCGGACTCGCCACCGTCACTTGCGGCAGTTGCGCCACGCGCCGCCCCACCATCGACGAATCCTGCAGATTGCCCGCCCGCAACACGCAATCGATCCCTTCGCGCACCAGATCGACCAGCCGGTCATCCTCGCCGATCGTCAGCTCGATATCGGGAAAACGCGCGAGAAACGCAGGCAGCGCCGGCACGATGAAGTGCCGCGCCAAGGTGCCCTGCAAATTCACGCGCAACAGCCCCTTCGGCGCGAGGTTGGAAAACGAGCCCTCCGCCTCCTCCATATCGGCAATCAACCGCACGCAGCGCCGGTAATACGCCTCTCCGTCGTGCGTAAGCCGCACCGAGCGTGTAGTGCGCTCGAGCAGCCGCGCGCCGAGCCGCTGCTCCATGCGCTTCATCAAATTAGTGACGGTGGCGCGTGGAATCTGCAGATCGTCAGAAGCGCGCGTGAAGCTCTGCCGTTCGGCAATCCGCACGAACACCCGCATTTCCTCGAAACGATCCATGTTCAACGCCTCTACGGCCGGTTCATCGGCCAATTATTAAAGTAAATGGAATGATGATGGCAAGTCTAGCCCGATTATCTCAGCATCGAAAGCGTCCATGATTCATCTCACCAACCCACTACACAGAAGGAAACGAATCATGAACACGACCCAGCACACGCGAGTCGCCATCGTTACCGGCGCATCCCGCGGCATTGGCGCAGCCGTTGCGCAACGCCTCGCCAAGGATGGTTTTGCGGTGGCCGTCAATTACGCATCGAGTTCGACCGAGGCTGATGCGCTCGTTGCGGAGCTCACGGCAGCGGGCACCCGAGCCATCGCGGTGAAAGCCGATGTAGCGAAAGCCGACGACGTGCGTCGCCTGTTCGAGACCACCGAACAGCAGCTCGGCAAAGTGGATGTGCTGGTCAACAACGCCGGCGTGCTGAAGACGGTGCCGCTGGCCGACACCACCGACGCGCTGTACGACCAGACTTTCGACATCAACGTGCGCGGCACCTTCAATACCCTGCGCGAAGCGGCCGCACGGATGAACGACGGCGGACGCATCGTCAACTTCTCCAGCACCACACTGGCGCTGAACATGCCGGGCTATGCGATCTACAACGGCACCAAGGCGGCCGTCGAGGCATTCACGCACGTGTTCGCCAAGGAACTGCGCGGCCGCAACATCACCGTCAACGCTGTTGCGCCCGGCCCAATCGCGACCTCACTGTTCCTCGACGGCAAGACTGAAGAACAGATTCAGACCTTCGCGAAGATGCCGCCGCTGGAACGCCTCGGCCAGCCCGACGACATCGCCTCGGTGGTGTCCTTCCTCGCCGGCCCGGACGCGGCCTGGGTCAATGGCCAGATCCTGCGCGCCAACGGCGGTGTGGCTTAAGGCGACGTGAAGAGGCTGTGGGGATCAGCAGCACGACCATCAAGGGCGGCTTCCCGCCGTTCCTCGGCCCCTACGGCGCTGCAAAAGCCGCGATGGATTCTTTGGCGGTCACGCTCGCTTACGAAATCGCGCGCTTCGGTATCGAAACCTCGATCGTGGTGCCGGGTGCGTTCACCAAAGGCACTGCGCACTTCCCGAGCGCGGGACAAACCGGCCGATGCCGAACGCGCGGCGGCGTACGCACGCTATGACGGCGTGATGGATCAGATCGGCGAGCGTCTGTCCGAACTCACACCGGAGCACGCCGATCCGCAAGCAGTGGTCGATGAAATCGTGCGGATCACCGCATTGCCTTCGGGTCAGCGGCCAATGCGCTCGGTGATCGACTTCGTCGGTGACGGCGCGCGTGAAGTGCTCGACGTCTCGGAGCACGTGCGCATTGAATTCGCAAGGCGGATCGGCATGGCGATCTGCTCGAAGCGAAGATCAAGCGTTGATCAACGCACGGCGGCGAGGACGCTCCGGCCGAACTCGCCAGCTAGCAAGTCGAGCCGGAGCGAGTCGTTATCCGGTGGCTACGCCGGGCAGCGCTTAAACCGCCTTCGGATTACGCTCCGCAAATCCTTCCTGATGCCAGTACGGATACGCGGGACGTACAGCGCTGGCAGCGTCGAGCTTC
>NZ_JAXDPY010000383.1:0-4645 GCF_034668105.1 Paraburkholderia sp. | reverse complement strand
TTCTCCGTGATCGTTGGATGTGCTTGACGAAAGCCGCGCGCCTCACCATGCGAGCCGCCATTCGGTAATCGGCGGACTCGCCGCGGGCGTTGTCTGAATGCGCGTGCCGCCGCCCGGCGTATCGTCTTCGGGCGCCTCGCGGTGCGCGCCGTCATGCTCGGCGAAATCGGCGAGCACCTCATCGCGCAGACGAATGAAGCGCGGGTCGTGCCGTTCGCGTGGACGCGGCAACGCGACATCCACGATCCGTTTGATGCGGCCCGGCCGTGGCGCCATCGTGACGACCCGATCGCCGAGGTACAGCGCTTCGTCAACATCGTGCGTGACGAGAATCATCGTGATGCGCTCGTGTTCCCAGATCCGTTGCAACTCGTTTTGCAGGCGGGCGCGCGTGAGCGCATCGAGTGCGCCGAACGGTTCGTCGAGCAGCAGCACACGCGGGCGGTTCACGAGGCCGCGCGCGATCGCCACGCGCTGCGCCATGCCGCCCGACAACTGATGCGGGTACGCGTTTTCGAAGCCGTTCAGGCCGACGAGCGCGATATGTTGTGCAACCGCGTCGCGCTTTTCGCGTGCCGGGAGTGGTGCGTTACGCAGTGCGGCGAGAATGTTCTGCGACGCCGTGAGCCACGGAAACAGGCGATGGTCCTGAAACACGATGCCGCGTTCGAGCGAGGTGTCGCGCACCTTTTCGCCCGCGACGACAATGTCGCCGGTGTAGTCGGTGTCGAGCCCCGCGATCAGCCGTAACAGCGTCGAC
Organism: Paraburkholderia sp.; assembly: GCF_034668105.1. GTDB lineage: Bacteria > Pseudomonadota > Gammaproteobacteria > Burkholderiales > Burkholderiaceae > Paraburkholderia. The sequence continues at coordinate 3,885 of NZ_JAXDPY010000383.1, read as the reverse complement.
TTTCCGCAGCCGCTCGAACCGAGCACGCTGACGAATTCGCCGGGACGCACGCGCAGGGTAATGTCGTCGAGCACCGCGAGCGGTGTGCCGTCTTGCTGCGCGTAGCGTTTGCTGACGCGAAGAATGTCGATGCTTTCGGAAAGCGTCGAAGAAGTCATGAGCGGGTCCGGTAATGAGAGGTCGGGTGCATGGTTATCGTGCGGCTTGCGGCGCACGCCGTGCAAAGATCGCCCGCTCCACGGCGCGTGCCAGCGCGTTCAACGCCCAGCCGGTCAAACCGACCACGATCACGCCGAACAGCACAAGGTCCATGCGGAACTGCTCGCTGCCGTCGATCAGCGTATTGCCAATGCCGCTGCCGGCTACCAGCAGATATTCGGCGCCGAGCGTGGCAAGCCACGAATAGATCAGGGCGAGGTAGATGCCCGTGAAGATCGACGGCAACGCGGCCGGCAGAATCACGGCGCGGATCAGTTGCCAGCGCGTGTATCGGAAGGCGCGCGCGACTTCGATATAAGCGCGCGGCACCGCATGAATGCCGTCGCACGTGTGGGCGGTGACGGGCAGCAACGCGGCGAGCGAGAGGAAGACGACCTTGGCCGCATCGCCGAGACCGAACCACACGGAGATCAGGGGGATCCATGCGAACAGCGAGATCTGTTTGAACGTATCGAAACTCGGGCCGATCATGCGTGTGGCGAGCCGCGAGAAGCCCAGCACGCTGCCGAGCAACAGACCGCCCAGCGTGCCGATCACGAAGCCGCTCGCTTCGCGCGCGAGCGAAGCGCAGAGCGCCTTGAACAGCGCGCCGCTAAGGATCTGTTGCCATGCGGTGGCGAGCACTTGCGCGGGACTGACCAGCAGGCCGCTTTTGACCACGTGCGCCTCCGAGACGGCCCACCAGATCGCAATGGCGACGATCGGCAGAACGGCGCCGCGCCAGTCGATGCGCGCGAGCAGCGGCCGGCGCGGGCGTGCCGCGCGGCGGAAAGCGGCGGGCACGTTGCAGTCGCAGGACGTGTCGGCGGAGGGCTTCGATCGGGCGAAGGAGAAGAGACTCATCGTGGATTCCTCAAGTGCGGTGTCTGGGAGCCGTGGGTCGGATCACCCGCGATCACCCGCGATCATTCGCGAAATGCCGATGGCTGGCCGCGCCGCAAACGCGCTTCGAGTGCGTCCAGCGAGCGGTTCATCGCGTAACCAATGGCACCCACCATCACCACCGACGCCATCACCAGGTCGAGCTGAAACAGTTGCCGGCCGTAGACGATCAGATAGCCGAGCCCTTCGGACGACGCCACCAGTTCAACCACCACCAGCGCGAGCCAGGCTTTGGTGAACGCGAGCCGCACGCCGGTGGCGAGCGTCGGCACCGCGGCGGGCAGGACCAGATAGACGATCCGTTGCCAGCCGTTGTATTCGAATACCCGCGCGACTTCATTGAGCGAGGCAGGGGTCTGGCGGAATCCTTGCAGCGTGCTCAACGTGACGGGAACCAGCGCCGCATGCGCGATCAGGATGTATTTGAGCGGCTCGCCAACGCCGACGAGCAGCAGCAGAAACGGCAGCCAGCCGAGCACCGGAATCTGCACGAGCGCATTGAAGCTGGGCAGTACATACGCTTCGAAGGTGCGCGACAAACCGAGTGCCGCACCGAGCACAAAACCGAGCACGGTGCCCGCACCGAAGCCGAGCAGCACGCGTTGCAAACTGATCAGCGTGTTGCTCGCGAGATCGCCGCTCTTTGCCAGTTCGACGAAGGTGTCGAACACGCGCTCGGGCGGCGGCAGGATCTGCGGCGCGATCCAGCCGCGCTCGCAACCCACCGTCCATAAGGCGAACAGGACGGCCGGCAAGACCCACGGCGCGAGCCGCCAGGCGAGTGCGCGCAGCCGTGGATTGCGATGCAGCGGTGCGTGGGGTGCATCCGGCACCGCGGCTGCAGGGCCGAGCCGTTTGTTATCGACTGGAAGTGCGGTTTCGCTCATCGTGAGGGTTCCCGTTTTAGCCGAGCGGTTTACCGGTGGCGTCGTAACGCGTCCAGTAATGGTCGAGCTTCAGTGTGCCTAGCGCGTTGTCGAGATATTTCGTCTCGAACCAGCCATCTATCTGGACCGGCTGACGGATCAGTTTGAGTTTCAATGCATCCGCCGCGACGGTTTTGTAGCGCGCGACGATGAACGGATCGATCAGCGGAGAATTGCGGTCTTTCAGTTTTTGATTCGCGTATTCGGCCTGCCACGAGGAATAGGGCACGCCGCTTTTGGCCCAGAGCTTGAAGAGCGCGTCGCGGTTCGCTTCATCCGACGACCATTGCGAGCCTTCGACAAACACGTTGACGACGCGCTGCACGATATCCGGATGCACGCGGTCGAAGTCGTCGACGACCAGCAGATGCGATTGACGCGTGAATTGCGGCCCATCGTTCTGCGATTCGTAGACGACCTTGGCGAGCCCCTGGTCGCGCAATTTGTACACGTGGTAATCGTTGACCGACGCATCGATCCCCTTGGAGGCCAGCGCGGCGAGCGAACTGGCGGTATCGAGATTGATCACGCGCAGATCCCGTTCGTCGAGCTGATTGGCGGCGAGCGCGTTGTCGGCGACCAGTTGCAGATTGGTGCCGCGAAAGATCGATACGCGACGGCCCTTGAGGTCCTTGATCGAGCGCACGTCGGAGTCGGTGGGCACGGCGACCTTGACGCCGGTGCGCACGCCCGAGGCGAGCAGAAGATGGGTTTTCAGGCCGTTGGCGCGCGCGAGCACCGCGGGCAGATCGCCCTGGAAGGCGAAGTCGAGCGATTTGTCGGCGATCGCTTCGTTGACCGCTGGGCCGGCGCCTTTGAAGAACAGCCATTCGACCTTGATGCCGTCGGCGGCGAATTCTTTTTCGAGCGACTGCTGCAGTTGCACGGTGGCCGCGGGCGAGCCGCCGAAGGTAGGCGGATCGCCTGTGCCCTGCTGCGCGACGCCGATCCGGATGACGGCGGGTTTGTCGGCATAGGCGTGAACCGCGGCAAGCGACAGTGTCGCCACGGCGACGAAGGTTTTCAGCAGACGGAAATGGCGCATTCGGCAATACCAGTCGAAGGAAGGGGGCGGGTTGCGAATTCAGGTGGGCCGATAACTGGCACTACACGTTAGATTCGCGTGCGCCCGAATCCAACCAATCATTGCTGATAAGAAAATATGCAGTAGTTCGAACCGGCTTGCTGACTGGTTAGCGCGTCCGACGCTCATGGTCTGAGCGGCAGCGGCGGTCGCGATCGTTCTTCTCGCGGGTTGGTTTCTTGCGTTGCTGCTATATCGGCGAATCGACTGTTCGGGCAGCGAATCAGGGCAACCTCATCTGCCGATGAAGACTGCGAAGCGTTGGTGACGGGAAAGGCAGCCCAGGCGTATTTCGAGTGTGATGCGCCACAGAACAAATAAGCAAAGCGAAATTTGTTGGTTTGGGTAAGCCGTCGGTGTCGCGATACTTTGATATCGGACACGTTCGTGCTGTGCGATCGGCGTGCGCGGTAGCGCTGGTCCTTGCGCACCGGCGACCCGCGCACGCCGGGCACGTTGACGCGGCTCGAATTCACCAACAACCGGCATCATTACGCTAGCGGGTTTGCCTATGATGCGTTGCGATTGTCTATATGAAGCAGAATGATTCTTCGCCTTCGCGCGGCCGTCGTCGATTGCTGGTCCGCCTCGCGGCCGGCGGCCTGGTTGTCTCCCATGGCGCAGCAGCGAGCGAACTGCTCAAGCCGCTCGAGGTGGCGCCGTCGAGCCGCGCACCGGGTGCGCCAATGTTCCGGCAATACCGGCGGCGAATGGAACGGCCCGAGCGGCATGCCGGTGCAACTCACGCATGGTTTGCTGTCGTGTTGCGAATGG
>NZ_JAXDPY010000382.1:0-6822 GCF_034668105.1 Paraburkholderia sp. | reverse complement strand
TCACCGCGCCGGTCGCCGGCAAAGTCGGCCTGCGCCTCGTCGACCCGGGCAACTACGTGACGGCGTCATCGTCGACGGGGATCGTGGTCATCACCACCGTCAAGCCGACAACCGTGCAGTTCACGGTGCCGCAGGACTCGCTGGCCTCCATCGTGGAGCGTCTGAATGGCGGCGCGACCTTGCCGGTCACCGCCTATAGCAGCGACAACGCGCGCGAGGTGGCCACCGGTACGCTCTACGCCGTCAGCAACCAGATGGCCACGGCCACCGGCACCGTCACCTTACGCGCGACTTTCGCCAACGACGACGAAGCGCTGTTCCCCAACGAGTTCGTCAACGTCAAGCTGCTGGTCGATACGATGCAAAACGCCGTGCTGGTGCCGACCGCCGCCGTGCAAACCGGCGCGCCGGGCGACTTCGTCTATCTGGTCAACGCGAACAACACGGTCTCCGTCCACAAGGTCAAGATCGGCCCGAGCGACGGCAAGAACACGGTGATTGTCTCCGGCCTTTCGCAAGGCAACCAGGTGGTCACGGACGGCACCGACCGTCTGAACGACGGCGCCAAGATCCGGCCGACCCAGCCCAAACCTGCACCTGCCGGGGCCGCCTCCGGTGCCTCCGCCCGCGGCGCGGCAAGGGGTGCCGCGGCGGAGCCTGCCGCCTCCGGACCCGCTGCCGCATCGGCGGCGTCGGCCGATGCTGCTTCGTCGTAGCAGGCTCGCGCGCCGATGAATATTTCCCGTCTGTTCATTCTTCGACCGGTAGCCACGCTGCTGCTGATGATCGCCCTCGTGCTGGTGGGCCTCGTCGCCATGCGCGTGCTGCCGGTTTCATCGCTGCCCAACGTCGACTATCCGACTATCCAGGTGCAGACGTTTTATCCGGGCGCGAGCCCGGACGTGATGGCCACCACGGTCACGGCGCCGCTCGAGGTGCAGTTGGGCGAGATTCCCGGCTTGCAGCAGATGACCTCGTATAGCTCGGACGGCGCGTCGGTCATCACGCTGCAGTTCGATCTTTCGCTGAATCTCGACATCGCCGAGCAGAACGTCCAGCAGGCCATCAACGCGTCGAACAGCTACCTGCCCGCCGGCCTGCCGGCGCCGCCGACGTATGCCAAGGTCAACCCGGCCGACCAGCCGATCCTGACGCTCGCGGTCACGTCGAAGTCGATGTCGCTGACCCAGCTGGAAGACGTCGCCAACAACCGTCTCGGCACCAAGATTTCCGAAGTGTCGGGCGTGGGCGTGGTGACGACGAGCGGCGGCAATGTGCCGGCCATTCGCGTGGAAGCGGACCCGCAGAAACTAGCGGCCTACGGCCTGAACATCGACGATCTGCGCACGCTGCTCAGCTACGTTAACGTTAGCCAGCCGAAGGGCAATTTCGACGGCCCCGACCTCGATTACACGATCAACGGCAACGACCAGATCACCGACCCGAAAGACTACCTGGACACGGTGATCGCGTACCGGAACGGCGCGCCGGTGTTCATGCGCGACGTGGCGCGGGTCAGCCAGGCCGCGCAGGACGTCGAGCGCGGCGCCTGGTACAACGGCAACCCGGCCATCGTGCTCAACGTGCAGCGGCAACCCGGCGCGAACGTGATCGCGACCGTCAAGCAGATCATGGCGCAACTGCCGCAGCTCGAATCCACGCTGCCGGCCGGCATGAAAGTGACCGTGGTATCGGACAGCACGGGCGTGATCCGTGCGTCGGTCGCCGACGCGGCATTCGAACTGATTCTCGCCATCGTGCTGGTGGTGGCGGTGATCTTCGTGTTCCTGCGCAATGTGCCCGCCACGCTGATTCCGAGCGTCTCGGTGCCGGTCTCGCTGATCGGCACGCTCGCGGTGATGTACCAGCTGAATTACTCGATCGACAACCTCTCGCTGATGGCGCTGATCATCGCCACCGGCTTCGTGGTCGACGACTCGATCGTGATGATCGAGAACATCGTGCGGTATCTGGAGGAGGGCAAGACCCCGCTTGAAGCCGCGCTGGAAGGTGCCGGCCAGATCGGCTTCACGATTCTCTCGCTGACCATCTCGTTGATTGCGGTGCTGATTCCGCTGCTCTTCATGGGCGGGGTGATCGGTCGTCTGTTCAGCGAATTCGCGGTGACGCTCGCGGTCACCATCGTGATTTCCGCGATCGTCTCGCTGACCGTAGTGCCGATGCTGTGTGCGCGCATGTTGCGCGCGCAGGCCGAACGTCATCCGAGCCGCTTCGAGCGGATCAGCGAAGGGCTGTTCGACAAAACCCTCAACGCGTATGAAAGCGGCCTGCGCTGGGTGCTGGATCACCAGGTGCTGACGCTGATGGTGGCGATCGGCACCGTCGTGCTGACCGGTCTGCTGTACGTGGTGATTCCGAAGGGTCTCTTTCCGGTGCAGGACGTCGGCGTGATCGAGGGGATCAGCGTGGCCGACAACTCGGTGTCGTATGCCGCGATGGTGAATCGCCAGAGCGCGCTTGCCGATTCGATTCTGAAAGACCCGGACGTCGTCTCGCTCACCTCCTATGTGGGGATCGACGGCACCAACTCGACGCTGAACAATGGCCGCTTCCTGATCAATCTGCGCGACCGCGACAAGCGTTCCGACACGGCGCAAGAAGTGGCGCGGCGTCTGCAGCAGGAAGTGGCGAATGTGCCGGGCGTCAGGCTCTACATGCAGCCTGAGCAGGATCTGACGCTGGACACCACCGTCTCGCCGAACCAGTACAGCTTCGTATTGCGTGGACCGAGCCAGCAGGCGTTCCAGAAGTACGTGCCGGAACTCATCGCGCGCATGAAGCAGATTCCGTCGCTCGCCGATGTGCAAAGCGACATGAATAGCGATGGCCTCAGCGTGAACGTCGAAGTCAACCGGCAACTGGCGGCGCGCTTCGGCATTACGCCCGCGACGATCGACAACGCGCTGTACGACGCGCTCGGCCAGCGGATCGTCTCGACCATCTTCGAGCAGTCGAGCCAGTACCGCGTGATTCTGGTCGCCAAACCGGAGACGTTGCCGAACGTGCAGGCGATCGGCAATCTGTATCTGCCGAGTCAGACCAGCAGTACGGGCCAGGTGCCGCTGTCGGGCATCGCGAAGATCGAGATCACCAAGTCGCCGCTCGTGATCAGCCATCTCGCGCAGTTCCCTTCGGTCACCATCTCGTTCAATCTCGCGAAGGACGCGTCGTTGAGCACGGCGGTCAAAGACATCCATCAAGCCGAACAGGCGGTGAATCTGCCGCCGTCGATCACCTCGTCGCTGCAGGGCGCGGCGCAGGCCTTCGAGGATTCGCTGTCGAGCGAGGTCTATTTGCTGATCGCGGCGCTGGTGGCGGTATATATCGTGCTCGGCGTGCTGTATGAGAGCTTCATCCATCCGGTGACGATTTTGTCCACGTTGCCTTCGGCGGGGATTGGCGCGCTGCTCGCGCTGATGATCGCCGGCAGCGACCTGGATGTGATCGGCATTATCGGTATCGTGCTGCTGATCGGGATCGTCAAGAAGAACGCCATCATGATGGTGGACTTCGCGCTGGACGCCGAACGCAATCACGGCAAGGCGCCGCGCGAGGCGATCTTCCAGGCGTCGCTGCTGCGCTTCCGCCCGATCCTGATGACCACGCTCGCCGCCATGCTCGGCGCGCTGCCGATGCTGCTCGGCACCGGCACGGGTTCCGAGTTGCGCCGGCCGTTGGGTCTCGCGATCATCGGCGGTCTGACGCTGAGCCAGATGCTGACGCTCTTCACCACGCCCGTGATCTATCTGTTCTTCGACAGAATGGCCGAGCGCACGCGACGCTGGCGCAACCGCAATAAGCCGCAGAATCCGCCTGAAGGCGGCGCGGAGGAGGCGCCTTGAACATCTCGGCGTTATTCATCCGGCGCCCCGTCGCGACCACGCTTCTGGCGATTGCAATCCTGATCGCCGGGGCGCTCGCGTACTTCCGGCTGCCGGTTGCGCCGTTGCCGAACATCGCCTTTCCGGTGATCGTGGTGCAGGCGAACATGGCGGGTGCGAGCCCGGACATCATGGCGTCGACGGTGGCCGAGCCGCTCGAACGGCGTCTCGCCACGATTGCCGACGTCGAGGAACTGACGTCGATCAGCTATGTCGGTTCGTCGATGATCGTTGTCGAGTTCGGGCTGAAGCGCGACATCAACGGCGCCGCGCGCGACGTCGAAGCGGCCATCCAGGCGGCGCGTGCCGACTTGCCGACCACGCTGCGCGCCAATCCGACCTATCGCCAGTACAACCCGGCTGATGCGCCGATCATGGTGCTCTCGCTGACCTCGGACACGCTCACCAAGGCACAGCTCTACGACTCCGCGGATTCGGTGATCCAGCAGCAGCTTTCCCAGGTCAAGGGTGTGGGGCAGATCACGCTGGGCGGCGGCGCGTTGCCCTCGGTGCGTGTCGAGTTGCAGCCGGGCAAGCTGAACAGCTACGGCATCGGTCTGGAAGACGTGCGCGCGGCGATCGGCGCCGCCAACGCCGACAGCGCGAAGGGCCATCTCGACGTGGGCGGCCAGCGCTACGTGGTGACATCGAACGATCAGATCACGCACGCCGCGCCCTATCGCGATCTGGTGGTCGCGTACCGAAACGGCGCGCCGGTCCAGTTGCGCGACGTGGCGCAAGTCAGGGACTCGAACGAAAACATCCGCAATGCCGGGCTTTTCAACGGCAAGTCCGCCATTCTCGTGATCGTGTATCCAATGCCTGGCAGCAACGTCGTGAGCACCGTTGCGCAGATCCGCCAGGTGCTGCCGTCAATCGAGGCCACACTGCCGAGCAGCGTGCACGTGGGCGTTGCGGTCGACCGCTCGGAGTCGGTCAGAGCGTCGGTGGGCGACACGGAGCGCACGCTGTTCATCGCCGTGCTGCTGGTGGTGGGCGTGGTGTTCATCTTCCTGCAATCGCCGCGCGCCACGCTGGTGCCGGCCGTCGCGCTGCCGCTTTCGATTGTGGGCACCTTTGGGCCGATGTACCTGCTCGGCTACAGCATCGACAATCTCTCGCTGATGGCGCTCACCATCGGTACCGGCTTCGTGGTCGACGATGCGGTGGTGGTGCTGGAAAACATCGTGCGGCACATGGAGTTGGGACTGAGTCCGAAAGAGGCCGCGTTGAAAGGCAGCGGCGAGGTGGGCTTCACGGTGATCTCGATGAGCCTCTCGCTGATCGCGGTGTTTCTGCCGATCATGCTGATGCCGGGCGTGGTCGGTTTGCTGTTCCATGAGTTCGCGGTGACGCTGTCTATCGCCATTCTGATCTCGCTGCTGATTTCGCTGACGGTCACGCCGGCCATGTGCGCCTATGTGCTGAGCCGCGAGAACGCCGGGCATTCGAACCGCCGCTGGGCGACGTGGGTCGAAAAGCAATTCGATCGTTTCAAGAATGCGTACGCGCGCTCGCTCACGGCCGTCCTCGACCATTCGCTGCTAGTCATCCTGCTGTTGATCGCGCTGCTGGTGGGCAACGTGTTCCTGTTCAAGCTGGTGCCGACCACCTTCTTTCCCGAGCAGGACACCGGCATCCTGATCGGACAGATCATTGCCGACCAGAGCATCTCCTTTCCGGCGATGCAAAAGAAGCTCACGCAACTGCAGGAGATCGTGCAGAAGGATCCGGCGGTGGATTCGGTGGCCGGCTTTACGGGCGGCCGCGCGCTCAATAGCGCGAACGTGTTCATCGAACTCAAGCCGCTCGCGGAACGCCACGTTACGGCGACCCAAGTCGTCAACCGTCTGCGGCCCAAGCTTAATGCGGTGTCGGGCGCGCGGCTCTTTATCCAGGCGCAGCAGGATCTGCGAATCGGCGGACGTCAATCCGCCGCCGAGTATCAGTACACGCTGACCAGTGACGATTCTGCCGCGCTATTCAAGTGGACACCACTGCTTGTCGCGGCGCTCGGCAAGGAGCGTGGGCAGTTGCTCGACGTGAACTCGGACTTGCAGCAGAACGGTCTGCAAACCTTCGTGAAGATCAATCGCTCGACGGCGGCGCGCTACGGCTTCGCGCCGAATCAGGTCGACAACGTGTTGTACGACGCGTTCGGGCAGCGGACGGTATCGACCATCTACAACCCGCTCAATCAGTACTTCGTGGTGATGGAAGTCGCGCCGGATTACTGGCAGTTCCCGCAAATGCTCAACCAGATTTATCTGAGCACGGCGGCGGGCAATGCACTCGGCACGGCGCAAACACAAATGCCGGGCGCAACGGTGGCGGGCGTGACGGTGCCGACTGAAAGCACCACGAGCACCTCGTCGAGCACGAACACGCTCAACTCGAACGCGCAAGCCAACGCGACCACCAACGCCATCGCCAACAGCAAGGGCGGCAGTTCCACCGGCAGCGCGGACAGCACGTCCGCTGAAACCATGGTGCCGCTGGCGGCGCTGGCTTCGTACTCGAACAGCCATACGGCGACGCAGGTGAACCACCAGAGCGGCCTCGTGGCCGCGACGATTTCGTTCAACCTGCCAGCAGGCGGTTCGTTGAGCCAGGCCGCCGTGTCGATCAATAACACGATCCGCGAGATCGGCATGCCGGCCAGCGTCCACGGATCGTTTGCCGGGGCAGCGGCGGCTTACTCGCAGTCGATGGGTACGGTGCCGCTGTTGATCCTGGCGGCGCTCGGCGTGGTGTATATCGTGCTCGGCGTGCTGTACGAAAGCTCGATCCACCCGCTGACCATCCTGTCGACGCTGCCGTCCGCCGGCATCGGCGCGACGTTGGCGCTGCTGATTTTCGGCACACCGTTCTCGGTGATCGCGATGATCGGCATCATCCTGCTGATCGGTATCGTCAAGAA
>NZ_JAXDPY010000381.1:0-12256 GCF_034668105.1 Paraburkholderia sp. | reverse complement strand
AGGCCTGAACGGCACAGCACAAGTGAAGCACAAGGTTGATAGAGGCGCACCACCGTCCGAGGCGGCACGTCTCTCCGTCTCACGTTCCTAACCAGCCCGGCGTTTGCCGGGCGCATTGACCAGCGCGATGCCGGTCAGCACCAGCACGGCGGCCATCAGAAAGCGCAGGCTGAACGATTCGCCGAGCAGCAATACGCCAAAGGTCACGCCGAACAACGGCGTCAAAAACGAGAACACCGACAGGCGCGACGCGATGTAGCGCGTCAACAGCCAGAACCACACCAGATAGCTGACGAACGCCACGATCACCGCTTGATACGCGAGGCTCAGCACCGCCAGCGGCGTGACGTTGTCCACGTGAGCCTGGCCTAGCCCCAGTGCAAGCGCGATCAGCACCACCGCCGACACCGTCAGTTGATAGAAGAGCGTCTTGCTGGCGCTCGAATGGGCGAGGCGCGTGGCGCGCACCACCACGGTGGTCGCCGCCCACGCGATGCCGGCCAGCACCCCGAGCGCGTCACCGGCGGCGCCTTTCAGCGTGGCGCCTTGCGCGCCGTGGCCGTGCAGGAAACCGTCCGCGAATGCCAGCGCCATGCCTGCGAATGCCACCAGGATGCCGAGCCACTGAATGCGCCGCATCCGCTCGCCGTCGACAAACCAGTGCAAGCCGAGCGCCGTGAAGCAGGGCGCGGTGTACAGAAAGACCGCCATGCGCGAAGCGCTGGTCAGCGTCAGGCCGAGAAAAATGCAGACGAATTCCGCCGCGAACAGCACACCCGCGAGCAAGCCCGCCCCCAAGGTGCCGTCGTCGCGAAAGAGCGGGGTGCCGCGCGAGCGCGCCCAACCCCATACCAGCACGGCTGCGATGGCCGAGCGCAAGCCCGCCTGGAATACCGGTGGCAACGCCGTGTTGGTGCTCTTGATCGCGACTTGCTGGAGTCCCCAGATCGCGCACAAGCCGATCATCAGCGCGATGGCGAAGCTATCTGGCGCGCGGCGCGCGGGCAGGACGGTTGTGCTCATGAGGAGTGTCGAGTGGCGATCATAGGTCATACGATAGCAAATGCGTGCGTGGCGCAATGCGATGACCCCACCGCCTACGCGTGCTTCTTACAAGCTGCAAGCCCTTCGATGACATAACAACACTTACATCAGTCTATTTTCTTGCGGCTTCGGATTCGCGCTAAGGTTCACCCACCCGCATTTCGTCAGCTTATTCGTGCAGCCTGCAGGGGCGCCATGCAACGCTTCGAGGCGGGCCCGGCTCCGTACCTGTCGATTTGCGCGGTCGCCAACGAGCAGCGTGCCGGGACTTTGCATCGGGCGCGGCGGTGTCGAAATATCCGCGAAAAGTGGGAATCTGTACAGGGGGACGTTATGAGGAACGCAAGCCGGTGGGCGATGGCCGTGGTGCCCGCAGCGTTGGCAGGTCAGATGGCGCACGCGCAATCCAGCGTGACGCTCTATGGTGTGGTCGACGAAAGCGTGCGCTATCTCACGCACGTCAATAGCGCCGGAGATTCGAAGTTCGCGCTCGGCAATGGCGGCACGACCGAAAGCCGCTGGGGCATACGAGGCGTCGAGGACCTGGGCGGCGGCTGGTCTACGTTCTTCAAGCTCGAAAACCGTTTCTACATCAATAGCGGCCAAAGCGATCCCAACATGCCGTTCTTCAATGAGGCGCAAGTGGGCGTGCGCTCGGACTCCTATGGTCAGGTGATCTTCGGCCGGCAATACAACGTGATGATCGAGGGCATCACCATCGGCGGGTATGGCAGTAATCTTTGGATTCCGTACGATTTCAGCTTTCAGCCGGAAGTGACCATGACCGGCGGTATCTGGACCAGCAATCAGGTGCAGTATCAGGCGAAATACAACGGCTTCTATTTTGCCACCGGTTACGCGTTCGGCGGCAACGCGGGCAATTCGTACGGCAGTCAGTTCGGCGCGACGCTCGCTTATGCGCCGGGCGGCCCGTTCACGCTTGGCGCCGCGTATGAGGTGTCGAAAGATTCGGTCAACGGTTCAGCCGCGAAAGACTGGACCATTGGCGGGTCGTACACGTGGAACATGACGCGTTTCTCGGTCGGCTATATCGTCAATCAGAACGACGCCGGTTTTTCGAGCTTCGCCAACGGGCCGTTCACCGCGCCCGCGCTGGCCGCGCTCAAGTACACCGACTTTTCGCGGCGCCGCATGATCATGGGCGGCATCTCGCAGCAGGTCGGCACTGCGTGGCACTTCGCCGCGAACGTCTGGCGCACGTTGCAGGACGGCAAGACCGCCGCGCAGGACGGTTCGGCATGGCAGTACCAGCTGATGGCCGACTACAACCTCTCGAAGCGCACCGATGTTTATCTGGAAGGCGATTACTCGCTCTACCGGGGCGACCTGATCGGCGCGCAGTTGCAGGGCGTCAACGGGATCGGCCTCGCGCAGAAGGGTAGCCAGATCGGTCTGATGGCCGGTCTGCGGCATCAGTTCTGAGCCCTTACCAACTCCAGCGCGCGCCGAGATTGCCCTCCACCGTGCTGCGATGCTCGCCGTTCACATTCGTGGTGTAGCTCGCCGTGGCGAACACGCTGCCGCGCGCACTCAAATGCGCGACCATGCCGATGCCGAACTGGGCGGCCGTGGCGGCGACATCAGTGGGAATCACGGTCGTACCGGCGAAAGTCGCACTATCGGTGCCGTTGAAATAGCGCCACAGATTCGCGCGCAGATACGGTTGCCACTGCGCGCCGGCACCTTCGAACCTGCCTTGCAGGCGTAGGCCGAGCCGGCCCACCAGACCGTTTGCCGCGTGAAACGATACGTTCGAAACGCCGTCGTTCAGATCGTTGATCGATGCGTGCTGCCAGATCAGTTGCGCTTGGGGTTCGAGACTGAGATCGGCGCGTAGCGGTATCGGCAGGCCGGCTTCCAGTGAGGTCGTGACCGAGTGGCCGTGCGTACTCGCGCCAATGCCCTGATTCGACGAAGGATCGAGCGTGAGTGAGCTGCCCATCGCAACCGCATCGGTGTACCAGCCGCCTGGGCCGATATGAGTCCAATACACGCCTGCACTGTACGCGTTGATCGACAGCCGGCCGGCCGAGAGATCGGGGACACCGAGCGCGAAGCCATTCACGTCGCCTTGGGCGCGGGCAAACCCGATGAAGAAGCCATAGTGATTGCGATGGCCGTTTTCGCTGCGATCCGCGTAGATATCCTGACCCACCTGCACGCCGGCCATCGTGCCGCTGAATTCGGGGTGGGCCGCGCCGCTATTGCTTTGCGAGCTGTGCTCGCCCCACACACGCGACCACGTGGCGGCAAGCGGGCCGCTTTCGTTCAGCAGCGACTGCTCGCCCTGGCGGTCATGGAAGGTGCCGATCTGCGCGATGCCGAGTTCGCGCGTGAGGACTGGGACCTCGGCATAGACGGGCACTTCCATCCGGTAGAGCGGTGTGGGAGCCCGCGTCGATGTGGGTGTTGGAGTCGGTGTCGGAGGTGAAGTAGGTGTTGGTGTTGGTGTTGGCGTGGGAGTCGGACTTGGTGTTGTTGGAGTCGGAGTCGGAGTCGGAGTCGGAGTCGGAGTCGGAGTCGGAGTCGGAGTCGCGGCCAGACTCGAGCGCAGATACCAGTTGTCTGCCGTCCCCGCGCTCACACCGCCCTTGAACAGATAGTACGTATAGGCGCCCACGGACAGCGGCCTTGGCAGCGTGAAAGCGTTCGCCGTCGTTGTCGCGCCGTTCGTCGCCTGCACGACGAGAATGCCGTCCGTGAGCGTGGCGCCGCCCGAGCCGCCGACATTGGTGACGCCAAGCGAAGTATTGCCCGAACCGACGCCTTGCGCGATCACCAGCTTGTCGCTCGGCGAGCCGTCTCCGCCCAGCACCGTCTGCAGCAGCAAGCGGCCGTTGAGCCCGGTGTAGTTGCCGTTGATCACCAGCGTATTGCGCGTCGCCGTCGCACCGTTGGTCAGATCGAGGGTGCCCGCATTGTTGACGTTGACGCGTTGACCCGCCACCGCCGGTGCGATCGTCGCCGTGCCGCCAAAGCCGCCTGCAAACACCGTGCTGCTCGAATCGATGTTGAGCGTGCCGGTCAATGTGCCGCTGTCGCCGAGCACGAGGCCGTTGGCGTCGAGCGTCAACTGGCTGCCGTTGGCGACGTTGACCGTCTCCCAGTTGATGAAACGCCCAAGGCCGCTCGCCGACGTGCGGTTGAAATTGAGCACGTCGTTGCGGGTGCCGCCGTCGAAGCTCGGCACGCCGGCGAGATTGGTGTCGGTGAGCCCGATGAGGTTGGCGATGTCGTCGCCTGCGTCGAGACGCACGAAGCCGGTGACGGTGCCGCCGCTCCAGTTGAAGGTGTCGTTGCCGGCATCGGTCCAGATCGCGCGGCCGTTGCCGCCCGCGATGGTACCGGTGTTGTTGATGACGATACTGAAGGCAGTGGTGGAGCTGATTGCCTGACTCCCGACCGCGGTGATGGAGCCGCTATTCGTGATCGTTGCCGGCGCATTGGCAAAGGCGACCGCGTTGATCGCACCCGCAATCGTGCCCGCATTGTTGAAGGTGCCACCGCCGTTCGCAACCACGGCATTGGCCTGCTGGCTGACGATGCTCGCGCCGGCCGCATTGTTCAACGTGACTGGGCCGGAGAAGATGGCGCCGAGGCCACCCGCGCCACGCGCTGTCACCGAGCCGGTGTTCGTCACGACGCCGGGCGCAATATCCTGCGAAACGAGGCCGTGCGAACCCGTACCTGAGACATCGATCGTGCCGTGATTCGTCAGCACGTTGTTGCCCGGGCCGTCGACGGCGTTACCGTTGGCCTGCATGCCATACGAACCGGCGCCCGTCGTCGTGATTGAGCCGTTGTTGACGAGCGTGTCGTTATTAGTCAGCGCAGCCATGCCGTGTGAGCCATCGCCGCTCGTCGAGAGCCTGCCGTTGTTGGTCAGCGTTCCGCCACCGGGGCTTGCGAAGTCATGCATCGCAACTGAGTTGTTGCCGGTAGTGCTGATCACACCGGTGGTGTCATTGAGCATCGTGACCGCGGCAGCGCTGTTGAACATGCCTTCCGATTCGACACCGCTGGTGACGATCGTGCCGCGGTTGATCAACACGTCATGGCCGGCGCCGCCGCTCGCGCCATGCGCCGAGATGGCGTCGAAGGTGTCACCTGCGCCATGCAAGGTGCCGAGGTTGGTGACGGTGCTGCCGTCGCGCACGAGGATGACGTTATTGCCGGTCACATCGAGTTCGGCGCCCGCTTGCACGTTCACCGTGACGTTGGTGCTGCCGGCAACCGCGGCGATTGGCGTAGTGGCTGGATTGGGGACGCTGTTATCGCAGGTGACGGTCTGGCCGCTGGCCGGCGCAGTGTTGTCGCAAGCTGCGAATGCAGGCTCGCATGGCAAAAGGATCGCTATCCCAAGTGCGGACGAAAGGGCTTCGAAAAGACGCGAACGAACAGACACATGCAGCGGGCATGCACGACGCATACGACGGTTCTCCGGTAGAACAGGTCTGGTCAGTTCCTGCTGGGTTTGTTATGTGCGCTGCGTCGTCTCTTGGGATGCCGCGTCTGGACGATGTGCAAGAAGAATGTACCGTCGGATGAATTTAGTCAACGGTACTAACGACGTGGAACTGGACTGTTATGCCGCATGACTGAACATGAAGGAACTGTTCGAGCCGGGCATTAAAAACCCATGCAAAAGTCAGCCCAGGAATATCACCCCGCAATGCCCTCCATGCGCCGCTTCGACCGTTGTGGATCGATCAATGCGAAACCCGCCGCGCCGACGACCAGCAGCAACACGCCGGTCACCGCGAAGCCGATTTCATAGCCACGCGCATCGCCTGCCACGCCGAGCAGCTTGCCCATTGCAACGGGGCCGATCAGTCCCGCCGTGGTGACAATCGAGTTGGTGATCGCGAGCAGCGCGCCGCGCCGGGCTGCCGGCGCAACTTCGGCGACCAGCATCGGACCGAAGGTGAACGTCTGGATCGCCAACGCGCTGGCAAGTCCCATCAACGCGACCTTGATAAACGGCTGCGCGCCGACCAGCAGTGAACAGTACGCAAGGCCACTCACCACGCATGCCGCGCTGATCAGTTTGCCGCGCGCGACCTTTGACGGCACGCCGCGTTTGAGCATGCGATGCGACGCAATCGCGAGTGCGATGCCGAGCGGAATCTGCGCCGCGACTTGCAGTGCGAACAGCCACCCGGCGTGGGTCGCGGCAAAGCCGAGGCCGAGCCGGAAATACGCGGGCACCCAGGTGAAGCCGATCGCGATCACCGCGTAGCCGACAAAGCATTGCAGCATCACGCCGATCACCGTGCGGTCGCTCAGCATGCGCCGAAAGCGCAATGACGCAGCATGAGGCCCGGCTGCCGACACCGGCGCAAACGCGGGCGATGCGTTGTGCTGACGATCGCCGGTCTTGCCCAGGCACAGCCACAAAATGGTCCAGCCAATGCCGACCGCGCCGAGCGTGAGAAACGTCGCGTGCCAGTGCCACCGTTGCGAGATGTAGGTGAGCAATGGTCCCGCGATGATGACACCTGCGGTCGCCCCTTGCTGAACGATGGCGGTGGGAAGATTGCGTTCGCGGTCGTCGAACCAGGTGTAGACCACATGCAGTGCGAGCGGCGAGGCCGGCCCTTCGCCCGCCCCCAGCAGTACGCGACACAGCAGCAGCACGGCGAAGCTGGCCGGCCACGCGAGTGGCAACTGCGCGACCGCCCAGATCAGCGCGAGCGCGGCGAGCAGCCATTTCATGTTGACGCGGTCGGCGATCAGACCCACGGCGATGCCCGAGACCGAGAACAGCACAAAAAATGCGCTGCCGACGAGCCCGAACTGACCGTGCGTCAATTGCATGTCATGCATCAGCGGGATCGCGACGAGACCGAGTACGGCCTTGTCGGCGAAATTGATCAGCATGAACAGGAACAGCGAGGCGACGATCGCCCAGCGGCGGCCTTGCGCGGTCTCACGCGCGTGGGCAGGTTGGGTTGGGTGAGCCGACGCCGTGTCGGCGGCAAGTGCCGTGCAGCGCTTCGTGCTGCTGAGGAAAGTGGGCAAAGCGGGTCTCCGTTTCTGGCGCGGGGGCGCTGGGTTTTCGCCCATTTGAGGTGGTATAACTGAATTGTTCAAGTGCATTCTCGTTATCGGGAGCTTGCAATCCATGCATGAGGTTAATTCTCGCCGTCTTACCCATCTGATCGCGCTCGCGGAGGAGGGTAGTTTCGCGCGCGCAGCGGAGCGGGTTCATCTGAGCCAGCCGGCATTGAGCCGCAGCATTCAGGCGCTCGAGGAGGAAGTCGGCATGAAACTGTTCGACCGCGCCGCGCGCGGCGTCGCGATGACGGCGGCCGGGCGCATGCTGGTCGAGCGCGCCCGGCGCGTGCTGTTCGAAACGCGCTGTCTGTTTCGCGACGTCGAACTGCTGAAGGCGCATGAGCTCGGTGAGGTGCGCATCGGCCTTGGGCCCTATGCGGCTGTCGTGCTGCTGCCGGACCTGCTGGTGCAGTTCGCACGGCGCTTTCCGAAGATCAAGGTGTCGATCGAGCTCGGCGAGGGCGACGCGCTGCTGACCAAGCTGCGCGCCGAACAGATCGACTTTCTGGTCACCGATCGCCGGGTGCCGCCCGTGACGCCCGATGTCACGTTGCAGCGTCTGCCGCGTCACGAGGGCGGCTGGTTTGCGCGCCCGGGCCATCCGCTGTTCGCGCGCGACACGGTGCAGCTCGCGGCGTTGCGCGAGTTTCCGCTGGTCTCGGTGAGCTTGCCGGCGTTCATGAAGGACGCGCTGCATCGCCTGCTGAAGTACCGCGCGCACGAACAGATTCCGTTGCAGATCGAATGCAACGACGTGGCGGTGCTGAAGGACGTGGTTGCGCAGACCGATTCGGTGTTGTTCGCCACGGCGTCCGCGATGCGGCGCGATCTGGAGATGCGTCGGCTCGCGCGCATTCCGCTCGTCAATCCGCCGCGTCTCGGGTTGGAATTCGCCCTCGTCTATCTCGCCGAGCGCACGCCGTCGCCTGCTGCCTCTTGCGCGCTGGGGCTCGCCGAGCAGGTGATGGAGGACGCCAACCAGGCCGCGCAGGGCTTGCTGCATCCTGCCTCAGTGCCGACCTGAATGGACCGCGGAACGGCCGCCGGGGTGATCGTATGATCGCCCCGTGATTACCCTGGAAGCGATTGACACAGCGATCCTAATCGCGGACGATCCGGAATTCAGATTCCGGTTTGCCGTGAGTCTTCATTTTCTCAGAGCAGCGAACCGAAGCTGAAACCTGCATGACGACGATTTCACCACGCAGCCGCGAGCCGCAGCCGCCCAGCGCCATCGCGGCGCCGCGCCAGATGCGCAGTCAGCAAGGGCTCGTGCGCATGCTGCAAGCCGGGCGCGAATTGCTTGAGGCGAGCGGCAATCTCGACGATCTGTCGATCAACGAGATCGTCGAGCGTGCGGGCACGTCGATCGGTGCGTTCTACCGGCGCTTTGACAACAAGGACAGCTTCTTCGAAGTCGTCCAGGATGCGGTCATGCAAGAGGGGCTCGAGCATGTGCGCCAGACCGTCGAGCGTGACCCGGCCTGGCGTTCGAACGACGCAGGCACACTTGCTGATGCGGTCATTTCGTTTTACGTGATGACGTTTCGGCGCAATCGCGGGTTATATCACGCGTCGTTGCTGCGAGCTTCGCAGCGCAAGGCGAGCTGGGACGCCGTGAAATCGACCAATCACGAGGTTCTGGCGATGATCGTGCCGCGTCTCGTCAGCGCGTTGGCACAGTCACGCGGCATCAAGGCCAATGACAACGTAACCCAGGCGCTCGATTTCGAAGTGCGTGCCACGTTGCAAATGATTCTCGGCATGCTGGTCAATAGCGTGTTGAACGACCCCGGTCCGTTGTCGCTCTCCAGCCGGCAACTGCGGTCGTGGCTGCAAATCCGGGTGCGGCGTTGTCTCGAGTTGCCGGACGGCTAATTTTTTTATCTGTAAATCGGAATCAGAATTCCGGTTCCATAATCGAAAAACGAATCCTCAAGTGCAGCGCGATGCCCGCTACGCGCAGCCGACTATCCAAGGAGACACCGCATGAGCTCATGTTGCCCCGAACAGGTCCGCAATCCCGCTTTCGACGCGCCACATATCGGCGAACCGCTCGACGTCGCGTTCGACGCCGGCGTGAATCTCGCCTTCGCCGTTGCCGCGCCGACCGTGCCGCCGCGCCTCACCGAACACTCGCGGCGCATGGCGCAGCGTATCTATCGTGTCGCCGAGCGCGTGTATTGCGCGGTCGGCTATGCAATCGCAAACATCATCTTCGTGGTGGGTGACGACGGTATCGTGGTGATCGACGCGACCGAAGCCGTGTCCGCCGCGCAGCGCATCTACGAGGACTTCTGCGCGATCGATCCGCGGCATGCCGGGCTGCCGGTCAAGGCCGTGGTTTATACACACAATCACACGGACCATACCGGCGGCGTGCGCGCCTTTGTCGATGAAGCCGCGCTCGCGGCGGGCAGCGTCGAGATCATCGCGCACCGTTCGCTGATGGATACCGTGATCAACAACGCGAATCTCGTCGCGCCGATTCTCGCCACGCGTTCGGCCTACAGCTTCGGCACGCTGCTGCCGCCCGGCGCGACCGGCAAGGTCAACGCGGGCATCGGGCCCGTGCTGATCGCCGAGCCGGCGAGCTTCTTCGCGCCGACCCGCGTGTTCGACGACAAGCTCGACATCGTGCTGGCGGGCGTGCGCTTCGAGTTCCGCTACGCCCCTTCGGAAGCCGACGACGAAATCGTCATGTGGCTGCCGGACCTCGGCGTGCTGCTGTCGGCGGAAGTGATCCAGGGCGAGTGCCTCGCGAACGTGCATACGCTGCGCGGCACGCGTTACCGCGATCCGGTGCGCTGGTATCAGACCATCGATATGATGCGCGGCTTCAACGCGGCGCATATGGTGCCGGCGCATGGCCGGCCGGTATCGGGCGCGCAGTCTGTCGCCGAGGTGTTGTGCGTATATCGCGACGCCATCCAGTTCATCCACGATCAGACCATCCGTCACATGAACTTCGGTCTGAGCCCGGACGAACTCGCTGAAGCGATTCCCGCGCTGCCGCCGCATCTCGCCGCGCATGCGTGGCTCGGCGAATACTATGGCACGGTTAAGCATTCGGTGCGGCAGGTGTATAGCGGTCAGCTCGGCTGGTTCGATGGCGATCCGGCGTCGCTCGATCCGCTGCCGCGCGCCGAACGCTCGCAACGCATGATCCGAATGATGGGCGGTGTGGAAGCGGTGCGCGCCGCCGCGCGGATCGCGCTGGGCGATTCGGACTGGCGCTGGGCCGCGGAATTGGCGACGCTGCTGGTGCGCCTCGATACCACCGACACCGACGCGCGCAATATCAAGGCGAGCGCGCTACGCGAGTTGGGCTACCGCACGGTGAACACCAATTGGCGCAACTGGTATCTGAGCGCGGCACGCGAACTCGAACACGCTTACGACGATCTGCCGTTTGCGGGCAGCGCGAGTTTCGCCTCGACGGATGTGTTGCGCGCTCAACCGTTGCGCAATGTGTTCCAGCGCTTGAGCGTGAACGTCGATCCGGATCGTTGCGCGGACGTGCACATGACGCTGGCATTCCGCGTGACGGATCGCAATGAAACGCATGCACTCGAACTACGGCGTGGCGTGTTGCAGGTTCACGAGCGCATGCCTTCAACGATCGACGTTCAACTCAGGCTGGAAACCAGCACCTTGTACGGCATGCTGCGCGACGTGGCGACGCAGTTGCCGCAGTGCATCGAGAGCGGTACCGTGGTGTTGGAGCGCGGGACGGCTGAGCAGTTACGCAGGTTCTTCGATTGCTTCGATCGGCCCACGCGCCGTATGCCCGCGCTGACCACGCGATAGACGCAGCGTAGCTTGCAGCGGCACAGCGCACAGCGCACAGCGCACAGCACACGGCACACAGCGGCACAGCGGCACAGCGGCACAGCGGCACAGCGACGCGACGGCACATCGTGCGGTGACGCATCGCGATGCGAAACCAACAAGGGAGGAGACATGGAAAAGATCTGGTTGAAGTCCTATCCGCCGGGCGTCCCGGCCGAGATCGACGCTACGCGGTTCAGCTCCGTTGCGGACTTGCTGGAACAAAGCTTCCAGAAGCACGCGGCGGAGCGCGCGTTCGTCTGCATGGGCCGCGAGTTGACCTACGGCGAACTCGATGTGAAGTCGCGTCATCTCGCAGCGTGGTTTCAACGGCTAGGTCTCGCGCGCGGCGCGCGCATCGCCGTGATGCTGCCGAACGTATTGCAGTACCCGGTGGTCATGGCGGCGGTTCTGCGTGCCGGTTACGTGCTGGTGAACGTCAACCCGATGTATACGCCGCGCGAACTGGGACATCAGTTGAACGACAGCGGCGCGCAAGCGATCGTGCTGCTCGAACCATTTTCTCAAACACTGGAGGCCGTGCAGGCGCAGACGCCGATCAAGCATGTCGTGCTGACCTCGATCGGCGAGATGCTTGGCGCGGGTAGCCCCGAGATCGCAGCCGATGTGCCGCCCACGGCGCGCATTACGTTGAACGATGCGATCGCACGCGGCGCGGACGCGGGCTTTACACCGGTCGCGCTCACGCGTGGCGACGTGGCGGTGCTGCAGTACACGGGTGGCACCACCGGTGTGTCGAAAGGCGCCACGCTCCTGCATGGCAACCTGATCGCCAACGTCTTGCAATCGGAGTTGTGGCGCGAGCCGGTCTATCGCGGACGCACCGACATCAAGCAACCCATCACCGTGGTGGCGCTGCCGCTGTATCACATCTTCGGACTGACGGTCTCCGGCTTGCTGACGATGCGTTGCGGCGGCATGGGCATTCTGATTCCGAATCCGCGCGACCTGGCCAGCCTGATCAAAGCCTTGCGAGGCTACGCGATCAATTCGTTCCCCGGCGTGAACACGATGTACAACGCGCTGCTGAATGAACCCGACTTCAAAACGCTCGACTTCTCGAAGCTGGTGCAATCGAACGGCGGCGGCATGGCCGTACAGCAAGCCGTCGCACAACGCTGGCAAGCGCTCACCGGCGTGCCGATCGTCGAAGGGTATGGGTTGTCCGAAACCTCGCCGTGCGCCACCACCAATCTGCCGACGTCCACCGCGTTCACCGGGACGGTGGGTTTGCCGTTGCCGTCCACGGAGGTCTCGATCCGCGACGACGCCGGCAACGAAG
>NZ_JAXDPY010000380.1:0-6395 GCF_034668105.1 Paraburkholderia sp. | reverse complement strand
TTTGTGTCACTTATCAACTTCGCAGGCAATCCTCGAGGAGAACGCTATGGAGCTATTCATTACAGGTGGTACGGGCTACATCGGGCAAGCGGTCGCGCGCAAGGCAATCAGCCTCGGCCACCAGCTGACGGCGCTGGTGCGCGATGACAGGTCGGTGGCCGCGAGCGCGCTGGCACGTTTCGGCGTGAAACTGCATGGCGGCGACTTGCGTGAACCGCAGTCTTTCGCCGCGACTGCCGGTACCGCTGATGGCGTGGTGCACATGGCGTCGACCAACGATGCATCCGCCGCCGCTGCGGACGAGGCCGCGACTGTAGCGATGCTTTCGCATTTGCATCCGGGCGCGGCGTTTGTCTATACGTCGGGCACCTGGGTCTACGGCAATACGGAGGGGGAGCGCGCGACTGAAGCATCGGCGCTGAACCCGACACCACTCATCGCCTGGCGGCCCGCAGTGGAACAACAGGTGCTGGCGCTAGCAGCACGCCGCTCGATTGGCGCGGTGATCCTCAGGCCTGCGATGGTGCACGGCTACGGCGGCGGCATCTTCGGCATGCTGGCCGGCATGGTTCGTCAGACCGGCAGTGTGAGAGTCGTCGGCGATGGTCGCAACCACTGGCCTGCCGTGCACGTCGATGATCTCGCCACGGCATATCTGAGCGCGGTGGAGCGGATGGCAAGTGGGGACGGTCGAGTCACGGGACAGATCTTCAACGTGGTCGCGGAAGACGCCGTTGCGGTTGCCGAAATGGGCGAAGCGATTCGAACCTCGGTCGGCGCCGACCGTGTCGAATTATGGCCGCTCGACGATGCTCGCAAAGAGCTTGGGCCATTTGCTGACGCACTGGCGCTCGACCAGACGGTAAGCGGCCAGCATGCCCGGAGAGTCCTTGCGTGGGAACCCCATGGCCCCGGCCTGATTGCGGACCTCTCTGTACAGAAGCACGCTCAGCAAAGCAACGGAGCATGAAGATGGCGTTAAACACTGCATCTATCGAATCGATTCTCGCGACGATCGTAGCGGTTCTATTCGCGGTTGCTGGCGTGGTCAATCTTGCCAGACGCGGCGCGGTGAAGCGCGACTTCGCACGCTGGGGTTACCCGGCATGGTTTCAGTTGCTCTGTGGCGCTCTCGAACTGCTCAGTGCAGCACTTCTTCTTGGACAACAAACCAGAGTTTTAGGCCTAACGCTGGCCAGTGCGATCATGATTGGCGCGCTCTTCACGTTGCTCCGAAATCGGGAGCCGTTCCGGCATCTCGCCCCTGCGCTGATCTTCTCGGCTCTCATTGTGGTTACTGTGGCGGTCCGCGGTTGAGGCGTCGTCGCCACCAGGCGAGTGAGCGCGGGGCCGCGCGGGCAATCCGTGCTGCGGGTACTTGAAATGCGCACGGGGATAGCGGTATTGGAGCAACTCCAGTTTGATCGCGTGCGTCATGCGTCCGCTTTTTGTAGCGAGGGCTGGGGGCTCCGGGTCACCTGCCGCGGATCACCGCTTTATGTACCACTACGACCGCATTGCTGCCGAGCTACGTTTCATTGTTCAAGCTCTGCGACGCTAGCAAGTCCCGCACCGGAAGCCGACGCGGCTACGACGGCAGCTTCGCCGCGAGTACATCGATGTTCATGATTTCCGGCGGCTTGGCGAAAAGATCCGGAGCCCTCGCCATCAGCGCCTCGGCTACTTTGCCCGACAGGTGCGCCCGGCGTCCGGCGTCGTCGGGGAACGCGTCGAAGATGCCGTACACCGATGGCGCGATTTTCAGCCCGAACCACGCGATCGTCGCGGGTTCCTGCTCGACGAGCGGCAGTCCGCCCATCAGGAAGCTTTCGACTTCCTGCTCCTTGCCCGGCTTCGCTTCGAGCCGGACGAACAACGCTGTCTTGACCATGCCTGCCTCCATGTTGATGCCGCTTGCGGGTATCGACGGGAACTCTCCTATGATCTCTTCACGCATGCGTGGCGCGCGCCCAAACTGTCGCTAATGGCGTATTGGTTGAATGCACCGTCGCACCAGGATCTAACGATGAGCCTACTACGAGTCGACGCTATCGCATAGCTATTAAGAGCAACCGACCTTACGAGGGTGACCGAGCTTCGTCGGCGTTTTCCATGAAGCGCGGACAGCATCCTGCCGATGGTTGTCCTGCACTCAGGGTAATGCGTTTCCATGATCGAAACGTGACTAACGCTTCCCGTTCGGCTGCTATGGAGACACATCAGTGTCTCCTTCGGCTCGGCCCGAGCCACTCTGACCGACAGACTCTAGCGCATCAACCCTCCCTTAACCGGCCGCGTCCCCCAAAACAATACCGCCTCGACCGCGATAAACGCCGCAAGCGGCGCGATAGCTCCCACCGTCCCCGCGATCTCACGCCCGAACCGACCCGTCACATACAGCAGCACAATCATGCTGAGCGCCATGCCGGGCGCGCCGAGCCCGCGCAGCGCTGCGCTGCGATGGTAGCCAAGCCAGAACGCGGCCCGCGCGACGATCCAGACTACGGTCGTCGCCACGACCGCGCGCATGGACGAACCGTCGGGACAGTAGGCAGCCAGGCCGAACAGCGACGGCGCAAACACAATGAACTGCTCCACCGTGTTCTGCAGGTACCGTTGGTTGACGCGCAACCTGCGCGTCTCGAAGCCTGCCAGCGGATCGAACGCGGGAGACGTCAACCGTTCGTGCGCCACGGCTTCGACGCCCGTCACCAGGCAGAACAGAACTGCGGCGCAGCAGCATTTAAGCGTCAGAAGCATCCGCGCGCCGAGGCTGTCCATGCCCGGCAGCGGCGACATCAAAAGATCGATGCCGAGCCAGAGCCCCGAGGCAAGCAGCGAGGCGACCGCGATGCCAGCAATGCCGACGGCACGCTGCCGGCGAAAGTCGGAGGCGTGATGGGTCGGGTCGGTCATGATTTTTTCCTCCGAGCGGTTCGTGCGGCGGCATCGGCATCGGTCTGCGTATTTGCCCCGTGCGACGTAGTGTATTGCGTGAGACGGGTAATACACATACCGGCATAATCACTGAACTGGTTGCGCTGGTGTGCCGCGGTTACGATGGTTCAAATTGAACAACCATTCAGGAGCCCATCATGAAGCGTTTTCACATTGCGCTGGCCGTCGCGAACCTCGACGAATCGATCTCTGACTATAGCCGCCGCCTCGGACAGCCACCGTCCGCCGTGGTGCCGAGCCAGTACGCGATGTGGCGCACCGATCTGCTCAACTTCTCGATCAACGAAAATCCCGAGAAGGCGGGGCAGTTGCGACACGTCGGTTTCGAAGACGATGCCGCAAACGGTTATTCGAGCACCGTCGATGTGAACGGGCTCGAGTGGGAGCTGTTCTCAACTGCCGAGCAGGACGCGCGCATCGTCAGCGCTTATGGCGTTCCAGAGCGCCACTGACGAGTGGCGACAATTGCCACCGCGGTCAGATTCTGACCGGCCGCTTCGGGACTGGCCGGAGGGCTGTTCAGGATCCGAGACGGTTGTCATCCGCAGGAGTGTGGCGGTCGGTCTTCCACCTTCTTTCGGGGACGGCTGGCCGTCGGTTTGCATCAGATACCAATGCACTGCATTGCGGTCACTGGTGACGAGATCCACCTATGATACGAACTCCGCATTCGGGTTTTCACCGAGTCGAACCGTTGTCGATTTGCGGTCGTATCGCGCGTCGTGTGGATGAGAGCCAAACTGTCATCTGGCTTCGAAGCCACATCACGCAAAGCGCCGAACGGAGATATTAATGACTAAGGTCAGAGTTGCCGGGTTTAGTGTCTCGCTTGACGGCTTTGCTGCGGGAACCGCTCAAAGCTTGGATCACCCGCTTGGTGTTCGGGGGGAGGAAATCTTTCAATGGTTTTTCCCGACGCGGACTTTCCGTCAGATGCTAGGCAAAGAAGATGGTGAAATTGGCCTTGATGACAGATTCGCGCAACGAGCAATGGAAGGTTTCGGTGCCTTCATCCTCGGTCGCAACATGTTCGGCCCTGTTCGTGGGGAATGGCCTGACGATCAATGGAAAGGCTGGTGGGGTGACAATCCACCGTATCATGCGCCAACCTTCATACTCACGCATCATCCACGACCGTCAATTGAAATGTTAGGCGGAACGACATTTCATTTTGTTTCCGGCGGCATTGAGGATGCACTAGAAAAGGCGCGCGAAGCGGCGGCCGGAAAGGACGTCAAGATTGGCGGCGGTGTCGAGACTGTGAAGCAATACGTTCAGGCCGGCTACGTGGACGAGATTCACCTCGCCCTTGCTCCGGTTGCGCTTGGTCAGGGGGAATCGCTCTTTGGCGGCCTGGATCTCCGCGCTCTGGGATATCGGACAGTCGAGCATGTACCGACGGACCGAGCCACGCACATTGTTCTCGCGAAGTAACGTTGGCGTTCGGGAGACGAATGATTGCATTGCTAGGGCAATCTGGCTGACAGTCTGTCATATAGCGATGGCGGTAGGCTGACCCAGGAAGAATCGTTGCCGCCTCTCGCGAATGAAACACTTTGCTCTTTCCACCACGACAACTCCGGCACGGGCGTGCTGAACGTACGTTCAGCCAACAGTGTGCCATCCTTCGCGTCGCTCACGCGGCCCACGTAGTCAGAGTCGCCGCCGGGGTTCCACCGCAGTAGACACAGTTCGGCTGGAACGATAACAACGCTCTTGTTCGCCTATGCACAGGGGCCCGTGATTCCACTCGCTTCAGAACACCTTCACCGGCACATTCACCACCAACCTGTACTCCATATTGTTGCCATCGGAGTAATAGCGCGAGGCGTTGTGCCACATCGCGATGAAAGTAACCTTCGTATCCTTGAAGCGCCCGCTTTGCAGCGTATAGCTCGGAATGAAGCCGAACTCGTGATGGTGGCCGTGCACCGGTTCACCATTCTTCCAGTACAGGTCGTGCAGCGGCGCCGACGCCGAAGCATTATCAGCGGCACCCGCCGACGCATCCGCGCCCCAGCCATACTCGCCCCAGAACATCGCCTTGAGCCCCGGCACGCCGGCGTATTTACCGTCGAACGTGTAGCGCAATTGCAGCGACTGCTCATGCGGTGCGTTGTAGTCGACGTCCATCGAGTTGGTCAGGTAGATGCCGTTGGTCTCGTTGACATAGTCGAAGAATTGATCGCCGAGCACCTGCTGGTAGCCGAGCAGCAGCGCGTGCGGCCCGTGCTGCGCGGAGACCGACAGGCTGTACGCGTTACTGTTGATATGCCCCTGGCGTGATGCGCCGGTATCGTGCGTCGAGTAGACGTTCGCGAGACCGCTCCACTTGATGGTGGTCGGGTCGCCGAACGATTGCGCCACCGAGCCGTAGTATTGACGCCAGACGTCGTCGGCCTGGTCGACATACAGCGCCATTTCGCCGTTCTTCGCGTAGTGCCACGTGCCGCCCACGTAAGTCAGCCGGTCGATGCGCGTGCCGCCGTACGAGGTAGTCAGGTTGGTCAGATTCGTGTGGCCGCGTGCGTCGACTTTAGTGAAACTGCCGGCCTCCAGCGTCGTATGAACCAGGTCGTTACTGACCATCGACACACCCAGGAAAGTGGGCGGCAAAGCGCGGTTGTCGTGTGGTTCGAGGAACGGGTTGGTCACGACCTGCAGCCCGTACTTCACGACCGTTTCGGAAATGCGCCCCTTGATGTCATACATGCCGGGGTAAGCCCACGCGAGTTGTTGCGAGCCGCCGCCGTCCTTGCCGACATGCACCATATTGCCGGCGCCGTTGCCGCCGTCGAGCTTGAGCGCGGCGAACAGCGACGCGTCGACGCCGAAGCCAACCAGACCTTGCGTGAACCCCGATTCATAGTTGACTTGAGCGCCCTGGACCCACGCGTGCCGATAGATCGAAGGAGGGGCCTGAAAGTAGTCGGCGTAGTTGCGGAACTGCAGGTCCAGATGGCTATCGCCGATAAGGCCCTTGCTCGCTGCCTGACTCGACGGCGGTGCCGGCGGCGTGACGGTCTGGCTGGCTTCCGCGTTGACAACGGCGTTGGTGGTGTCCGGTTGATCGTTACGCAGCGAGCCACCTTGGTCCGCCCTGCGCTTGCCCGAGGGGTTAGCTTGCGACTGTGACGGGGGAGACGAAAGCGCTTGCGCGAGTGTTTGAGTTTTACTCGTATCGGCGGCGGGTTCCAATACGACGTCATCGGCGTAAGCATTCGCGCCGACGGTCAGCGCGGGCAGTGCGAACGCGCAGTAAAAGAAGGTGGCTGCACGGGTTTTTCCTGACCGGTTTTTAGTTGGACTATCTTTCATGTGGAACGTCTCTGTTATTTTGATGAATCCTCGTCTCGCGGTTAGCCAGTCCACGCTTATCGTTCATCCCGATAATGACAGGACGAACGAATCCAGCGGCGCGACGGACTGCCGCGTCG
>NZ_JAXDPY010000379.1:0-7630 GCF_034668105.1 Paraburkholderia sp. | reverse complement strand
TGCATTGAACGCGTCGCGAGGTGTCTGTCACCTGCGGCGCGTTTTGCATTTGTGATGAGGTGGATCGTTCCTTTGTCACCAGATAGAATCCGCGAATCCCATCCATCTGCCGGATTTGCCGGATCGCGCCCGATGCCCGCCACCACCGTTCGTTTCAAACAGGTCGACGTGTTTACGTCGATCCCGTTCAAAGGCAATCCGCTCGCGGTCGTGTTCGACGCCGATGAACTCGGCGCCGATCAGATGCAGGCCATCGCGCACTGGACCAATCTATCCGAAACCACCTTCCTGTTGAAACCCACCGACCCGGGCGCCGACTATCGCGTGCGTATCTTCACCACGCATGGTGAATTGCCGTTCGCCGGTCATCCGACACTCGGCACCGCGCATGCGCTGCTTGAAAGCGGGTATCGACCGAAACAGTCCGGCAAACTGGTGCAGCAATGCGGCGTGGGCCTGATTGAATTGCAGGCACTGACTGAATCCGGTTCAGCCGGCGAGGCGCAGAACGGATGGGCTTTCGCCGCGCCGCCCGCGCGCGTCACGGCGCTTACGCAAGATCGGTACGCAGCGCTGGCTACGGCTTTGCGTAGCGACGCAATCGATTTCAGCGCGACGCCCTGCGCGGTCGACAATGGTGCGCCCTGGCTCGTAGTGCGCGTCAATTCAGCGCGCGACTGTCTCGCGCTCGACCCGGATGCCGCGGCGCTCGCCGATCTCGTGCATTCACTGAACACCCACGGCCTCGCCGTTTATGGCCCGCACGGCGCCGACGGTCCGGCCACCTTCGAAGTGCGCTGCCTGATGGCGGGTGGCCAATTCGGCGTCGGCGAAGATCCGGTAACGGGCAGCGCGAACGCCGCGCTCGCGGGTCTGCTGAGCGCGCAGCAGTTGCGCCCCGGCTCGCACTACACGGCCCGCCAGGGCACCGTGCTGGGTCGCGCCGGCAACGTTTCTGTGCACTACGACGACGCAGCCGGCAAGACCTGGATCGGCGGCCCGTCAGTGACGATCGTCGACGGCACGTTCCGGATGCCGTGAACGGTGCGGCGTGGCGCGCCATAGCAGGCTTGCGAACGTTCGTTTGCCGCTGAACGCCGCACGTGTTGCGCCCCATTCGGCCACCGTTGACCCCCAAAACGCCGCAGCGTCTGCACGATTCATGCGCCACGCATGACGAGAGGTTGGCACACTTGAATTCCGGACCCCGATGAAATATGCGAAAACGACTGCCAGGCTGCAGCCCCAAGGCTGGCCGAGTCGCGTGCGAATTCAGCCGGCTGGGACGCTCTGCCGCGCCCGCGTATACCCGATGCGCGGACTCTTCCTTAATCCAGTGGCATTCAGTAATATCGAAAGGTACCCGATAACCTGCGGATGGTCAGGCACGACGCCACGCTCCCTCCCCTGCGCAGCAGTTCCGGCACCTTGGTCACCATGCAGCCACCCATGAAATTAGCGCTGACCTTACGCGCGCAGTTGCAACTGGCCGGTACCAGGGAACGGGCCGCCTGATGAGCCAGTTCCGCGTTTCCGACCTGCGCGAAGCCAAACTCCCCCGCGATCCCGCCGTGTCGCGCCGCCGTGCCTTGCTCGTCATTCCGGCGCTCGGCGTATTGGTGCTGATCCTGCTTTGGACCGTGATCTTCGCGCGCCTGTCGGTTGAGAAAGAAGCGACCAATCGTGAAGCCACCGCCTCTGCTGCGATTCTCTCCGCGGCGCTGGAGCAGCACACGGTCAAGGCGATTCACCAGGTCGACCAGATCACCCGCTTCGTCAAGTACGAGTTCGAGAAAACGCCGAATCATTTCGATCTGGCCAGCACGGTAGAAAAAGGCGTGGTGCAAAGCGAGACGCTGGTGCAGGTGTCGTTGATCGATGAACACGGCACGCTGATCGCGAATACGGCCGAACTCAATCCCAAACGCATCGACCTGTCGGACCGCGAACACTTCAAGGTCCACGAGCATGAAAACGACGACCAGTTGTATATCAGCAAGCCGGTGCTCGGCCGCATATCCGGCCATTGGACCTTGCAGATGACACGGCGTCTGAATCATCCGGACGGCTCGTTCGCGGGCGTCGTGGTGGTCTCAGAAGACCCGAGCTATTTCACCAGCGACTTCTACAACAATGCGGCCATTGGCCGTGAAGGCGTGATCGCGGTGATCTCGGACAACGGCACGGTGCTGGCGCGCCGCACCGGCAACACCGACAGCCCCAGCGGCACCTTCTCGGCGAGCGGTTCGTATCCGACCTCGGAGCATGTGTCAGGCACCTACGTCGATTCGATCGACAGCGTCACGCGTATCGTCTCGTACCGGCATATCGACGGCTATCCACTCGGCGTGCTGGTGGGTCTGTCGCAAGCCGAAGAATTCGCCGACTACAACCACACGCGTAACGTTTATCTGCTAATGGCGGGCTTCATCTCGCTCGCCATGCTGAGCTTCTTCGCGGTGGCGACCGGTTTGATCGGCAAGCTGCTCGGGCGCGAGCGCGAGATGACGCATCTGGTCGAGTACGATCTGCTGACCGGCTTGCGCAATCGCTATGCGACGCTGCAAACACTGCGGCACGACGTCGCCCAACCGGCCAACCTCGGGCGTCTCGCGATTCTCTTCATCGACCTCGACAACTTCAAGACCGTCAACGACACGCTGGGCCACAACGCCGGCGACATCGTGTTGCAAATGACGGCCTCGCGTCTTGCCGCCGCGGTGGGCGACGGCGGCGCGTTGAGCCGCATCGGCGGCGACGAGTTCGTCGTGGTGATCAAGGGCGACGACGTCGAGAAACGCGCGGTCACACTCGCCGAAGCGGCGGCCGAAGCGTTCGCGAAGCCCTTCGAAGTGCGCGGCAGTTCGTTCGTGCTGCATGCGAGCATCGGCATCGCGCTCTACTCGGTCGCCAACGAGAGCGAGATCGACCTGCTGAAAAAGGCCGACCTCGCGATGTATAGCGCGAAGGACGCGGGCAAGAATTGCTATCAGTTCTTTTCGCCGCAGTTATCGCACCGCGCGGACCATTTGATGAAGTGGGAACAGCAGTTGCGCGTCGCGCTCGCCGAAGGGCAACTGTTTCTCGCCTATCAGCCAAAGATCGATCTGACGCGCCGCTGCATTACCGGTTTCGAGGCCCTGGTGCGCTGGAATCATCCGCAACACGGTTTGATTCCGGCGAACGAATTCATTCCGGTCGCCGAATCGACCGGCCTGATCGTGCCGATCGGCGACTTCGTGATCGAGACTGCCTGCCGTCAACTGGCGTTGTGGCAGCAACAGGGCTACGACACGTTGTCGCTCGCGGTGAACATCTCCGCGGTGCAGTTCTGGCGCGGCGATCTGTACGAGACCATCTCGCACGCGATCGAAGAAAGCGGCATCTCCGCGCGCCGCCTCGAACTCGAAATCACCGAGACGGCGATGATGGAATATCCCGAACTCGTCTCGGAGAAGATCTTCGCGTTGAAGCGGCTCGGCGTGCGCATCGCGCTCGACGACTTCGGCACCGGCTATTCGTCGCTCTCTTACCTGAACCGCTTCTCGGTCGACACGCTGAAGGTGGACCGTTCGTTTATCCAGGCGATTCCGGGCGACCGTAGTGTGTGCGTGATGGTCACCGCGATCGTGAACCTGGCGCGTTCACTCGGGCTGACGGTGGTGGTAGAAGGCACTGAGACGGAAGAGCAGATCGCATGGCTCGCCGCGCTCGGCCATATCGAAGCGCAGGGGTTCCTGTTTTCGCGTCCGGTGCCGGTGGACGCGATTCCCGCGCTCCTCGAACGCTTCGGTGTGTGCGGCATGAAGGGGCACCGTCCCGCGCACCTCGCCGACAGCACCAGTAGCGTGTCGAGCACCAATAGCTGAACGCGGGTTCGACGGTGGCGCGTGCGGACGCGTGGGCGTGCGCCTCGTGCATGCGCACCAGCCTAAAAGCGGCGCCCCCCTTATCTAACCGCGGCATCACAAAACCGGCTACATTCACGCTGTATTACGACACAGCGCGCGGCCGGCTGCCGGCCGCGCCAACCCACACCGATGATCCCAGAGGGCGGGCCGCCCGAGTGCCGGGGCCCGCGGCGCCATGCAGACGATCACGAGCCAGGATGCCGCCAGACGAGGAGAACGGGAACCGCTATGGACGCTGTTCCGGGTCGTGTTCGGCCTGTCGGCGCTGTCGTGGGGCGGCCTCGCGCTGATGGCGCAACTTGAAAACCACTACGTGGAACGCGAGGGACGGCTCTCGCGCGTGGCCTTTTCCGATCTGATCGCGCTGGCCTGGATGGTGCCTGGGCCGGTGGGCTGCAATGTCGCCGTGCAACTCGGGCATGCGTTGCGCGGACGCGCCGGCGCCTGGGTGGCGGGCATTGCCAGCGTGCTGCCCTTTTTCATGCTGATGACGCTGTTCGCGATCTTCTATCGCACGCCGCTGGTGCGTGCCGCGGCTTCCCAGACGTTGCTCAATCACTTCAGCGTGGTACTGGCCACGCTGATCGCGATCACCTGGTACAAGCAGACTCGCGCGCTGGTGCGCGGCAAGCTCGAATGGATCGCGGCGGTGCTCGGTTGCGTGGCGCTCTTCTATGCACGCAGTCCCGCGGCCTACGTGGTGATGCTCGGCGCGGCATTCGGCGCCGGTTGGGTGGTGAGCCCCATTCGCGAAACACGCATCGTCGTGTCGATTGGGCGAGGCGACTGGCACATGCTGGCCGCGCTGGGCGTGCTGCTGGTGTTGTTCGCGCTGCCGCTGCCGCACCGCTATGAACTGGCGCTGCTATGGCCGCGGCTGGCCGGTGCGGGCATGACGTTGTTCGGTGGCGGATTCTCGGCGTTGCCGGTGCTCAAGACGCTGTTTGTGACGCCCGCGATCGGTGTGTCGGATAACGATTTCACGTTGGCGTTTTCGCTTTCGCCACTGTCACCGGGACCACTGTTGAACGTGGTGCCGTTCTTCGGTTATCTGGTGGATGGCTGGGCGGGCGCGCTGATTGCTACACTCGCGCTGTTTGTGCCGTCGGGTTGCCTCGTGGTGATGGCGCAGCGCCATCTGCATCAGTTAAAGGCCAATCCGCGTTTCGAGCACGGCATGCGGATCCTGCGCGCGGTCACGACCGCCTTTCTTGCGGTGGCAGTGTTGCGCATTGCCATGCATGTGCCGTTCAAACCGGTCTATCTGGTGACCGCGTTGTTCTCCGCTATGTGCTTCGCGAAGCTCAAGGTACCGGTGTATGCGGTGTACGGGACCGTGGCGGTTGTGTGCGGGTTGTGGCTTGCCTACGGCGCGATGCCGTAGGCGATAAGGCGGTAGTGGTCCGCGCGTGATGGGGCAGGCTCAGAACCCGCGCGACAGCACGGCGACACCGATCGTCACCACGCCCAGTACGATATTCACCAGCACCAGGCGCCGGATCGTGCCGACCGCCTGCGCGCCGTCCGGCCACTTCTGTGCCTGGACCGCACGGCGAATGCGCGGGAACACGGCGAAGCGAATGTGCCCGAAGATCAGCATCATTACGATGCCGAGGCCGGCCATGGCGTGCAACGGCCAGGTGGCGTGACCGCCGCCGAATTGCATTAGCAGGAAGCCGCCGGTGAGAAGAATGACGAGCACGGCGCCGGCGACCCAATTGAAGAAGCGGCCAAACACCGATTCCCACAAAGGTAGACGCAACTGCGGAGAAAGGTCGGCAATGGCCGGCCGCAGACAGAAATGCGCGAATATCATCCCACCCACCCACACCGCGACTGCGAGCAGATGTAGAAACAGCGCGAGTTCGATAGCCTTGTTCATAATTGTTTTCCTCTCCCGACGACGCCACGCCGCTTATGACGAGTGATATTAGTAGCGGCTATTGAGCGCATTCGACCGCGCGCTATGCGTGCAGTTCCATGCGTTCACGGCGTCTTGACGTTCTTTGTAGTTGTTATTGCAACGCGCCCGATGCGAAGGCGGCGCCGCACCCCGATTTTTTATGACGCATGCTACGCCGTTAAGCCGCCAGCACCGGACGCATACTGTCGAGCTTCATCTTGCTCTCCGGCGCACGGCCCTTACGCGCCCGCTTGCCAACGTGCGGCGTGAGTGTGGCGCCGCTCAACTTCTCCTCGTCCACCCGGCCACCGCGACGCGTGCCGATCAACACCACGCCCGCTTTGTTGATGGACAGCGCCTGCACCAGTGTTTCGTTGTCGTCGAGCGCCATTAGCGTGACGCCGCGTCCGCCGCCCGAGAGCGTTTTCATCTCGTCGAGGCCGAACACCAGCAGGCGTCCACCTGAAGACAGACACGCGATGTGCGTTGCGTCGGGCAACATCGGCATCGGCGCGAGCGGCGCGGCGCCCGTGTCGATCGTCATGAACGACTTGCCGGCCTTCACGCGGCTGATCATGTCGCCGACCCTGGCGACAAAGCCGAAGCCGTTGCTCGACGCGAGCAGCAAGGCCTGATCCGCGGAAGCCGCGTAGTAATGCATCAGATGGCTGCCCGACTCGAGTTCGATCAGCGACGTAACCGGCACGCCATCGCCCCGGCCGCCCGGCAGGATCGCGACCGCCACCGAATAAACGCGGCCATTGCTGCCCCATGCAACCAGCGTATCCGGCGTGCGGCATTGGAATGCGGCATAGAGGCCGTCGCCGGCCTTGAACGTGAAGCCGGCCACATCCAGACCGTGGCCCTTCAGCGCGCGCACCCAGCCCTTCTGCGACACCACCACCGTAACCGGTTCGTCGACCACGCGCGCTTCGAACGTGGCGCGCTTTTCCTGCTGGATCAGCGTGCGGCGCTCGTCGCCGTATTGCTTCGCATCGGCTTCGATTTCCTTGATGAGCAGACGCTTCATCGCGGATTCGTTGCCGAGCAGTTCTTCGAGCCTGGCCTTCTCGTCGCGCAACTCGGACAGTTCCTTCTCGATCTTGATCTTCTCGAGCCGCGCCAACTGACGCAAGCGGATTTCGAGAATGTCTTCGGCCTGGCGATCGGACAGACTGAACGCAGCCATCAACGCGACCTTCGGTTCGTCCGATTTGCGAATGATGCGGATGACTTCGTCGATATTCAGAAAGACGATCATCCGGCCTTCGAGAATATGAATCCGGTCGTCGACTTTGGTCAAACGGTGACGCGTGCGGCGCGTCACCGTGGCAAAGCGGAACGCGATCCACTCGTGGATGATTTCGCTCAAGCCCTTCTGACGCGGCCGGCCATCGCCGCCCACCATCACCATATTGAGCGACGCGTTCGATTCGAGGCTCGTATGCGCGAGCAACGTGTTGACGAAATCGGTCTGATCGATGCGGCTCGACTTCGGCTCGAACACGAGACGCACCGGTGAGTCTCGGCCCGACTCGTCGCGCACTGCATCGAGCAGCGCGAGCATGGTCTGCTTGGTCTGCAACTGTTCGGGCGTGAGCGCCTTCTTGCCGAGCTTGATCTTCGGGTTGGTCTGCTCTTCGATTTCCTCGAGCACCTTCTGCGCGGCCGTGTTCGGCGGCAGTTCGGTGATCACGAGTTGCCACTGGCCGCGCGCGAGTTCTTCGATCTTCCAGCGAGCCCGCACCTTCAGGCTGCCGCGGCCGCTTTCATAGGCCGCCGAAATCTCGGCGTCGCTCGAAATGATCTGGCCGCC
>NZ_JAXDPY010000378.1:0-5982 GCF_034668105.1 Paraburkholderia sp. | reverse complement strand
GGCGCCGGTCGAGCTGGAGTCGGTGTATTGCCTCGGTCAATGCGCGCTGTCGCCGGCCATGATGGTCAACGGCACCCTGCACGCCAAGGTGACGCCGCAAAAATTCGACGCACTGTTCGCCGCCGCCGGCAAATGCGTGGAGGTGACGGCATGACGCGCATCTACGTTCCCCGCGACTCGTCAGCTCTCGCACTCGGCGCCGACCAACTGGCTCGCGCAATCGAAGCCGAAGCCGCACGCCGCGGCATTGAAATCGAACTGGTTCGCAACGGTTCGCGTGGTTTGCTCTGGCTTGAACCGCTGGTCGAAGTCTCGACCGCCGAAGGCCGTGTCGGCTATGCCAACGTCGAGGAGAGCGACGTCGCGGCGCTCTTCGACGCCGGCTTCGCGGAGGGTGGCGAACACGCCCGCCGCGTCGGTGTGGTCGATGAAATTCCGTATCTGAAGAAGCAGCAGCGCCTGACCTTCGCGCGCATCGGCATCACCGATCCGCTCTCCGTCGACGATTACGTTGCCCACGGCGGCCTCGAAGGTCTCAAGCAAGCCTTGAACACCGACGGCGACGCCGCCTGTGAAGCGCTGATCGAATCGGGTCTGCGTGGCCGCGGCGGCGCGGCCTTCCCCGCCGGCATCAAATGGCGCACGGTGCGCGGCGCCAAGGCGGCGCAGAAATACATCGTCTGCAATGCGGACGAGGGCGACTCCGGCACCTTCTCCGACCGCCTGGTAATGGAAAGCGACCCGTACGTGCTGATCGAAGGGATGATCATCGCGGGCGTCGTGACCGGCGCGACGGTCGGCTACATCTATGTCCGCAGCGAATATCCGCACTCGATCGCGACGCTCGAAGCCGCCATCGCCAAAGCACGCGCCGCCGGCTGGCTCGGCGACAGCGTGCTCGGTTCAGCGCATCGCTTCGACCTGTTCGTGGCGAAGGGCGCAGGCGCTTATGTCTGCGGCGAGGAAACCGCGCTGCTCGAATCGCTTGAGGGCAAACGCGGCATCGTGCGCGCGAAGCCGCCCGTGCCGGCGCTAGTCGGCCTGTTCGGCCAGCCGACTGTGATCAACAACGTCATCACACTCGCAACCGTGCCGATCATCTTCGCGCGCGGCGCAGCCTTCTATAAAGATTTCGGTATGGGCCGTTCGCGCGGCACGCTGCCGTTCCAGCTCGCCGGCAATGTGAAACACGGCGGCCTCGTCGAGCTCGCGTTCGGCGTCACGCTGCGCGAATTGCTGTATGACTACGGCGGCGGCACGGCAAGCGGGCGCGCGGCGCGCGCGGTGCAAGTCGGTGGCCCGCTCGGCACGTATCTGCCGGAAAGCCAGTGGGACATCCCGATGGACTACGAAGCCTACGCGGCAGTCGGCGCGGTGGTCGGCCACGGCGGCCTGGTGGTGCATGACGACACGTCGAATCTCGCCGAGCTCGCGCAATACGCCATGCACTTCTGCGCGCTCGAATCGTGCGGCAAATGCACGCCATGCCGGATCGGCTCGACGCGCGGCGTCGAGGTGATCGGACGGATTCGCAACGGCGATACGTCCACCCGGCAAGTGCAGTTGCTGCGCGATCTGTGCGACACGATGGTGTCCGGTTCGCTCTGCGCGATGGGCGGCATGACGCCGTTCCCGGTGCTGTCCGCGCTCGACCATTTCCCCGAAGACTTCGGTCTCGACAACGTTCACGATCACGCGCCCAAAGCGGCTGCGGCCTGATCCAGGAGCCTCACATGTCCGATGTGCTCAACTCCCCTGCCGGCGCCCCGATGCAAGTCCCCTTGGGGGGCGGCTGCGGCTCCGGCAACTGCGCGTGCAAATCGCAAGCACAAGCGCAACAACGTGCCCCGCATTCATTCTTTGACGACACCGATTACGGCACCCCGGCGCGTCATGCCGACGTCGACGTCACGCTGGAAATCGACGGTCAGGCGGTGACCGTGCCGGCCGGCACGTCAGTGATGCGCGCCGCCGCCGAGGCCGGCGTCAATGTGCCGAAGCTTTGCGCGACCGATTCGCTCGAACCGTTCGGTTCGTGCCGTTTGTGCCTGGTCGAGATCGAAGGCAAACGCGGCTACCCTGCTTCGTGCACGACGCCCGTTGAAGCCGGCATGAAAGTCCGCACGCAGACCGACCGTCTGCAATCGCTGCGCCGTAACGTGATGGAGCTGTATATCTCCGATCACCCGCTCGACTGCCTGACCTGCCCCGCCAACGGCGACTGCGAACTGCAAGACATGGCAGGCGTCACCGGCTTGCGCGAAGTGCGCTACGGATTCGACGGCGCCAACCACCTGAAGGACAAGAAGGACGAATCGAATCCGTACTTCACGTACGATCCGTCGAAGTGCATTGTCTGCAACCGCTGCGTGCGCGCCTGCGAGGAAACGCAAGGCACGTTCGCGTTGACCATTGCCGGACGCGGTTTCGAATCGCGCGTCGCGGCGAGTGAAAACAAGCCGTTCATGGAATCGGAGTGCGTGTCGTGCGGGGCCTGCGTCGCCGCGTGTCCGACCGCGACCTTGCAGGAAAAGACCGTGATCATGCTCGGCCAGGCCGAGCACTCGGTTGTCACGACATGCGCGTATTGCGGCGTCGGCTGCTCGTTCAAAGCGGAGATGAAGGGCAACCAGGTCACGCGGATGGTGCCGCACAAGAACGGCCAGGCCAACGAAGGCCACGCGTGCGTGAAGGGCCGCTTCGCATGGGGCTACGCGACGCACAAGGACCGCATCACCAAGCCGATGATTCGCGCGAAGATCACCGATCCGTGGCGCGAAGTCAGCTGGGAAGAAGCGCTCAGCTACGCGGCATCGGAATTTCGCCGCATTCAGGCGAAGCATGGCCGCGATTCGATCGGCGGCATTACGTCGTCGCGTTGCACGAACGAAGAAACATATCTCGTACAGAAACTCGTGCGCGCCGCGTTCGGCAACAACAACGTCGACACGTGCGCGCGTGTGTGCCACTCGCCGACCGGTTACGGCCTGAAGACCACGCTTGGCGAATCCGCGGGCACGCAGACCTTCGCCTCGGTCGACAAAGCCGACGTGATCATGGTGATCGGCGCGAATCCGACCGACGGCCACCCGGTGTTCGGCTCACGCATGAAGCGCCGCATCCGTGAAGGGGCGAAGCTGATCGTCGTCGACCCGCGCCGCATCGATATCGTCGATACACCGCACGTAAAGGCCTCGCATCATCTGCAATTGCGCCCCGGCACCAACGTCGCGGTGGTGAATGCGCTCGCGCATGTGATCGTGACCGAAGGGCTGCTGAACGAAGCGTTCATCGCCGAGCGGTGCGAAACCCGCGCGTTCGAGCAATGGCGTGCGTTCGTTGCGCTGCCCGAGAACGCGCCGGAAGCGACTGAAGAACTCACCGGCGTACCCGCCGCATCCGTACGTGAAGCCGCTCGCATCTACGCTACCGGCGGCAACGCGGCAATCTATTACGGCCTCGGCGTCACCGAACACGCGCAAGGCTCGACGATGGTGATGGGCATCGCGAATCTGGCGATGGCGACCGGCAATATCGGCCGCGAAGGGGTTGGCGTGAATCCGCTGCGCGGCCAGAACAACGTGCAGGGTTCGTGCGACATGGGCTCGTTCCCGCACGAACTGCCGGGCTATCGTCATATCAGCGACTCGATCACGCGCGCGTTGTTCGAAGAAGCGTGGAACGTGACGCTGCAACCCGAACCGGGTCTGCGCATTCCGAACATGTTCGACGCCGCCGTGCACGGCACCTTCAAGGGCCTGTACTGCCAGGGTGAGGACATCGTGCAGTCGGATCCGAACACGCATCACGTGTCGGCGGCGTTGTCGTCGATGGAATGCATCGTCGTGCAGGACATTTTCCTCAACGAGACCGCGAAGTACGCGCACGTGCTGCTGCCGGGTTCGTCGTTCCTCGAAAAGGACGGCACCTTCACCAACGCGGAACGCCGCATCTCGCGCGTGCGCAAGGTGATGCCGCCGGTACCGGGTTACGCCGACTGGGAAGTCACGGTGATGCTCTCGCGTGCACTCGGCTACGAGATGGACTACACGCATCCGTCGCAGATCATGGACGAGATCGCGCGTCTCACGCCGACTTTCCACGGAGTGTCGTACAGGAAGCTGGAGGAACTCGGCAGCATTCAGTGGCCCTGCAACGAGAACGCGCCCGACGGTACGCCGACCATGCACATCGATGCCTTCGTGCGCGGCAAGGGCAAGTTCGTGATTACGAAGTTCATCGCCACGCCGGAAAAGGTCACGCGCAAATTCCCGCTGCTGCTCACCACGGGCCGTATCCTGTCGCAGTACAACGTCGGCGCGCAGACGCGCCGCACCGAGAATTCGCGCTGGCATGACGAAGACCGTCTCGAGATCCATCCTCACGATGCGGAAGAACGCGGCATCAAGCAGGACGATTGGGTGGGGATCGAGTCGCGCGCGGGACAAACCGTGTTGCGTGCGAAAGTGACCGAACGGATGCAGCCGGGCGTCGTCTACACGACGTTCCACTTCCCCGAATCGGGCGCGAACGTGATCACCACCGATAGCTCGGACTGGGCCACCAACTGTCCCGAGTACAAGGTGACCGCGGTGCAGGTGACGCCGGTCGAACAGCCGTCGCAATGGCAGCAGGACTATTCACGCTTCAACACGGAGCAGCTCGATCTGCTGAAGCAGCGCGAGTTGGCCAACGCGACATCGGGTAAGTGAGGCAAGCCATGGACAATCAGAGTCTGATCGACATGGCGAACCGGATCGGCGACTTTTTCGATTCGATGCCGGATCGCGAGGAAGCGCTCGACGGTGTCGCCGATCATATCCGCCGCTTCTGGGAACCGCGTATGCGCCGCGCTTTGCTGGCAGCGCTCGATGAACCGGATGCGAACGGCATCGAGATGTCGGGCATCGTCAGGGAAGCGCTCGTCAAGCATCGTGAACGGCTGACGCCGGCAGCGGCAATCGCGTAGCGGCACCCCTTGTCTGGCGCCTCCGTGTGAGGCGGCCCCTGTCAGGGTCGCTTCACACGGCCGCTCACGATGTCACTGAACACAGCCCCTCGCGCGCATCTCTACGCCCCGCCTCACAGCGCCGCCTGCTCCGGTATCGCCCCAGCCGCCGTAAACCACGCTTCGCAATGCCGCAGCAAGCCGTGCAGATCGGAGCCCGTGCGCCCACGCGCGCAGATGTAGCCGTCAGGCCGTACCAGATAGAACGACGGCCGCGTGCGTCCATATGATTCGGACAATGCTGGGGCGCCCTCGCCGCTCGTATCGGTCACGCGCCAGATGCGGACCGCGCCCGGCAACAA
The DNA here is from genome assembly GCF_034668105.1 of Paraburkholderia sp. Classification (GTDB taxonomy): domain Bacteria; phylum Pseudomonadota; class Gammaproteobacteria; order Burkholderiales; family Burkholderiaceae; genus Paraburkholderia. The sequence goes on along the minus strand of NZ_JAXDPY010000378.1, from coordinate 672 downwards.
TCGCTCGATTTCCACCGCCAGTCGCTCGAGTTCCGGGTCCGGCGCGGGTGCGTGCTTCGCGGCGGGATCGAGCGGCGTGTCATCGACGGGCAGCGGCGGGACCAGCAGGAACAACGAAAAGAACGCGGGATCGTGCAGATCGAACACGCAACCGACACCCGGCGCCCGGCCCAGTGGCCCGTCCACCACATGCACCAGCGCATCCGGCGCGCGCTCGCCGGCACGCGGACCGCCATCCAGCACGCGCTCGAGCGTCAACGGACCACGCCGATACTGGATCGACAACTCGCTGATGGTCATCCGCGCCGCATCGCGCAGCGGACCGAGCGCGGCCAGCACCGGCATCACGCGCTCGCGCAGCAGCTTCAGCGGTCCGTGATCAGCCTCGGCCATATGCGTGATGAAGCCGGTTTGGCGCAACACGTCGCGCTCGATCGGATGCCGTTCAAGGTGGTAGGTATCGAGCAGACGGTCCGGCGCCGCGCCTTTGATCACGCGCGCGAGCTTCCAGCCGAGATTGAACGCTTCCTGAATGCCGGTGTTCATGCCTTGCGCGCCGGCCGGACTGTGGACGTGAGCCGCATCGCCCGCGAGGAAGATACGGCCGACGCGCAGCCGCTCCACCATCCTGCTGTTCAGACGGAAATACGACGACCACGTCAGGTCCGACAC
>NZ_JAXDPY010000377.1:0-13395 GCF_034668105.1 Paraburkholderia sp. | reverse complement strand
GCTCGCGCATGTGATCGAGCACGGCACGCAGATCATCGCGCTCGCCGATGCCGGCGTCATGCTCGCCTTGCGTTTCGCCGACACCCCGAAAATTCGAGCGATAGGTCACGTAATTCAACTGCACGAGGGTGCGCGCGAGCGTCTGCGCGACCTTGTTGTCCATCGTGCCGCCGAATAGCGGATGCGGATGCGCGACCAGCGCGATGCCGCGCGGCGCGGCACCGTTCTCGCGCATGTCGTCGGGCAGGTCCAGCGCGATTTCGATCTGGCCGACCGGGCCGTCGATCAGATACTTCCTGGTATGTACGTTCATGACGAGGCTTATTGTTCGATTTTCAGACGCTCGACGATTTTGCCGTTCACAAGATGCGAATCGACAATTTCATCGATGTCGCTTTCGTCGACGTACGTGTACCAGACACCTTCGGGATAGACGACCAGCGTAGGTCCCAGTTCACAGCGATCGAGGCACCCGGCCTTGTTGATGCGCACCTGGCCGGGACCGGCGAGGCCCAGTTTCTTCACGCGCTTTTTCGCGTGCTCCTGCATCTCCTGCGCATTGCAGTTCGCGCAACTCGGACGTTCCGCGCCAGGGTCGCGCTGGTTGAGGCAGAAGAAGACGTGGTACTTGTAGAAGGAGTCCATGATGTCCGGAGGCGAGACTGTAAGAGTAGGAAATGGCGCTGGGAGCGTCGCGTAGACCGCCTTCGGGCGGACGCACCGTGATGCCAAGGTGGTCGCTGAGGCAAGCGACCACGTCAAACCCGCGCACGTGTTGTGCGGACGATTATAGCGAGCGGGGCTGGCGCTCGCTCCAGCATCACACGCGCTTCACGCGGCGCTTGAGCCACGCCTGTTCGACGAGATAGGCGAACCACACCAGCGCCGCATACGGCCAGATCCACGCAATCCAGTGCGCGAGCCCGTTGAAATGCAGATACCGGCCCTGGCGCCAGTCGGCCAGCACCGCATCGAAATACGGATTGACCGGCAGCAGATTGACGAACACCAGCGCGACCGTGAGCGCGCAAGCCGCCAGCGCCGCACGCGCTCTGCGCCGCAGCCGCAGCGCCAGCAGTGTCGCGAGCGTGCCGCACACGAGCCCTGCCAGCGCGCCCGGCGTCGCCCAATCGAACGCGAGACCGGACTGCGATTGCAGGAACGTTGCGCCCACCTTGACGCACAAGGTCGTAACGATGAACACGATCAGCAGACGCACGAGCGGCGCATGGCGGCGCACCGGCAGCGAAGCCAGCGCGAGTGCGGCGAACAGGTTGAGCGTGGTAATGAGGGTTTCCCAGGCGTCGTCCGGCAGCCAGGCGGCAACCAGCGCCGGCCACGCGCCGACGTGCCAGGCTGGCGGCGTCCATGCGAGCAACGCGTCTTGCGTCGTCGAATCGAAACGCAGCCACAGCTCGCGTGGCCAGTTGCCGAGACCGAAAAGGCGCGGCGCCGGATACATCGTCGCGAACGGCCACAAGGCGACGAGACACGCGAGCGCTGCCGCGTCGCGCTCGAACCACAGCAGCCGCAAGCGCCGCAGCAAACCGCGGTCGAGCAGCGCGCCGGTGGCCGGCGACACGATCGCCGCGCCGAGCAGCGCGCCGAGCGCGTTGGCGGCCAGGTCGAGGTTGGAGGCAATGCGCGTCGGCAGATAGGTTTGCACCGCCTCCATCAGGCCCGACAGCAACCCGCCGAGCACGAAGGCGAACGCGACCGCCAGCGTGCCGCGCCAGCGCGGATACACGGCGAGCACCACCAGCGCGCCGAACGGCATATAGCCGAGCACGTTGGTGACGACGTCGAACGCCGTCAGGTACTGCGGCATGGGATCGGACAGATAGGCGAACGGACCGAGGCCGAGCGAACGCCAGCCGGTAAAGGGGTACCACGAACCGTAGACAATCAGCGCCGCATACAGCACCAGCGCGCGCCGGGCGAGCGCCGAAGGCCGACGCTGCCACGGTTTGACAACGCTCATGCAGCGCTCCGTTGCGTGCGCTGCAGGCCGGTCATTGCGCGGCGACCAGCGCCTGCACGCCGAGCCACGCGCTGATCTGCGACACGAGGTCATCGCTGGCGGTAGCAAGCGCCTGCGCCCCGCCGGCGGCGTCCGCCGAACTGGACGGCGCGCGCGCGATAAACGTGCGCTGGCTGAGCACCTTGCCGTTTTGCGTCAGCGTGGCACGCGCGGTGATTGCCGCGTGGCTTTCCGACTGGCTATCGAAGACCTGTTCGAACTCGCTCAGATCGACTTTCAGCACCGGGGCGCGCACGCCGTCGGCGCCCGTCAGCACGGTACCGCGCGAGCTCAGCGCGCTGCGCAGCCGCTGCGTCAACAACTGCGACGGCGCCATGGTCCAGTGGCTGTTTGCGTATGACGCCGTCTGCTGTGCATCCGCGTAGCTCAAGCGGTAAATCAGCTTGTCGGACTCGAGCGTGTCGGGCGCGCTGACGTCGAGCACCTTCACCGCCGGCTGCGTGCCGGCCGAGGCGGCCGGATTCGGCGGCCCGAAGTCATAGCGGATGTCCGAGAGTACCGCGGGGTTGCCTGCGCATCCGGCAGCGAGCACGCCGAACGCGAGCAGCATCGCAAGCGCGGCACTCGAGAACGACAATCGGTGAGTCAAGCGTGACATGTCAATCTTCCTTTCTTCAAACCTTCAAATCATTTCATTTAGTGACGGGCGTAGCCGCGGGCGCAACAGCGCGCGCGGCGGGCCACGCGAAGCCCGCTTCGCCTGGGCCGGGCGCCGCGCCCGGCGCACCGAAGAACACGCTGCGCGGATTGTTGCTGAACGTATCAGCGGCGCGGTCCACCGAACGGGCCGCCGAGCGCACGTCCTCAGCAAGCGAATTGACGCGCGGCAAAGTCTCGTACCCCACGCGCGCCGACAACTCCTGGATCGAGCTGTCCATCGACGCCAGCGCATCACCCGCTTGCTGCGCCGCCGTCCCGACCTTGTTCAGGTTCATCTCGAACGGTCCGTCCGGGCGGTTCAGACTGGTGATCAACTGATTGGTCGACGCCAGCGTGCGATCCAGCTGATTGATCGTGGCGGGCAGCTTGCCGGCAACCGGCGCCATCTGCTGGGTCAGGTTGGCCACGCCGTCGGCGGCTTTCTGGATGCTCGCCGCCGTGTCATGCAACTGGCCGACCATCTCCGGCGACAACAAAGTGTCGACGTCGCCGGCGACTTTTTCGAGTTTGCGCAGCAAGATGTCGCCGCGCTGCTGCAACTGATCGAGCAAGCCCGGCCGCATCGGCAATTGCGCGACCTGTTTCGCCGACGACGCGAGCGGCGTTGGATCGCGCCCACTGTCATCCAGCTGGATGAAGGCGATACCCGTCACGCCCTGGAACCCGAGGCTGCCGAACGTGGAGTGCGTAATCGGCGCGTGTGTGTCGACGAGAATGCGGATCAGAATCTGCCCGGGATGATCCCGATCGAATTTGATCGACTGGACCTTGCCGACGTCGAGCCCGCGATAACGCACCGCCGCGTCGGTGTACAAACCAGTCACGTTGGTGCGCGCAATCAGATCGTATGGCACCCGCACGGAACGGTCGACATTGAACAAAAAGGCCGCCACCGCGATGGCAACCAGCAAGGCCACCGTGAAGATCCCCGCCCAGAAGGCATGTGATTTGTTTTCCATTGTCAGGTTCCCTGGTTCACAGCGGCAATTCGGACGATGCCGATTCGAGCGCCGCGCGCGGCAACTTCGCGCGGCGTTCCGGCGGCAGCGCCTGCAGCGCGCGACGCCCGCGCAGGCCGAGGAAATATTCGCGGATGAAAGGGTGATCGACGCCCGCCGCCTCTTCGACCGGCGCCGCGACCAGCACCTTGCGATCCGCCAGTACGGCAACGCGGGTGGACAGCGCGATCATCGTGTCGAGATCGTGCGTGACCATCACCACCGTCAAGCCGAGCGCGCGATGCAACGCGGAAATCAGTTCGACGAATTCGTCGGACGCCTGCGGATCGAGCCCGGCGGTCGGTTCGTCGAGAAACAGCAGCTCGGGTTCGAGCGCAATGGCGCGCGCGATGCCCACGCGCTTGATCATGCCGCCCGAGAGCGCCGACGGCATCTTCGACGCGTGCTTGCACGGCAGGCCGACCATCTCGAGCTTGAGCATCACGATGTCACGCAGCAGGTCCTCGGGCACCTTGCCGAGTTCGCGCAACGGCTGCGCGATGTTGTCGAACACCGAGAGCGACGAGAACAGCGCGCCGCGCTGAAACAGCATCCCCGAACGGCTGCGCATGAGCAGCGCCGTTTCAGGCGAAATGGTGGCAATGTCCTCGCCGAACAGCTTGATGGTTCCCGACGACGGCCGCTCCAACCCGAGAATCTGCCGCACCAGCGTGGTCTTGCCCGAACCCGATCCGCCGACGATCGAGACGATCTCGCCGCGCCGCACGTCGAAATTCAGATGCTGATGCACGATGTTGCGGCCGTAGCGTTTGGTGATGTCGATCACCTCGATCACCGGCTCGGCGATCTCGGGCACCGGTTGGCCACGTACGGCCTGGGTGAGTGGCGCGATCATCCGAGCCCCACGTTCTGGAAGAGGATCGCGAACACCGCGTCCGCGAGAATCACGATGGTGATCGACGTCACCACCGACGTCGTCGTGCCCTCGCCGAGGCTTTGCGAATTGGCCTTGATACGGAAACCGAAGTGACAGCCGACGATCGCGATCAGCATGCCGAACGCGACGCCCTTGCCGAGGCCGATCCAGAGATTGGCGACCGGCACGACGCCTGGCAACGCTCGCGCGAAGTAGCTCATGTCGATACCGAGCACGATCTTCGCGGCGAGCGCGCCGCCCGTCAGCGCGATGATATTGGTCCACATGACGAGCAGCGGCATGGCCACGCCGAGCGCGACCACGCGCGGCAGAATCAGCCGCAGCCCATGCGGGATGCCCATCACGCGCATGGCGTCGAGTTCTTCGGTGACACGCATCACGCCGATTTGCGCGGTAATCGCCGAGCCGGAGCGGCCCGCCACCAGAATCGCCGACAGCACCGGCCCCAGTTCGCGAATTACCGACAACCCGAGAATATTGACGATGTACTGGTTCGCGCCAAAGAGCCGAAGCTGCTGCGCCGACAGATAACTCAGCACAATGCCGATCAGGAACGCGACCAGTGCGGTGATCGGCAGCGCCTTGGTGCCGGCGTTATAGATGTTCGCGGAGATTTCCGTCCATGGCGTGAGCTTCGGTTTGCGCAGGATCGCGAAGAGATCGATCACGACCTGCCCGAGCATGCCGAATCCGCCGTACAGGTGCTCGAAAAACGAGAAGATCGCGAGACCCAGCCGGGTGAACGGATCGAGCTTGATCACCGGTTCGGCCTTTTCACGCACCGTGTCGAGCAGCGCGATGCGCTCGAAAATGTCGCGTTGCGTATCGGTGAGCGTGGTGTCCGGCGGCATTTTGTGGCCCCACACGCGCCACAGTGCCTGACCGCCGACGTGGTCCATCCGGTCGATACGCGACAGGTCCCACTGGCGGATGCCTTCGGCGCCGATCAACGAGCGCAACAGCGGAATCACGTGGCCGGTGGCCTTGTCGCGGGCGAGCGCGAGCGCCGTCCACTGGCCCGAAAGCCGGACGATCTTGCCTTGGCTGCCTGCCGCGACTTCAAGGCCGGGCGGAGTGTCGTAGTTCAAGGATCGCGAAAACCTGGTGATCGGATTGGGGCCATTGTAACGAAGGCGGGGCGGATGAACCGTGCTCGTGGGCTCGCAGCCTTCGCTGTAGCTACACGCTGTGGCTACAATATGAGACATGAACGCTTCCAAAACCCCACCCCAAGCCGCAGCGGCTTCCGACTGGCGTATCGACCGTGAACGCGCCGTCGCGCTGTTCGGTCCGCACGCGCACGACTGGCCGATCGAAATCGTCGAGGAAACCGGCTCGACCAACGCCGACCTGATGACGCGCGTCAAGGCATTGCCGCGCAAAGCCGACGCGCTGCCAAGGCCGATCGTGCGGGTCGCGTATCTGCAAACCGCCGGCCGTGGCCGTCGGGGCCGCCCATGGTACGCGGAGCCGGGCAATGCGCTGCTGTTTTCGGTGGCGTGCGTGCTGCCGCGTCCGCTCGAAGGGCTGGCGGGCTTGAGTCTCGCGGTGGGCGTGGCGCTGGTCGACGGATTGCGCTCGTTGCCGGTCGCGGGCCCGGGACAGATCGCGCTGAAGTGGCCCAACGACGTCCTGCTCGAGGGCGACAAGCTGGCCGGCATCCTGATCGAAACGGCATGGAGCACGGAGGACGCGAGCGCAGTGGTGATCGGCATCGGCACCAATGTAAAGGGCGCGGATGAACTTGCCGCCAAGGTCGGCGCGCTGAACGCGAACGTGCCGGCGCAAGCGCGTGGCACGGTGCCCACCGCGCTGCAACGCGCGCTGCCGAATGCGAACCTCACCGATACGCTGGCGGCGGAACTGAACGCGCTCGAACCTGCGTTGCAGCGCTTCGGCGCGGAAGGCTTCGCGCCATTCCAGGCACGCTGGAACGCCGTGCATGCCTATGCAGGCCGCGAAGTCGTGCTGCTGGAACAAGGCCAGGAACTGGCGCGCGGCGTGGCAACGGGTGTCGACGAGCTCGGACAATTGCTGCTCAACACGGCGGCGGGCCGTCTGAGCGTCGCGACCGGTGACGTCTCGCTGCGTCTGGCCGACGGTGCTGCATGACGCGCGGCGCGCCTTATCTGTTGATCGACGCGGGCAATAGCCGCATCAAGTGGGCGCTGGTAGAGCCGGACGGTACGCCAATCGTGGCCGGGGCGCTCACACATGGCGGCGCTGACCAGCCCGACTGGTCGGATGTGCCGGCGCCGGGCAGCGCGTGGATCTCGAACGTCGCGGGCGAAAGTGTCGCTGCGCGGATTGCCGCATTCCTCGACGCTCACTGGCCGGATCTGCCGCGCACAACGATCCGCGCCAGCGCGCAGGAGTGCGGCGTGACGAATCGCTACACAACGCCGCATGCCCTCGGGAGCGACCGCTGGGCCGGCCTGATCGGCGCGCACGCGGCGTTTCCCGGCGAGAACCTGCTCCTTGCGACCTTCGGCACCGCCACCACGCTCGAAGCGTTGCGTGCGGACGGCTGCTTTGTCGGCGGCCTGATCGCGCCGGGCTGGACCTTGATGATGCGCTCGCTGGGCGAGCACACGGCGCAACTGCCGACGCTCGACGCCACTGCGGCGCGCGGCTTGCTCGACGCGAACGCCACGTCGGAGCGAGAACGCCGCGGCCCATTCTTCGCGACCGATACGCCGCGTTCGTTATCCGCCGGGTGCACGTTGGCGCAAGCCGGTCTGATCGAGCGCATGTGGCGTGACTTGCAGGACGAATGGCAGGTGCCGGTGCGTCTCGTGGTGAGCGGCGGCGCGGTGGACGAAGTGACAAGTGCGCTCAAAGTGCCGCATACTCGCCACGATTCGCTGGTGCTGTCGGGGCTTGCACTGATTGCTGCCGCACGCGCGATGGAACGCGACGCCTGAGCCGCGGCCATACGGATAACGACCGCTGAACTTATGGACGGGGAATACTAACGATGCTGCGCTGGCTGATCGCCATATTGTTTCTTGCCAACATGCTGGCATTCGTCGCGATGCGCGGCGTATTCGGCCCGACGCCCACAGCCGGCGGCCGCGAGCCGAACCACCTGAACCGCCAGTTCCATGCGGAGTGGTTGAAGGTGCAACCGGTCACCGCATCCGAAGCCGCCGACCACGCGGTCGTAGGCGCTCCGGCGCCAGCGGCGCCGATCGCGGCATCGGCGCTGCCGCAGTAAAGCAGCGGCGGGCGCTGTCTCGACTAGCTGAGGTACGCCCTGAGGGCGGCTGGTTCCATACTGTGCCTAAGCTCGGTTCGGTTTCCCAAAGCTCAACAGCAGCGTCCTGGAAAAAGCGCGACGCGCACTTAGGCGCCGCACCTCGCCTTGGCGAAGCGAAGGAAGCGCCGCGCACCCAACCCATCACCCTTGCGCCCGAACCTTCTTCAGTAACGCGGTGGTCGAGCGTTCATGCTCGAAGGGAATCGCCAAAGCCTTGCCGCCCCAGCCTCGCACAATGGCCGATTCGGGCAACACATCCATGTCGTAGTCGCCACCTTTGACGAGCACGTCCGGCCGAAGCGCCGAAATCAGCTCCACCGGTGTCTTTTCGCCAAAACAAACCACGTAATCGACGCTCTCCAGCGCCGCCAGCAAAGCCATCCGATCGGCCTCGCTGTTGATCGGCCGGTCGTCCCCTTTGCCCAGCATGCGCACGGACGCATCGCTATTCACGCCGACAATCAGGCAAGCGCCGAGCGCTTTCGCGTCGGCAAGATAAGTCACATGCCCGCGATGCAGGATGTCGAACACGCCGTTGGTAAATACAACCGGCGCAGGCATCGAAGCACGCAGCTGCACCAACGCCTCGCGCGTAAAAATCTTGCGTTCAAAAATGGCGGCCATAACGGGAGTCGCGAAGAAAATGGAAGTGCCGCCACGATACACGCGAACGGCATGAAGCAAAACGGCCCGGCAAGCTCACGCCTGCCGGGCCGTTCCGGAAACCTTAAAACCGCGAACCTTAACCGATCAAGCCGGCTGTTCCGCCGACTTCTGATCGGCCTGCAAGCGCGCGACGACTTCCTTGCGATAACGGTTCAATTCCTGAGCCGTATTGAACGTGCGCTCGAACAGAATTGACAGGTTGTGCAGAATCCGCTCAACCACCTTCTTTTCCCAGCCGTCGTCGAAACGGATCTGCTCGTCGAGCCAGCGTTCGAGCCATTCCGGATCCGGCAGACGCGATTGAATCGTGTCGCGCGGGAACAGCGCCTGATTCACGTGCAGGTTGGTAGGATGCAGCGGCTTTTCGGTGCGGCGCGCCGACGCCATCAGCACACCGATCTTGGCGAACGCAGCACGCGCGATATCGCCGGTTTGCACCATCGCTTTCTTCATGTAGCGCAGATAGGCGCCACCATGACGCGCTTCGTCGCGCGAAATGGTTTCGTAGATGGCCTTGATGACCGGCTCGGTGTGCCATTCGGCCGCACGGCGATACCAGTGATTCAGGCGGATTTCACCGCAGAAGTGCAGCATCAGCGTTTCGAGCGGGGGCGCCGGATCGAATTCGAAGCGCACCGCGTGCAGTTCTTCTTCGGTTGGGCACATTTCCGGCTTGAAACGGCGCAGATATTCCATCAGCACCAGCGAATGCTTCTGTTCCTCGAAGAACCACACGCTCATGAACGCGGAGAAATCGCTGTCGTGATGGTTGTCCCGCAGGAACATTTCCGTGGCGGGCAACGCCGACCATTCGGTGATTGCATTCATCTTGATCGTCGCGGCCTGCTCGTCGGTCAATAGCGATGCATCGAACTTGTCCCAGGGAATGTCTTTCTCCATGTCCCATCGAACGGATTCGAGCGATTTATAAAGTTCCGGATAAAGCATGGTGTTCATAGTCCCACCCCTGTTCTGCGCATACTGTGTGTGTCTGTCACTACTACGTGTAGTACTTTTGCTGATGACAAACTAAACGCACCGTTTTGTGCGCCGTTTATCGGCCAAGCCTTCAATTTTACGCGGTAATCCGCCGCCCAGATGCACCGTGCGGCAAAGAAGTTCAGCCGTTTGCGCGGCGCTGATAACCAGAAGTTACGCCCTAGGCGGTCAACCGTGGGTGAGGGATACCCTATGCCTGAGGTCGAGCCAGTTTGCGATGAACCCGCACCGTCCAGCCCTGCGCCGGGTAGCCGGCGGCGAAATGCAGCAAGGGCGGCTGGATTGGTTGTTTTCAGTGCACGCCCAAAAGCCAAAAATGAAGCTTACACAATGATAGCACGCTGACTTTACGGTTCCCGTGCCGTAGCAGTCGCAATTCCCGCGCCCGCTTGACGTCTCTCAATCAAGCGCCCGATTCGCGGAGTGTGGCCGACGATCGGGGTCAAACCATGACAGGCGGCGAATTCGGCTCGTTTGCGCCGCCGGTCCAATGGGTTCTGCGCCGCCCGCGGCGGGTGGCGCGGCTCGGCTCATTCCTCCAGCTAGGTGGACTTTTTCGCCGCTCGCGGGCCTGCGCTCGCACTGCCTGTGCGCTTTGCGGACGTTGAAGTCGAGGTCGCGGCCCGTTTCGCCGCCGGCTGCCTGGTGGCCGCCCCTGCGCCTCCCGCAGCCTGATCCGGGCCGCCGGTCGCCTTGCCCGCCGAGGCCGAAGCGCCCGCCGCGCCTTCCGGCTCGTTCGTGTTCGAACCGACTGATGCCGCGGCTGCCGCCGTGGGCTGTGCCGCCGCAAACTGGGCGATCTGATTGAACTGCGATTGCAAAAGATTCCACCAGGCGGAGGCGTCGAACGGCGGCGTCGCGGCGGCGGATTCGCCTTCGTCGGTGGCCGGCTCGGGCGCGGCCGACGCGCTCGCGCCGGTCGAAGCCGAAGCCGAAGCGGCTTCCGGATGCGGCCAACCCGTCGGCGCGGGGCTCGGCGCGGCAGTCGCCGAAGCCGGCTGCGACATCGACGACTGCGCGAACGCGCCGAACGCACGCAGCGTCGCGAGGGTGGCGCGCTGCACTTCGAGCGCCTGAATGGCGGACTGCAGCATGTTCAGATTCAGCTTGAGCCACTGCTCGACCGCACGCATGTCAGTGATGCGCTTGTCGAGTTCTTCGACATTGGTCAGCGGCGCCATCATGTCGGACATCATCGACAGCGACGGCCCTAGGCTGCTGCCAGCCTGCGCGCCCGAAAACGCCGAGCTGAACGGCGAGAGTCGCATCATGCCCCACATCTGTTCGAGCATTTCAGCGGGCGGAAAACCGGGAAAGCCGGCAAAGGGCGGCGTGGTGCCAGGTGTATCGGTCATGCTTGTCGCCTCGCTGCATAAGGGGGAGGAAATCGCGCCATCCCGGGCGCATCTGATTCGATCATACCGCGCGGGGCGCCGCGAGCCGTGCTTAGTTTCGGCTGCTGTTTGCCCCACTGTTTGCCCCACTCGCGTGGCAACTCAAGTGCCGGCCGGCGGGGCTTTTGCGCAATCCGTGCCGGGCTCCGGGTTTCAGGAACGCCCATCGCCCGGTGTGTGCCGCGGTTGTCCGCTCCACGGGTCCGCGCCGCCAAAATCCGGCGCGCGCCGTTCGCGCAGCGAGTTCACGCCTTCGCGCACATCGGGCCCGGCGAAACCCATGAATTCCAGCGCCAGCGACGTATCGAATGCCGGCCCCGCCGAGCGCAACCAGTTGTTCAACGCGTACTTGGTCCAACGAATCGCCGTTTGCGAGCCGTTGGCCAGTTTTTGCGCGACTTCGAATGCTTTGGGCCGCAGATCGTTTTCGTCGACGGCCAGCGACACGAGGCCGATCCGCTCGGCCTCTTCACCGCTTACCGGCTCGCACAGAAGCAGGTAATACTTCGCTTTCGCCATGCCGCACAGCAGTGGCCAGACGATGGCCGCGTGGTCGCCGGCGGCAACGCCCAAACGCGTGTGACCGTCGATAATGCGCGCCGACTTTGTGGCGATCGAGATGTCGGCGAGCAGTCCGGCTACAAGGCCCGCGCCGACGGCCGGCCCGTGCATCGCCGAAACGATTGGCTTGCTGCAATTGATCACGTTGTAGACCAGATCGCGCGCTTCGCGCCACACGCGGGCGCGGACGTCGAAATCAGTCGCCATGTCCTCGACCAGTTGCAGATCGCCGCCGGCCGAAAAACCTTTACCCTCGCCGCGAATGATCGCCACCCGTGTTTCGGGATCCCGATCGATGTCACGCCAGATTTCGGCGAGTTCGAAGTGCATCCGCGCGTTGGCGGTCGCAAGCCCGCTTTTGTTCGCGCCCTCGCCGCTCATCACGACTTCGAGCACGCCGTGCGGATGGCGGTGCAGCTGCAGGGACTGGTAGTGCGCGTAAAACGCGTCGTTACTGTGTGGTGCCTGAGACATGGTGTGCAATCCGTCTGTCGGTATGTCTGTTGAAACCGTCGCCCTGATGACACGTTTGGCGGATTCCGCGCTACGTCAGCGCGGAACCAGCGCATTTTCAGGGCAAGCTCAGCGCGGTTGATAAACCCACTTCGCATTCTTGATTTCGACCATCACGCGCGCCCGTTGGTCGAGCCCGAGGTGATCCGTGGCGCTCATGTTGACTACGCCGTTAGTGTCCGCGAGACCCTTTGTCGCTTCCAGCGCATCGCGCAAGGCGCGGCGAAATTCCGGCGTGCCGGGCGCGCCGGCCTTGAGCGCGATCGGTATCGCGTTGCCGAGCAGCATGCCGGCGTCCCAGGTGTACGAACCGAACGCCGAGACGCTGCCCGGTCCGCGCAATGCTTCGAAGCGCGCGATGTAGTCGAGCGCGAGGCGTTTGGCCGGATGGTCCGCCGGCAACTGCGCGGCGACCAGCACCGGACTCGCGGGCAGGAACGTGCCGTTGCAATCGGCGCCGCATACGCGCAGGAAATCGTTATTGCCGACGCCGTGATTGTGATAGATCAGCCCTTTGTAGCCGCGTTCCCTGAGCGTCTTCGGCGGTAACGCGGCAGGCGTGCCTGCCGCGCCGACCACCACCGCATCAGGATGGGTCGCGAGAATCTTCAGGACCTGGCCGGTCACACTCGGATCGGTGCGATTGAAGCGCTCGCTCGCCACCATGCTGATGTGATGCAACTGCGCGAATTTGGCGACCTCGGTGTAGAAGGTCTCGCCGAGCGCATCCGCCTGGCCGATGAACGCGATTGTTTTGACGCCGTGCGCGCTGGCGTGCTCGGCGATCGCTGACGCCATCATCGCGTCGGTCTGCGGCGTCTTGAAGACCCAGTGGCGTTTCGCATCCACCGGTTCGATGATTTTCGCCGACGAGGCCAGCGAGATCATCGGTGTTTCGCCGTCGGCCACCACATCGATCATCGAAAGCGAATTCGGTGTGATCGACGAGCCGATGATCGCGTCGACGTGATTTTCGGAGATCAGCTTCTTGGTGTCCTGCACGGCCTGGGTGGTGTCGGACGCGTCGTCGAGCACGATGTATTCGACGGTCTGGCCGCCGATCTGTTTAGGCAGCAGCGTGGCGGTATCGCGGGCGGGAATGCCGAGCGACGCGGCCGGTCCGGTCAGCGACAGCACCAGGCCGATCTTCACCTGCGCGAGCGCGATGGCGGGCAGCGTGGCGAACATTGCCGCGGCGAGGCGGGCGAGCCCGCGCCGCGAGGGTGTTGCTGCGCGCAGGTTCGATGTGCGGGCGCGCTGGGTGCTTCTTTCAAAAGAGTCAAATCGCGGCATGCTGTCTCCTCACGTCGGTTTTTCGTTTTGATGGACTGCCGATGTGCTGCTTGTGTCTTGCTTGTCTGCTGCTTGTGTCCTGCTTGCGCGCCGCTTCACACTCGTTGCGCGCT
>NZ_JAXDPY010000376.1:0-22878 GCF_034668105.1 Paraburkholderia sp. | reverse complement strand
AAGGCAACGAGGCCGCGCGCTACGACAAGATCCATCTGTTCAACTTCGAAAAAGGCGAGGAATCGTTCGACGAGGCACGCACCATTTGCCCCGGCGGCGAAGTCCGCACCTTCGAGGCGCCGTTCGGCCGGGTCGGTCTGTCGGTCTGCTACGATCTGCGCTTTCCGGAGCTGTACCGGCGCATGGGCGACTGCGCGCTGATCGTGGTGCCGTCGGCGTTCACGTACACCACCGGCCGCGCGCATTGGGAAATGCTGCTACGCGCCCGGGCGGTCGAAAACCAGTGTTACGTGCTGGCCGCCGCGCAAGGCGGCAAACATGAAAACGGCCGCCGGACATGGGGCCACAGCATGCTGGTCGACCCGTGGGGCGAAATCGTCGCGGTGCGCGACGAAGGCGCCGGCGTGGTGGCCGGCAATCTCGAACGTGCGCGCATCGGCGAAGTGCGGCAGAGTCTGCCCGCCTGGCGTCACCGCGTGCTGAGTTGATGCATCGAATCCAGAAGCCGCACATTGAAACTGCGGCGCCGTCCACTCATATAGTGATCGTGACAGCGGCGCTAACCGAATCCTTCGTATTGAGCAGAACATCCTTCGCATGAACATCATCGAACCCGGTATCCGTAATCTCGCCACCGCCAAGGACATCCTCCTGACGCCCTACGGTCTCGACGAATCCCTGCTCACCCGCACGCTCGCCGAAATCTTCACGCACAAGATCGATTACGCCGACCTGTACTTCCAGTACACGCGTAGCGAGGCGTGGAGTCTCGAAGAAGGCATCGTGAAGTCGGGCAGCTTCAGCATCGATCAGGGCGTGGGTGTGCGCGCCGTGTCGGGCGATCGCACGGCTTTCGCCTATTCGGACGACCTGTCGCCCGAAGCGATCCGCCAGGCGGCGCTCGCCACCCGTTCGATCGCCAAGGTGGGCGGCGGCAAGCAGAAGATCAAGGTGGCCTCGTCGCTGACCGGCATCGCCGGGCGCGATCTGTACCTGCCCTCCGATCCGCTGCATTCACTCGACGCAACCGCCAAGGTCAAGCTGCTCGAGCGCATCGAACAGATGGCGCGCGGCCGTGACCCGCGCATCCAGCAAGTCATGGCGGGCCTCGCCGGCGAATACGACGTGGTGCTGGTCGCGCGCAGCGACGGCGGCTTTGCGGCCGATATCCGTCCGCTCGTGCGCGTGTCGGTCACGGTGATCGCCGAACAGAACGGCCGCCGCGAAATCGGCAGCGGCGGCGGCGGCGGCCGCTTCGACTACGGCTACTTCACCGACGAAGTGCTGTCGGGCTATGTCGACGACGCCGTGCATGCAGCGCTCGTGAACCTCGACGCCCGCCCGGCCCCGGCCGGCGCGATGACCGTGGTCCTCGGCCCGGGCTGGCCCGGCGTGCTGCTGCACGAAGCGATCGGCCACGGCCTCGAAGGCGACTTCAACCGCAAGGGATCGTCGGCATTTGCGGGGCGCATCGGCGAACGGGTGGCAGCGAAGGGCGTGACGGTGGTCGACGACGGCACGCTGCCGAACCGCCGCGGCTCGCTGAACATCGACGACGAAGGCAATCCCACCCAGTGCACGACGCTGATCGAAGACGGCATCCTGAAAGGCTACATCCAGGACACGCTGAACGCGCGCCTGATGAAAATGCCGGTCACGGGCAATGCGCGCCGCGAGTCGTACGCCGCGCTGCCGATGCCGCGCATGACCAACACGTACATGCTCAACGGCGACAAGGACCCGCAGGAAATCCTCGCTTCCGTGAAGAACGGTTTGTACGCGGTGAACTTTGGCGGCGGCCAGGTCGACATCACGAACGGTAAGTTCGTGTTCTCGGCCTCCGAGGCGTACATGATCGAAAACGGCAAGGTCACCTACCCCGTCAAGGGCGCGACGCTGATCGGCAGCGGCCCGGAATCGCTCAAGTACGTGAGCATGATCGGCAATGACATGAAGCTCGATTCGGGCGTCGGCGTGTGTGGCAAGGAAGGCCAGAGCGTGCCGGTGGGTGTCGGTCAACCGACCCTGCGCATTGACCGGATGACGGTCGGGGGCACCGCCTGATTTTGGATGTACACGCATACTTCGTGCATGAAATGCTTGAAGTATGCGGATTTACCGCATTTTTACCCCTTGCAGCTTGTCAGCCGAGCTTGCCCGGGTTATAAAGTCACTCACCCTTTTTGACCAGCGACCTATTTCCGCTATGTCCGCCAAGTTTTACTTTTACTTTTTTTGGCATCTCAGACCGCTGGCGGATCGAGAGGGGTGTTAGTGCACGCAAGACACTCAGAATTCACGAAAACCGCCAGCTAGCCTGGCGGTTTTTTTTCGCCTCACATCTTTGAAACTTTTGCCGTTAAAACTTTTTTGATTGTTGTCCGCCCTGGCATCGCTGCCTGATTGTTGTCTGATCCCAGCCTTCGTTGCCCGCGCGAACACGCTACGACCCGATTCAGGAGAACCAGCATGCCCCCGCATAACACCGACGATGTCCGCATTCGCGAATTGAAAGAACTCACGCCGCCCGCTCACCTGATCCGCGAATTCGCTTGCGACGAAACGGTGTCCGACGTGATCTACAACTCGCGCAACGCAATGCATCGCATCCTGCACGGTATGGAAGACCGTCTGATCGTCATCATCGGACCATGCTCGATTCACGATACGAAGGCGGCGCTGGAATACGCCGGGCGTCTGGTCGAGCAGCGCAAGCGCTTCGCCGGCGAACTCGAAATCGTGATGCGGGTGTACTTCGAAAAGCCGCGTACGACGGTGGGCTGGAAGGGTCTCATCAACGACCCGCACATGGACAACAGCTTCAAGATCAATGACGGCCTGCGCACCGCGCGCGAGCTGTTGCTGCGTATCAACGAGCTCGGTCTGCCGGCCGGCACCGAATACCTCGACATGATCAGCCCGCAGTACATCGCCGATCTGATCTCGTGGGGCGCGATCGGCGCACGGACGACCGAGTCGCAAGTGCACCGCGAACTGGCTTCGGGACTGTCGTGCCCAGTCGGCTTCAAGAACGGCACGGACGGCAACGTCAAGATCGCCGTCGACGCAATCAAGGCCGCGTCACAGCCGCACCATTTCCTGTCGGTCACGAAGGGCGGCCACTCGGCGATCGTCTCGACCGCCGGCAACGAGGACTGCCACATCATCCTGCGCGGCGGCAAGACGCCGAACTATGATGCGGACAGCGTCAATGCGGCATGCGCCGACATCGGCAAGGCGGGTCTCGCGGCGCGTCTGATGATCGACGCGAGCCATGCGAACAGCTCGAAGAAGCACGAGAACCAGATTCCTGTGTGCGCGGATATTGGGCGCCAGATTGCTTCGGGTGACGAACGGATTGTCGGCGTCATGGTGGAGTCGCATCTGGTGGCAGGCCGTCAGGATCTGCAGGAAGGCTGCGCGCTGACGTATGGCCAAAGCATCACCGATGCGTGCATCG
The DNA here is from genome assembly GCF_034668105.1 of Paraburkholderia sp. Classification (GTDB taxonomy): domain Bacteria; phylum Pseudomonadota; class Gammaproteobacteria; order Burkholderiales; family Burkholderiaceae; genus Paraburkholderia. The sequence continues at coordinate 19,418 of NZ_JAXDPY010000376.1, read as the reverse complement.
GCTGGGATGAAAGCATCGCCGTGCTAGAGGGTCTTGCCGAAGCAGTCAAGCAACGGCGCGTGGCGCGCGGCAGCGGCAATTAAAAAGCCTCTGCGCGCCTTGGCGCATCGCTGTAGTTGGCTCAACGAAAACCCGGCTCATCCAGCCGGGTTTTTTGTTAGCCGAACGGACGAATGGTGCTCAACGAGCCGCCTCTGTACCGTAACAACTCGTTGCCGGGTCGGATATGACTTGACCTGGATGGGTGTTACGTATAAAATTTTGTACATGAAAGGCGGCTATGCAGCATGAAAAAGAAATTCGCTGGATGGGCTCCAGCTATCACGATTTACTCGCCTTTCCCGAAGAACCGGGTCGCCGCGCAGGGTTTCAGCTTGGCAAGATTCAGGCAGCTCTGGACCCAGACGACTGGAAGCCGTTTGATTCGATCGGCGCCGGAACGCGCGAGATTCGCATCAGGGAAGCTGACGGCATTTACTGCGTGATGTATGTCACCAAGTTTGTGGAAGCACTCTACGTGCTGCATTGCTTCCAGAAGAAAACGCAGAAGTTAAGCCCGCACGATAGAAGGATTGCCGAGACGCGGTACCGCGCCATCATTAATGATAGGAAAACTTAACAAATGACGATCGACACGAAAATCCGTCACGTAACAAAACCGGGCGCAAACCTGTTTCTCGAACTCGGCTTTTCCGCCGAAGAGGCAAAGCGCTTGCATGTCGCATCGCAAAAGCAGATCAACGACACGCGGCTCCTCAAGCAACAGTTGATGACCGAGCTGTCCAGCTGGATCGAACAGCATCATCTGAAACAGGCCGAGGCGGCCGAGATCCTGATGGTGTCGCGTCCGCGCGTGTCTGACGTGGTCAACAAGAAAACCACCAAGTTCACAATCGACACCCTGGTCGAAATGATGAGCCGGATTGGCAAGCCGGTCACGCTGGCGGTTGGGTAATGCGCATGGGCCCTGCGCTTTCGCGCTCGGGTTGCCATGCGCCCGCGCCTCAGTGCACTACGCCCGAACCGAACACTTCCGTGTGGATCCGCGCCGCATCCACACCGAGCGCAGCCAATGCCTCGCATTGCGCGCGCATGAACGGTACTGGCCCGCAGATGTAGTAATCCGCGTCAGGAACGATCACCTTGTCGGCGATTTTCGCGAGGTCCAGGCGGCCTTCGAAATCGTAGTCGATACCGGCGCGATCGCACGCTTCAATGGCCTCGTAAAACACTGCGCGCGTGACGTTGGGATGCGCCGCGGCCGTGTCATTAAGCCACTGCCTAAACGCGTGCACGCGGCCGTTGCGGCAGGCATGCACGAAGCTCACGCTGCGCTCGCTCTGCTCGGCCAGTAAAGTGGACAGCATCGAGGTCATTGGCGTCACGCCAACGCCGCCGCTCATCAGCACCACGGGGGTCGTTTTCTTGCGGTCCAGCGTGAAATCGCCCATTGGCGCGCTGACATGCACCACCGCGCCCGCGTCCACGCCGTCGTGCAGGAGGTTCGATACATGGCCGGGCGCCGTGTCTTCGCGACCGGCCTCGCGCTTCACCGAGATACGCAGCCAATTACCGTTCGGCGCATCCGACAAACTGTATTGCCGCGGCTGATCGACACCGAGTTCATCCACGAAACGCTTCACGCTCAGATACTGGCCAGGCTCGAAGCCGCAGACCGGTGAGCCGTCGGCAGGCGTCAGATAGAACGACGTGATCTCGTCGCTCTCCACTTCCTTGCGCGCAACCTTGAACGGACGAAAGCCGCTCCAGGCCGCGCCTTCGTAGAGCTTCTCCTCCGTACCGATGAAGATATCCGCAAGCTGCCCGTAAGCGACTTGCCATGCGCCAAGCGTCTCCTGATCGACGGCGTCGCCGAGCACATCAACGATCGCGCCCAACAAGTGGCGTCCTACGATCGGGTAGTGCTCCGGGCGGATGTTCATGCTCGCATGCTTATGGGCGATTCGCGAGACGGTCGGGCCCAGCGCGCCGAGGTTGTCGATATTGGCGGCATACGCATACAGGGCCTTGGCCAGTGACTCCGGCTGGCTGCCGCTCTTCTGGTGCGTCTGGTTGAACACGTTTTTCAACTCAGGATGGTGCGCGAACATGCGCTTGTAGAAATGCCTGGTAATGGTCGTGCCGTGTGCGGCAAGCACGGGAACGGTGGCTTTGACACGGGCGATCTGGTCGGCGGTGAGGGTGGTCATAACTCTTCTCCTTAAAGATGCATTTACACTACATCTTTAAGGAGAAGTTTTGCCCGGGACAGATTGTCACAGTGATCAAAAGAAAAAAGGGGCGTTAGCCGGCGCTACGATCGTGTTGCCATAACACGTCGCTGCCGCCGTCCGCGCGATTGAGCACGCGCGCCAGCACGAACAGCAGGTCGGACAGCCGGTTCACATATTGACGCGGCGCCTCGTTGAGCGCCTCGTCTTCGCCCAGCGCGACGATCGACCGTTCGGCGCGTCGGCACACCGTACGGCACACATGCGCAAGGGCCGCCGCGCGCGAGCCGCCCGGCAGAATAAATTCCTTCAATGGCGGCAAGGTCGTGTTGTAGTCGGTCAGCCAGTCGTCGAGTTGGCCGAGATGTTTGTCGGTAATCATCGTATGGCCGGGGATGCAGAGTTCACCGCCAAGATCGAACAGATCGTGTTGAATCGCGACCAGCGCCGCTCGCACGTTGTCGGGCAGCGTTTCGCACAGCAACACGCCTAGATTCGAATTGAGTTCATCGACATCGCCGATCGCAGCAATGCGCGCGCTGTCCTTGCGTACACGGCGGCCGTCGCCCAGGCCGGTAGTGCCGTCGTCGCCCGTACGGGTGGCGATCTTGCTCAAGCGGTTGCCCATGATGTCTCCCATCCATTCATTCAGTGACGGTGCGTCGGCGGCGGCGAATCCAGCCGGCCAATCCGTAAGCGAGCCGCAAGTTGGCCACCAGATAGACCGCCGAGTTGGTCACCGCGTTAGTCACCGCGTCAGCCCCCGCGTCAGCCACCGCGTTTATCCATATTGCGCGCATCGTAAGACCGCCGCCATTATAGGAGTCGCAGCGGTCCTCGACGCCGTCCCGCAGGCGATCGGCGTAAAATGAAGCACGTGCTGTAGAACAGTTCCGCCCCAATATCAGGAGACATGCGTGAACCATCCCGTGCCGCCGGCCCCGCTGCGCCGACCGTTTCCCACCGAGTTGCTAACAGCGCTCAAGGCCGTTTTCGGCGAACGCGTGTCCACGGCAGAAGCCGTGCGTGCCCATCACGGCCGCGACGAATCGCCGTTCGACCCCCAACTTCCCGACGCCGTCGTCTTCGCACGCAATACGGAAGACGTGCGAACCATCGTCAAACTATGCGGCCAGTACGATGTGCCGATCATCCCATATGGCAACGGTTCGTCGCTCGAAGGGCATCTGCTGGCGGTGCAAGGTGGCGTGTCGATCGATCTGTCGGAAATGAACCGTGTGTTGTCGATCAATGCCGAAGACCTGACCGTCACGGTCGAACCCGGCATCTCACGCAAGCAGTTGAACGAGGCGCTGCGCGACACCGGCCTGTTTTTCCCGATCGACCCGGGCGCTGACGCGAGCATCGGCGGCATGTCGGCTACGCGCGCCTCGGGCACCAATGCCGTACGCTACGGCACGATGCGCGAAAACGTCCTCGGGCTGACGGTGGTTCTGGCCGATGGCCGCGTGATCAAAACGGGCACGCGGGCGCGCAAGTCGTCGGCGGGTTACGACCTCACGCGTCTGTTCGTCGGCTCGGAGGGCACGCTCGGTGTGATTACCGAGATCACCGTGCGTCTGTATCCGCAGCCCGAAGCGGTATCGGCTGCGGTCTGCACGTTCCCGTCGATGGGCGACGCGGTGCGCGCCGTCATCGAAACGATCCAGATGGGCGTGCCGATTGCGCGAGTCGAGTTTGTCGACTCGCTAGCGATCCGCTCGATCAATCGGCACTCGAATTTGACGTTGCGTGAAGCGCCCACGCTCTTTTTCGAATTCCACGGCACCGAGGCCGGCGTCAAAGAGCAAGCCGAACTGGTGCAGGAACTCGCCGCGCAGAATGCCGGCGAAGGCTTCGAATGGGCGACTCGCCCGGAAGACCGCAGCCGCCTGTGGAACGCGCGCCACAACGCCTATTTCGCGATGCTGCAACTGAAGCCTGGCTGCCGCGCCGTCACAACCGACGTCTGCGTGCCGATCTCGCGTCTCGCCGAATGCGTGGTGGAAACGGAGCAGGATCTGAACGCGTCGCCGCTGCCCTGCCCGATCGTCGGCCATGTCGGCGACGGCAACTTCCATGTCGCAATCCTGATCGATCCGAACAAGCCGGAAGAGCTCGCCGAAGCCGAGCGTCTGAACCATCGTATCGTGCAACGGGCGCTGCGCATGGACGGTACCTGCACGGGTGAGCACGGCGTCGGTCTGCATAAGATGAACTTCCTGCTCGAGGAACACGGCGAAGTCGCCGTCGATACGATGCGCTCCATCAAACACGCGCTCGATCCGCGCAATCTGATGAACCCGGGCAAGATCTTTTCCTGGGCGGCATAAGGCGTCATCGAAGCTCAGCTCAGCTCAGCTCAGCTCAGTTACAACAGCGGACAGCGGACAGCGGACAGCGGACAACGGACAGCGGGCAACGAGCTGCGGGCAGCAGGCAACGGCAACGCCGGCTGCTGTACAACCAGGCTCGACTGGGCACGCAGCGTGAAAGACACGAGGAGACAAGTCATATGAACGCACCCGTCGAACTGACGGCCGAAGTTCTGGCCCAGCGCCAGCGCGAAGTCGTGCAGGCGCTGATGGCCGTGCTACCGACCCATTGTCTGCTGTACCGCGAAGAAGACACGGTCGCCTACGAATGCGACGGACTCGCCGCCTATCGGCGTCTGCCGCTGGCGGTCGCTCTACCGGAAACGGAATCGCAGGTGCAGCGCATCGTACAGATCTGTCACCGGCTCGACGTGCCGATCGTGCCACGCGGCGCGGGCACCGGTTTGTCCGGCGGGGCGATGCCGATTCGTCACGGCGTGGTGGTGTCGCTCGCGCGCTTTCGCAAGATCGTCGAAGTCGACTCGTATGCACGTACCGCGACTGTGCAACCGGGCGTGCGCAATCTGTCGATTTCCGAAGCCGCCGCGCCATACGGTCTCTACTACGCACCTGATCCCTCGTCGCAAATCGCTTGCACGATCGGCGGCAACGTCTCCGAAAATTCGGGCGGCGTGCATTGCCTCAAATATGGCCTTACCGTCCACAACGTGCTGCGTGTGCGCGCTGTGACCATGGAAGGCGAAATCGTCGAATTCGGTTCACTCGCACCCGACGCGCCGGGGCTCGACCTGCTCGCTGTGTTGATCGGCAGCGAAGGCATGTTCGCAATCGTCACCGAAGTCACCGTCAGGCTGATCCCGAAGCCACAAACGGCGCAAGTCATCATGGCCAGCTTCGACGATGTCGTGAGAGGCGGCGACGCGGTCGCCGGGATCATTGCAGCAGGCATCATTCCGGCCGGTCTTGAGATGATGGACAAACCGGCCACGCGTGCCGTCGAGGAGTTCGTCAATGCGGGCTACGACCTCGACGCGGCGGCGATCCTGCTGTGCGAATCCGACGGCACGCCTGAAGAAGTCGCCGACGAAATCGTGCGCATGACCGCCGTGTTGCGCGAACAGGGTGCAACCCGCATCCAGATTTCGCGCTCGGAAAATGAACGGCTGCGCTTCTGGTCCGGGCGCAAGAACGCGTTTCCGGCCGCCGGCCGCATTTCACCCGACTATTACTGCATGGACGGCACCGTGCCGCGCCGCAGTATCGGGCCGCTGCTGGCGCGCATTGAAGTGATGGAGAAGAAATACGGGCTGCGCTGCATCAACGTGTTCCACGCCGGCGACGGCAACATGCATCCGTTGATTCTGTTCAACGGCAACGACGTGGACGAGTGGCATCGAGCTGAGGCGTTCGGTTGCGACATTCTCGAAGCGTGTGTAGAACTGGGCGGCACGGTGACCGGCGAACATGGCGTGGGCATCGAGAAGATCAATTCGATGTGCGTGCAGTTCTCACCCGAAGAGCGCGACGCGTTCCATGCGGTCAAACGCGCCTTTGACGCGCCGGGCCTGCTCAATCCCGACAAGGGTATCCCCACCCGCGCGCGCTGCGCCGAGTACGGCAAGATGCATGTGCGCGGCGGCCTGCTGCCGCATCCGGACCTGCCGCGGTTTTAAGGCGCCTGCGGGGCGCCGCGATTATGGGTTCGACGCCGCGGACGTAGGCGCGCGGCGGCCCCGCGGCCCCTTGGCAATTCCGTTCTCTCCACTATCACGCGCGCCGCACCGCCCGTGCTCTTCTTCTCCGGATAACTCACGCCTCCAGCGCGTCGCACGTAACCCGCGCCACCACAGCTCCCCCGCATCCACCCTGATACCCGATGCGGGTCCGCTCCGGGTTGCCAGCGCGCCCCCGCCCGGTACAATCGATCGAAACACAACGAAGCAGGGCACCATGGAAGAGGACGACATCGTCGCCGTTTGGTCCGAACGCGTGCGTTCGGCCAGCGCCGAAGGGCGCACATTGCGCATCCGTGGCGGCGGCACCAAAGACTGGTACGGCCAGACGCTGGAAGGTGACATCCTCGACACGCGCGCTTATCGCGGCATCATTGCCTACGATCCAGCCGAACTGGTGATCACGGCACGCGCGGGCACACCGCTGCTGGAGATCGAGGCCGCGCTCGCCGAACACCACCAGATGCTCGCCTTCGAGCCGCCCCACTTCGGGCCGCAGGCTACCTTCGGCGGCTGCATCGCGGCGGGCATTGCCGGTCCGCGCCGCCCGGCCGCCGGCGCGGCGCGCGACTTCGTGCTGGGCGCCGTCATCATGAACGGCCAGGGCCAGAAACTGCATTTCGGCGGCCAGGTGGTGAAGAACGTCGCCGGTTACGACGTCTCCCGTTTGATGGCCGGTTCGCTCGGCACCCTTGGGCTGATTCTGGAACTGTCGGTCAAAGTGCTGCCGCTGCCACAGGCCGAAGCCACGCTCAAATTCGACATGAATGGCACCGACGCGGTCCGCAAGCTCAACGAATGGGGCGGCCGGCCGCTGCCGATCACCGCGAGCGCGTGGCGCCACGGCACGCTGGCCGTACGGATGGCCGGCGCGGAAGCCGCGGTCAAAACGGCGCGCACGGCGCTCGGCGGCGAAGTCGTCGACGCCGTGGAGGCGGAGCGCTTCTGGGCCGGCCTGCGCGAACAGACCGACTCGTTCTTTGCCGGTATCCCGCCAAAGGCCGCGCTCTGGCGCCTCGCGCTGCCGTCGATCACCGAGCCGCTGCAATTGCCCGGCGCGCAACTGATGGAATGGGGCGGCGGCCAACGCTGGTGGATCACCGACACCGACGCGCAAACCGTGCGTATCAGCGCCAAACAGGCGGGTGGCCACGCCACCATCTTTCGTACCGGCCCCGGCTACGACCGCAGCGCCGGCGTCTTCACGCCGCTGCCCGCACCGCTGATGAAAATCCATCGCGGCCTGAAAAATGCCTTCGACCCGGCCCGCATCTTCAACCGCGGCCGCCTCTACCCCGACTTCTGAGCGACGCGATGCAAACCAACCTCGCGGACTTCATTCGCAACACGCCCGAAGGCGACGAAGCCGACGCCATCCTGCGCAATTGCGTGCACTGCGGCTTTTGCACGGCCACCTGCCCGACTTATCAGATACTCGGCGACGAACTCGATGGTCCGCGCGGTCGCATCTATCTGATCAAGCAGATGGTGGAAGGCGCCGCCGTCACGCGTAGCACGCAGCTGCATCTGGACCGCTGCCTTACCTGCCGCAGTTGCGAAACCACCTGCCCGTCCGGCGTGCAATACGGCAGACTGGTCGAGATCGGCCGCAAGATCACCGAGGAACAGGTCACGCGTCCGCTCGGTCAGCGGATGCTGCGCCGGCTGCTCGCGAGCTTCCTGCCGAACAGCGCGCTGTTCACGCCGGCCATGCGCATCGGTCAGCATGTCCGCCCGCTTCTGCCCAAGAAACTGCGCGACAAGGTACCCGCGCGGCAGCGTCCGCTCGAATGGCCGACCGCGAAACATCCACGCAGGATGCTGATGCTCGCCGGTTGCGTGCAACCGTCGATGATGCCGAACGTCAACGTCGCGACGGCGCGCGTGCTCAACGCGCTCGGCGTGGAAACGCTGATCGCGCCCGAAGCCGGCTGTTGCGGTGCGATCCGTCTGCACCTGGGCTACAACGACGAAGCGCTCGACGACCTGCGCGCCAACATCGACGCGTGGTGGCCCTATATCGAACAAGGCGTGGAAGCGATCGTGATGAACGCGTCCGGCTGCGGCGCGACGGTCAAGGAATACGCGCATCTGCTGCGCAACGATCCCGCGTATGCGGAGAAGGCACGCCGCGTGACCGAGTTGACGCGCGATGTCGCGGAGATCCTGCCGGAGTTCGAAGAGGCGCTCGTCGCCGTGACGCGCCGCCGCGCGATCCATACGGTGGCGTTCCATCCGCCGTGCACGTTGCAGCATGGTCAGCAGGTGCGCGGCAAGGTCGAGCATCTGCTGGCGGCGCTCGGCGTGGAAGTGCGTCTGCCGGCCGACAATCATCTCTGCTGCGGCTCGGCCGGCACCTATTCGCTGACGCAGCCCAAGCTCTCGTACGCGCTACGCGATCAGAAACTCGAACGGCTTCAGGCGCAGGAGCCGCAGGTGATCGTGTCGGCGAACGTGGGTTGCATTGCCCATCTGCAAAGCGGCACCTCTACACCGGTCGCGCACTGGATCGAACTTGTGGAGCACATGCTGTCCCCTTGAGGCGATCGATTTGATGCAGGCGCGGGATGCGGCTTGCGGCTTGCGGCACATCACCGTGAACGGCTTCGCCGTCCCGCGGCGGCATGAAGCGGCGGCGTCCGTATAATTCGATCATTGTCTTTCGCTGGACTTCCGGTTCCGTTCCATGCCCGATCTGATTCATAACCTCGAAGCGGTGCGGCAACGCATCGCCCTCGCCGCGCAGATGGCCGGACGCGACCCGCGTTCAATCACCCTCCTCGCAGTCTCGAAGACATTTCCCGCCGAAGACGTGCGCGCCGCTCACGCAGCCGGTCAACGCGCGTTCGGTGAGAACTACGTGCAGGAAGCCATCACCAAAATCGAAGCGCTGGCCGATCTGCGAACAGCGCTCGAATGGCATTTCATCGGACCATTGCAATCGAACAAGACACGGCCGGTCGCGGAGAGCTTCGACTGGGTGCATTCGGTCGACCGCCTGAAGATCGCGCAACGGCTGTCGGAGCAACGCCCCGACAACCTGCCGCCGTTGAACGTTTGCCTGCAGGTCAACATTAGCGGCGAAGCATCGAAAAGCGGCGTGAGCATTCCCGAGGCCGTGGAGGTTGCGCAGGAAATCGCCGCGCTGCCGAGGCTGAATCTGCGCGGCCTGATGGCGATTCCAGAACCGGCCGGCGGCATCGAAGAGCAGCGCGTGCCGCATCGGCATCTGCGTGAACTGTTCGAGCGTTTGCGCAATGACGGCCTCGAACTCGATACGCTCTCGATGGGCATGTCGAGCGACCTCGAAGCGGCCGTGCTGGAAGGCGCGACGATCGTACGCGTCGGCACCGCGATCTTCGGCGCGCGAGATTACTCTCACTGACCGTTCAGGCCTTCCTTCCTGACGTCTCACGGACCCTCTTTCGGACCCTCTCACGGACCCTCTTTCGGACCACCTTTCGGACCACCTTTCGGACCATCATGAAAATTGCTTTTATCGGCGGTGGCAACATGGCCGCGGCGTTGATCGGCGGCCTCATCAAACGCGGCGTCGTGCCCGCTGACCTGTACGCGATCGACCCGAACGAAGACGCGCGCAAGCGCAATGAGCAGCAATTCGGCATCAAGACCGGCGCCGCCGGGGACGCCGCGCTCGCGTCGTACGACGCCGTCGTGCTGGCGGTGAAGCCGCAGATTCTGAAGAGCGTTGCCGAAACGCTGGCGCCGCATCTGCAAGCCTCGCAACTGGTAATCAGCATTGTCGCGGGCATTCGCATGGATGACATGTCACGCTGGCTGAACGGCCATGCCCGCATCGTCCGCGTGATGCCGAATACGCCGGCGCTGATCGGCATGGGCGTAACGGGCCTGGTCGCGACCGGCAGCGTCGACGAAACCGGCCGCGCGCTCGCGTCGCAAGTGCTGGGCGCAGTCGGCGAAACCGTCTGGTTCGACGACGAAGCGAAGATCGACGCCGTGACCGCGATCTCGGGCAGTGGTCCCGCTTACGTGTTTTATTTCATCGAAGCGCTGCAGGAAGCCGCGCGCCAACTCGGCATGGATGAAGCGCAAGGCCGCGCGCTGGCGGTCGCGACCTTCACCGGCGCGGCACAATTGGCCGCGAATTCGGACGAGCCGCTGAGCCTGTTGCGCGAACGCGTGACGTCGAAGGGCGGTACCACGGCGGCCGCGCTGGCGTCGTTCGAGGCAAACGGGATCAAGGACGCGATCGTGCGCGGGGCGCTCGCCGCGAATGCGCGCGCCAAGGAAATGGGCGACGAACTCGGCAAGTTGTAAGCGCGGTTAGGCGTCTGGAAGAGATGTGCGTAGAACGACGCTGCGCCTCGGATCGAACGGGGGCGGCGTCGGCGGCGCAGGAGAGACAGCGCGGCGCGGTTCAAACCGAAGCGCTTTATATGGCCGTGGTACGAAGAAGCACGGAAGAATTAAAACCAGCCAGCTTCTGTGGCGCGGGCCATGAAGAAGCCCTGCAGAATTAAAACGAAGCCGCCGCGTAATGCGCGGCAATGCCCACAAACAACGCGCCGCCCAGCCAGTTGTTATGGCGGAACGCCGCGAAGCACGCCATCCGATCGCGGTTGCGGATCAACGTGTAGTGATAGATCGCGCAGCCCACTGCTGCAAGCCATCCCAACCAGTACAACACACCGAAACCGAGTATCACGCCGATGCCGGCGTAAATGCCGAGCGTCGCCGCATAGCACAGCATGATTGCCGCCACGTCGAAGCGGCCGAAAGTCAGCGCCGAAGTACGGATGCCGATCTTGATGTCGTCGTCGCGATCGACCATCGCGTATTCGGTATCGTACGCAACCGACCAGAACACGTTGGCCAGCAGCATCACCCAGGCGAGCATCGGCACGTGATCCTGAATCGCGGCGAACGCCATCGGAATGCCGAAACCGAACGCGATGCCCAGATACGCCTGCGGAATTGCAAAGAAGCGCTTGGTGAACGGATATGACCCGGCGACGAACAATGCCGCCACCGACAATTCCTTTGTCAGCGTATTCAGCGGCAAGATCAGCAGAAACGCCAGCAGCGACAAACCGGCCGCCAGCGCCACTGCTTCCCAGGCCTTGATCTTGCCCGACGTGATCGGCCGGTTTTCCGTACGCTTCACGTAGCGATCGAAGTCGCGGTCCGCGTAATCGTTGATCGCGCAACCCGCCGAACGCATCAGCACCGTGCCCACCGTGAAGATCGCCAGCAGCGGCCACGACGGATGACCGTCGGACGCAATCCACAGCGCGTTGAGCGTCGGCCACAGCAGAAGCAGGCTGCCGATCGGCTTGTCCATGCGGACGAGGCGCAGATACAAAGGGAGTCGGGCGAACATGGGCGAATTCGGTGAAGTACAGGCGGTACAGCTATTTTACGGGATGCGGGCGGCAGGCGGCCTTCTGGCCAGGCTAGGCTCGAAAAGCTTGACCTGCGAATCGGAAACGAAAACGATGCGGATGCCGATGCCGATGCCGATGCCGATGCCGAGCCCGAGCCCGAGCCCGAGCCCGAAGCCATCGTCAAGCGTAAAAACCGGCGCCGCAAAAAACAAAACCTCCCACGAAGGGAGGCTTTGTTTGTCTTTCAATCCAACGCAAATGCCGATGCGCTATGTTGAACCCATGCGAAACGCCCAGAACGCTTAAGCCAGCATCGAGCGCAGCATCCACGCAGTCTTTTCGTGCGTCTGCATGCGTTGCGTCAGCAGGTCGGCGGTCGGCTCGTCGTTAGCGGCTTCCGTCGACGGGAAAATCGCGCGCGCGGTACGCACGACGGCTTCCTGGCCTTCCACCAGCTGGCGAATCATTTCTTCCGCAGCCGGCACGCCGTCCGCTTCCGGAATCGACGACAGCTTTGCGAAATCCTTGTAGCTGCCCGGCGCATGCACGCCCAGCGCGCGGATACGTTCGGCGATCGAATCGACCGCGAGTGCCAGCTCGTTGTACTGCGTCTCGAACATCAAGTGCAGCGTGTTGAACATCGGACCCGTCACGTTCCAGTGGAAGTTGTGAGTCTTCAGGTACAGCGTGTAGGTGTCGGCGAGTAGTCGCGACAGACCTTCTGCAATCTTCTTGCGATCCTTGTCGCTGATACCGATATTGACGTGCTGTACGGCTTCTTTCTTGGCCATGATGAACCCTTTGAAAAGTGATACGAACCGGTCGGCAAAGTGACGATGTGCGGTAGCAAACCCGGCATATCGAACGCTCGACAGTTTAGCCTGGAACGCCGCTGCGTTCGTGTGACGCGTGGCCGCTTGCCGCATCCGGGAGCCCGGCTCGATCACGCGCCGAGCGCGTGTTGCCGGGCTTGTACAACGATCACCGCGAGCCCGCTCGAGACGATCACGAATCCCGCTGCCTTGCGCAGCATCCATGCTTGCTGCTGTCGCGCGCCGCGTGCGGCAAGCGAGCTGCCAATGCTGGACTTCATCATCTGGATCATGATCGTGCTTCCTCGATTCGCATCATTTCCGGCGGGACACCGATGCGCCCCGCCCTGCTGCATCACTTCCTGAACACCTCAACTGCTTACTTCCTGGCGCCTTCGGCAAGATCGGCCAGCGCGGCGATCACACCTTCCGCATAGGCCGGATCGGCACGGCGGAAATGCTCGATCTGACGCGCGACGATCTCTTGCGGCACGCCGTTGATATGGCGCGCGATATTGCCGAACAGACGCTGACGTTGCGCCGCATCGAAGAGCGCGAACAACATACCCGGCTGCGTGTAGTAGTCGCCGTCCTGGCGATGGTCGTAACGATCGACCGTCCCCGCTGCGAGGGGCGGCTCCGACGCGTTGCTGTCCTGCGCGAAATCGCTGAAACGGTTCGGCTCGTAGTTGACGTTGCGACCCAGGTTGCCGTCCGTGCGCATCGCCCCGTCGCGATGGAACGAATGCGGGCTCGGCACACGCGGCGCATTCACCGGAATCTGATGATGATTGATGCCGAGGCGATAGCGCTGCGTGTCGCCGTACGAGAACAAACGGCCTTGCAGCAGACGGTCCGGCGAGAAGGCAATCCCCGGCACGGCATTGGCCGGCGAGAACGCGGCCTGCTCCACGTCCGCGAAGTAGTTGTCCGCGTTGCGATTCAACTCGATCGTGCCGACGTCGATCAACGGGTAATCTTTCTGCGACCACACCTTGGTGACGTCGAACGGATTGAAGCGATAGGCCGCGGCTTCCGCTTCCGGCATCACCTGAATCGCAAAACGCCATGTCGGGAAGTTGCCTGCTTCGATATTCGTGAGCAGATCGTGCTGCGCGCTTTCACGGTTCTGGGCCACCACTTGCGCCGCTTCGGCATCGGTAAAGTTCTTAATGCCTTGCATCGACTTGAAGTGGAACTTCACCCAGAAACGTTCGTTGTTCGCGTTGATGAACGAGTACGTGTGCGAACCGAAACCGTGCATCTGGCGGTAGTTCTGCGGAATCCCGCGATCGCTCATCAGAATCGTGACCTGATGCAACGACTCCGGATGACGCGACCAGAAATCCCATGCGGCGACATTGCTGCGCATGTTGGAGTACGGGTCACGCTTTTGCGTGTGGATGAAGTCAGGAAACTTCAGCGGATCGCGAATGAAGAACACCGGCGTGTTGTTGCCGACCACGTCCCAATTGCCTTCTTCCGTGTAGAACTTGATCGAGAAACCGCGCACGTCGCGTTCCGCGTCGGCAGCGCCGCGTTCGCCGGCCACTGTCGAAAAGCGCATGAAGAGCGGGGTGTCCTTGCCGACCTGAGCGAAGACTTTCGCCTTGGTATAGCGCGAGATGTCGTGCGTGACCTTCAGTGTGCCGAATGCGCCCGAGCCCTTGGCATGAACGCGGCGTTCCGGAATCACTTCGCGGTCGAAGTGAGCGAGTTTTTCGAGCAGCCAGACGTCTTGCAGAACGACCGGACCGCGCGCGCCGGCGGTCATCGAATTCTGATTGTCGGCGACGGGTGCGCCGGCTGCATTGGTGAGCTTATTTTCGGACATGCGTAACTCCTGTGAGACTTTTATCGAAACCGAATGCGGGAATAGGTGCGGCGCGCTGATGCTTACGGCTTATGCAGACAACGCCCGATCGACCAGCAGAGACAAGGCGGCCGTGCGCAGGCTGCGCACCGAGGCGGCAACGCTGCCGATGGCAGCGCGAGCGAATTCGGTGGCAACGGTTTGGACCGGCTGGGATTTTGTTTGCGTCATGATTTCCTCCAGGTCTGAACGGATCGGGCGATCCATGGAGGGAACTATAACAAAGCTATTGAATGGTCGTATTTGATTAAATTTATCTATTCCATAGAGGTCGCGGCTTTTCCCCGTAGGGAATTGCCCCGCCAAGCCGCTTCGTGACAGCAGCCTGGCTGAATTGTGTGAAGAACAGCCGCCAACGGCCGCAGGGGGCCGGGTCGGTCAGTTGACGGCGACCGGCAGATCGAGTTTTTTGACGCCTGTGAGATCGCAGGCGTTGATGGCGTCGCTGATCGCTTCGATAGCCGGCATGCGCGTGAAGCTCTTGCGCCAGGCGAGCACGACGCGGCGATCCGGCGCCGGTTCGCCAAAGGCGACGTAGCTGAGCAGGCCCGCGTCGATACCGCCGGCGTGCGGTCTGACCTCACTCACCGACATGCGCGGCAGCACGGTGATCCCGACGCCACTCGCCACCATATGACGAATGGTTTCCAGCGACGAACCTTCGAAAGTCTTCTGGATACCGTCCGCGTTCTGCGAGAAACGCATCAATTCAGGGCAAACGCCCAGCACATGGTCGCGGAAGCAGTGACCGCTGCCGAGCAGCAGCATGGTTTCCTGCTTGAGGTCCTCGGCCTCGATCTTCGCGCGGTTTTCCCATGCGTGTCCGGACGGCAGCGCGACGACAAACGGTTCGTCGTAGAGCGGACGCAGCATCAGGCCGGTTTCCGGGAACGGCAGCGCCATGATGGCGACGTCGATTTCGCCTTGTTTGAGCAGTTCGATCAGCTTGATCGTGTAATTTTCCTGCAGCATCAACGGCATCTGCGGGACGCGCTTGATCATCTGTTTGACGAGCGTAGGCAGCAGATACGGTCCGATCGTATAGATCACGCCGAGGCGCAACGGCCCGACCAGCGGGTCTTTGCCCTGTTTGGCGATCTCCTTGATCGCGAGCGTTTGTTCGAGCACGCGCTGAGCTTGTGTGACGATCTGCTCGCCGATCGGCGTGACGCTGACTTCGCTGGTGCCGCGTTCGAAAATCTGGACGTTGAGCTCGTCTTCGAGCTTTTTGATGGCGACCGACAGGGTCGGCTGGCTGACGAAACACGCTTCGGCGGCCCGGCCGAAGTGCCGTTCGCGGGCAACCGCGACGATATATTTCAATTCGGTGAGCGTCATTAGGGGACCAATCAGTGCAATGAGTTCGATAGGTTCTAGTTATACACCTATAGGGTCGGTTCGCCAACCTTTTGGTCTTCTGGAGGCGGGGCGCACAGTCGCGTCTGCCGTCAAAGACCGGTCCTCAAGCCTTCAGATATTGCTCCCGGGCCCCGAGCCAGCGGGCGAGATGCTGCATCACCACCTCGGGATACTTGTCGAGCAAAGCCGCCGCGGCTTCCCTGGCGGGCTCGATGAGCCACTGGTCATTCTCGAGATCGGCAAATCTCAACATGGCGGCGCCCGACTGCCGGGCACCGAGAAATTCTCCCGGCCCGCGAATCTCGAGGTCGCGCCGGGCGATTTCGAAGCCGTCAGTCGTTTCCCGCATGGTCTGCAAGCGGGCCCGCGCCGTCATCGACAGCGGTCCCGTATACAACAACACGCAAACCGAAGCCGCGCTGCCGCGCCCCACCCGTCCGCGCAACTGGTGCAACTGCGCAAGACCAAACCGCTCGGCATGCTCGATCACCATCAGCGACGCGTTCGGCACGTCCACACCCACTTCGATCACCGTCGTCGCCACCAGTAACTGCACTTCGTTGCGCGTGAACGCCTCCATGACCGCCGCCTTCTCCGCCGGCGCGAGCCGCCCGTGCACCAGCCCGACATTCAATTCGGGCAATGCGGCCACCAGCGTCTCGTAGGTTTCCACCGCAGTCTGCAACTGCAAGGTCTCGCTTTCCTCGATCAGCGGACACACCCAATACACCTGCCGCCCCGTCAACGCGGCCTCACGCACGCGGCCGATCACCTCTTCGCGCCGCGCGTCCGACACCAGCTTGGTCAGAATCGGCGTGCGTCCTGGCGGCAGTTCGTCGATGGTCGAGACGTCGAGGTCGGCGTAATAGGTCATCGCCAGCGTGCGCGGAATCGGCGTGGCCGACATCATCAATTGATGCGGCTGGAAATCGCGCGCGCCGTCGGCGGCGTTCTGCGCCTTGGCGCGCAAGGCGAGACGCTGTGCCACCCCGAAGCGATGCTGTTCGTCGACGATCACCAGCCCGAGCCGCGCGAACTCGACGGCGTCCTGGATGATCGCGTGCGTGCCGATCACGAGTTGCGCCGTGCCGAGCGCCGCCGCTTCGATCGCGGCGCGCTTGTCCTTCGTCTTCAGACTGCCGGCGAGCCACGCGACGCTCACGCCCAGCGGCTCCAGCCAGCCGCGCAACTTGCGCGCGTGCTGTTCGGCGAGGATTTCGGTCGGCGCCATCAGCGCGGCCTGGTAGCCGGCGTCGATCGCTTGTGCGGCGGCCAGCGCGGCGACGATCGTCTTGCCGCTGCCAACGTCGCCCTGCAGCAGCCGCTGCATCGGATGAGGCTGGGTCAGATCGAGCGCGATCTCGCCGCCCACGCGCTCTTGCGCCGCCGTCAGCGAAAATGGCAGCGCCTTCAGCAAACGCGCCACCAGCGCGGATTCATCGCCCAGCTTGCGGCGCGGCATGGCCGGCGCCGCACGGGTGCGACGCTCTTCGTGCGCGCGCTTGAGCGACATCTGCTGCGCCAGCAATTCCTCGAACTTGATACGCACCCACGCCGGATGCGTGCCGTCGATCAGCGCGGTCTCGTCGGATTGCACGCCCGGATGATGCAGCGTGCGCACGGCGTCCATCAGCGTCGGCACGCCGAGCGGCTGCATATAAGCCTGCGCGATCGGTTCGGGCAGCAGCTCCGGCAGCGACGTGCGCGACAACGCGTTATCGATCGATTTGCGCAGATACGCCTGGGTCACGCCCGCGGTGCTCGGATACACCGGCGTCAGCGCCTGCGGCAGCGGCGTGTCTTCGTCGACCACCCGCACCGCCGGGTGCACCATCTCCATGCCGAAGAAGCCGCCGCGCACGTCGCCGCGCACTCGCAGCCGCGCGCCGATTGCCATCTGCTTGACCTGCGAGCCGTAGAAATTCAGAAAGCGGAGGACGAGTTCGTCGCCGGCGTCGTCGTGCAATTTCACCAGCAACTGGCGGCGCGGACGATAGGCGATCTCGTTGTCGAACACCACGCCCTCGGTCTGCGCGATGCCGCCCGGCAGCAAATGCCCGATCGGCGTCAGCGAGGTCTCGTCTTCGTAGCGCATCGGCAGATGCAGGACCAGATCGATGTCGCGCGCGAGGCCGAGTTTGGCTAGCTTGTCGACGGGCTTGGCGGTGGGTTTTGCGGCAGCCTTGGCGGCAGGCTTACCAGTGGCTTTGCCCGCGGCTTTGCCGGCGGGCTTGTCACCGAATGGGTCAACAATTTCGTCTTGACGCGCGGCTTTTTCGCTCTCCGACGGGCCACCCGTGCCGAGGTCGTTCACACCCGCCGCCGCCGCTCTGCCCCGCGAGACGCGGCGCTTCGGCTCGGTGCTCGCTTCATCGGTAGCGGAGGGCGATCGGCGGTCGGACAAAGGCATGGGTTGCTTCGCAAGTACAATATCGGCTGTCAAAGGTGTCGCCGCCATACAGCGCGCGGGCTCGCGGGCCGCTCCGGCGTCCCGCAATCATAGCCGCCCGGCTCCGGCTTCGGCTCAATTCAGTCCCAATTCGCTTCCAGTCGTCCGTATGTTTACGCTTTCCGATTTCGATTTCGATCTGCCACCCGAACTGATCGCGCAAGTCGCGCTGCCCGAGCGCAGCGCCAGCCGTTTGCTCGAAGTGGCCAACCAGGCGGATGCCGGTGGCACCGCGCGCCTGATCGACCGCCGCTTTGCTGAGTTGCCCGAGTGCATCGCGCCCGGCGATCTGCTGGTCTTCAACGATACCAAAGTCCTGAAGGCGCGCTTCCTCGGCCAGAAGGCCAGTGGCGGCAAGGTCGAAGTGCTGGTAGAGCGTCTGACCGGCGAACGCACCGCGCTCGCGCAGATCCGCGCCAGCAAGAGCCCGCAGCCAGGCACCGCGATCCGTCTCGCCGACGCGTTCGACGTGACGGTCGGCGAACGCGTCGAGCCGTTCTACACGCTGCATTTCCCCGCCGACTGCCTGACGCTGATCGAGCAATTCGGCCGCCTGCCGCTGCCGCCCTACATCGAGCACGATCCCGACGCGACCGACGAATCCCGCTATCAGACCGTGTTCGCGCAGAATCCGGGCGCGGTGGCCGCGCCCACCGCCGGCCTGCACTTCGACGACGCGCTGCTCGCACGGCTAGACGCCCGTGGGGTAGAGCGCGCGACGCTTACGCTGCACGTCGGCGCGGGCACGTTCCAGCCGGTGCGGGTCGAAAACCTCGCCGAGCACAAGATGCACAGCGAGTGGTATCACCTGCCACAAACGCTCGCCGACAAGATCGCGGCGACGCACGCGCGCGGCAACCGCGTGATCGCGGTGGGCACGACGTCGATGCGCGCACTCGAAGCCGCCGCGCGCGATGCCGAAGCCGCCGGACGCCCGCTCGCTGCGGCCAGCACGGAAACCGACATTTTCATCACGCCGGGCTATCAATTTCGCGTGGTCGACCGGCTGGTGACCAATTTCCATTTGCCGAAGTCGACGTTGCTGATGCTGGTGTCGGCGTTCGCGGGCGTCGAGACGATTCGCGAGACGTACCGGCACGCGATCGAACAGCGTTACCGGTTTTTCAGTTATGGCGACGCGATGCTGCTGACGCGGCGCGATGCCTGATCCGTTCCATGTCGCGCGGCGCTGTTCCGCGCGATAGCGTTGCGTGCGGGCAGCGCGCGCGGTAGTCTGCCGCTCCTTGCTGCGTCGATGT
>NZ_JAXDPY010000375.1:0-14637 GCF_034668105.1 Paraburkholderia sp. | reverse complement strand
GTCGCTGGGTTCGGGCGACAGCAGCGGGCGGGTTGAGCACGGGCCGTGCGCAGTGCGCGACGAAGCGCGCCAGTCGCCCGGCGAGCGGGGCGGCAATATCCTCATCGCCGATCGCGTTGAACACGAGGTCGTAGGGCGGCAATTGCTGGTCTTCTTCGTCGGCCGCGTGGTCGATCGCGTACTTGATGCGGCAATTTTTCGTGCCGGGCAGCAAGGCATCGAACGGGACATTGCCCGCGGTGTGTGCGGCGCAAAGCACCAATACCCGGCGCTGCTCCGTGCCGCTTCCCTCGACAAACACACGCTGGATCCGATAGGCGCGTTGCCGATACACGGCCGCTTCAGTGACGTGTCCAGCGCTCGCGAGGATGGCAGCGAGGTTCTGGCAGGCCACCGCGACCTGCGGATCGAGCCTCAGAACCAGTCGATACCAGTACTCGGCGGTGACATGATTGCCTGTCATGAAGTAGCCGGTCGCGACATCGCAGAGATTTGCGGCGCTGGCGTCGGGTGTCGCGGCGGCGTAGGCGTCCAGTGTGTGCGCGGCGATCAGATGCGCGACGGCGCCCAGTTCGTCGCCGCCGCTGCGGCGGGCTTCCGCGAGGGCACGGTGATGGGATGGATCGAGCGAGGCGGGATTGTTAGCGTTGTTGCTCTCGCTGCCGGTTCTGTTTGCGCTGTCGCCGTCGCCGCAGTGATTGCTATTGTCGCTATGGCTCTCGCCGCCGGTTCTGCTTGCGCTGTCGCCGTCGCCGCAGTAGTTGCTATTGCCGCTATCGCTTCTACCGCTACGACTGCCACGTTGCGCTGACGTGCCCAGCACCCGTGTATCGTGATCGGCTTTGTTATCGAGCGGAGTCTGCTTCATGGTCGGCAAAAAGTGAGAGCAGGGCGGCGTGCCGCTGCGCACTCGAAGCATACTGGGCGCGCATGCGATTCAGCTTACAGGCCGGCCTCACTACAACAGCAGTTCGATCGAATGAAACAGGCGGCGCAGTTCGGGGTCTTGCGAGCGCGATCCTTCGTCGATCACTTCGCGCAAACAGTCGAGAAAACACGCGGCCGCCGGACTTGTCGGCGCACCGCGGCGCGACGTGATGCTGACGATCGTTTCGTCCACCGTTTCGCGCAAGGGTAGCGCCCACAAATTTTCTTTCGCGATGCTCACTTCGACGAGCGGCCACGGAAAAATGCTGAGCATGTCGGTATGCGCGAGCAAGCCCAGTACGACCGCGAGCGAATGCGCGAGATGAATCGTGTGCGGCACGCGCATGCCGCGCTTGCGGAACAGATTGTCCGAGATCGACTCACGGCTGGCCGGGTCCCAGTTCAGCACCCATTCGGCGTCTTCCAGTTCAAGCAGCGTGCGGCAACCCGCCTTCGGATGATCGCGGCGCGCGACCACCGCCGAGTGCGTCGAAAAGAGCGGCACGTTGTGAAACTCCGATTGCGGCGAAGCAGGCGGAGGACGGCCAATGGAAAAGTCGAGGCTGCCGTCGCGCAAACGGGGTTGCACGACCCCCAGCAGACCCTCGAAGAATTCCAGCTGGACTTCCGGCATGCGCTGCCGGAATCGCTGCACCGTGGGCGGCAGGAAAGTCAGCGCCACCCACGGCGTGACGCCGATCGACAGCTTGCCGGCCGCCGCGCCGCGCATCGCCTCGATCTCCGCTTGCGCGCGTTGCAACTGGCCGAGCACCAGCCGCGCATGTACGACTAGCGCGCGGCCGAACTCGGTGAACGCGACACCGCTCGCGCCGCGCACCAGCAATGGCGCTTGCAGATCGGCTTCCAGTTCGCGCATTGCCTTGGTGACGGCGGCCGGTGAAAGGTCGAGCGAACGGGCCGCGGCCCGAATACTACCAGTATCCGCAATGGCCGCTAAAGTGCTGAGCTGATGGAGTTTCATCTGACAAGCTTGTAGAAAGGTGGCAACCATAGGTTGCTGCCGCAACGATTCTACGCCTGCCGCTGGAAAATCGGCGCCGCTATGCTCGGTTCACGCATTCATCGACGGAGACGACATCGTGAACACCATGGCCATTCCGGCGGGCATCGCCGAACTCGAAGACGAAATGATCGCGCTGCGCCATCGCATCCACGCGCAGCCCGAACTCGCTTACGAAGAATTCGCCACCGGTGACCTGGTCGCCGAGCGCTTGCAGGAGTGGGGCTACACCGTGCATCGCGGGCTGGGCCAAACCGGCGTTGTCGGCCAATTGAAGGTCGGCAACGGCACGCGCAAACTCGGCCTGCGCGCCGACATGGACGCGCTGCCGATCCACGAAACCACCGGCTTGCCGTATGCGAGCACCGTCCCTGGCAAGATGCACGCATGTGGCCACGACGGCCACACGGCGATGCTGCTGGCGGCCGCCAGGCATCTCGCGCAGGAAAAGAGTTTCGACGGCACGTTGAACCTGATTTTCCAGCCTGCTGAAGAAGGCTTGGCCGGTGCGAAAAAAATGCTCGAGGACGGGCTGTTCGACAAGTTTCCGTGCGACGCGGTCTTCGCGATGCACAACATGCCGGGTTTTCCGACGGGCAAGTTCGGCTTCCTGCCGGGCTCGTTCATGGCTTCGTCGGATACGGTGATCATCAACGTGACGGGTCGCGGCGGTCACGGCGCGGTGCCGCATAAGGCCGTCGATCCGGTGGTGGTATGCGCGCAAATCGTGCTGGCGTTACAGGCCATTGTGTCGCGCAATATCGCGCCGCTCGACATGGCGATCATCACGGTCGGCGCGATCCACGCTGGCGAAGCGCCGAACGTGATTCCCGAGACCGCGGAGATGCGCCTGTCCGTGCGTGCGTTGAGGCCCGAGGTTCGCGACCATTTGCAGGAACGCATCACGGCGGTCGCGTGCGGACAGGCGGCCGTGTTCGGCGCGCGGGCGCATGTGGATTATCAGCGCCGCTATCCGGTGCTCGTCAACGATGCACAGATGACCGGCCTCGCACGGCAAGTCGCGCTCGACTGGGTCGGCGAAGCCGGTTTGATTGCCGACATGCAGCCGCTGACGGGCAGTGAAGATTTCGCATTCCTGCTCGAGCGTTGCCCGGGCAGCTACCTCATCATCGGCAATGGCGACGGCGAGGGCGGTTGCATGGTCCATAACCCGGGCTACGACTTCAACGACGATTGCCTCGCGACCGGCGCGGCCTATTGGGTGCGGCTCGCGCAGACGTTTCTGGTTTGAGGCGGCGGGGCGTAGGGTTGGATTGACGTCGCGCATTGCTTTCAGCGCACAAGGCCGCAGAGCCGCGCATCAGCAGGAAGGACACCATGGAGACGCAGATGGACTATTCCGCTACACCGCAACCCGCAGGCGCTGACGCGTTGAATCGCGCCGGCGTGCCGGGCGCGGAGCCGGCCAAACGTACGAGCCACGCCAAGGCGATCGCCGCGATCACGCTTGGCAACGGCCTCGAGTTTTTCGATTTCACGATCTACAGTTTCTTCGCGACGATCATCGGCAAGCTGTATTTCCCGGTGGAGGGGCAGCTTGCGCAACTGATGCTGGCGGTCGGTACCTTCGGCGTGGGCTTCATCATGCGGCCGGTGGGCGGCATCGTGCTGGGCGCCTATGCCGATCGTGCCGGACGCAAGGCCGCGATGAGTCTCACGCTGTGGTTGATGACGCTTGGCTCGGCGATTATCGCGTTCGCGCCGACATACGCGGCGATCGGTGTGGCCGCGCCTCTGCTGGTGATTCTTGCGCGTTTGATTCAGGGGTTCGCGCTGGGCGGTGAGATTGGTGCGTCGACATCGTTGCTGCTTGAATATGGCAGCGACAAGACACGCGGTTTCTACGGAAGCTGGCAGTTTGTGAGCCAGGGGTTGAACACGGTATGTGGCTCGCTGCTGGGTGTTGCGTTGGCGGCGGCGTTGTCCACTGCCGCGCTGGAGAGCTGGGGCTGGCGTGTGCCGTTTGTGATCGGCATGGCGATGGGGCCGATTGGAATTTATATCCGGCGTCATCTGGATGAGACTTTGCCGGGCGTTGAAGACGGCACGATGCCGGCGGCGCAGATGCCTGCGGCACAGCCCGTTCGCAAGTTGTTTCGCGAGCATTCGCGTGTGATTACGACGGGTGTGTTGACGACGATTGGTGGTACGGCGGCGAACTATATCGTGCTGTTCTATCTGTCCACTTACGCGATCCGGATTCTGCATTTACCGATGTCGTCGGCGCTGTGGGCCGCTTGGACCGCGGCGGTCGTGACGGTGATCTGTTCGCCGTTTGCGGGGGCTCTTTCCGATCGGGTTGGGCGTAAACGCGTGTTGTGGATTTCGCGGGTGATGCTGATTGTTGCCGTGTATCCGGCTTTTATGATTATCAATGCTTTGCCTACGGTGCCTGTTTTGTTGTCTGTCGTTGCTGTGCTGGCTGTGTTTGTCGCTTTTACTGCGGTACCTAATATCGTCATGTTGCCCGAGATGTTTCCGCGCGAGATTCGCGCTACCGGGATGTCGATTGTTTATTGTTTGGGGGTTTCTGTTTTTGGCGGGTTTGCGCAGTTTTTTGCTACGTGGTTGATTCAGATTTCTGGGAGTAATCTGGCGCCTGCTTGGTATTTGATTGGGTGTGGGGTTGTGTCGTTGTTGCCGTTGCCGTTTATGCGGGAGACGGCTGGGGAGAGGATTGACTGAGGGGGATGCCTGCGGCGTAGGGTTTTTTTTGATCGGGTTGCCTGCGGGGCGCTTTTTCTGTGTGCCTATGGCGGTGGCCTTTCCTTGTTTTCTTATTGGTGTATTAGCGTCGCCCCTGTGCGGGGCGGCACCTACTTTTCTTTGCCTGCCGCAAAGAAAAGCAACCGTATTGGAAGTCAAGCGGGAAGCTGTTCCTGAGTGCTGGATTCTCAATGTGGTCGCCCGTTCCGTACAGGCGAGCGCAAACCACGCGAGTGATCGCGTTCAGGTACCGCATCCAGGCAAAGCTATACCGCCGGTTAATTCGTCGATGGGTTCCAGGGTGTTGAGTTATGGACCATGGCGTTGAGCGTCACGATGAGCTTGCGAATGCACGCGGTCATGGCCACCTTGAAGGGTTTGCCGGCTTTACGCAGACGGTCATAGAAGGCTCTGATCGTCGGATTGAAGCGCAGCGCGGGGATGCAGGCCATATAAAGCGCGCGCCGCACGATGGCACGACCGCCCTGAATGCGACGTTTGCCGGTGTGTTTGCCGCTGTCGGAATTGAACGGTGCGACACCGGTCAGCGCAGCGATCTCGCGGCGGTTCAGGGAGCCGAGTTGAGGCATAAACGCGATCAGCGTGGCCGCAGCGCCGGGACCAATGCCGGGCACCGAGCGCAGCAGGTCCTCTTTCTGACGCCACGCGGGCGAAGAACGCATGAACGAATCGATGTCCTTATCCGCGACGGTGAGCTGCTGTTTGAGCCATTTGATATGGTCATTCAGGCTTTCCCTGGCCGCGGCGTGAGCGCGCTCCAGGCGGGCCTTCTCGGCCACGAGCATGTCGATGAGCTGGGCACGGCGCAGCAGCAGGGCCTGCAGCTGCTCGGTCTGCACATCGTTGAGCGGACGCACGACGGGTTTGATGACGGCGGCGAAATGGGCGATGACGAACGCGTCGATGCGGTCGGTCTTGGCCCGTTTGCCGGTGGCTTTGGCAAAGTCGCGCACCTGTCGGGGATTGACCGCGACGGCGGGCAGGCCGGCCTGGCAGAGCGCCCTGAGCACGGCGAGTTCGAGCTTGCCGGTGGCCTCCATGACGATCAGGGTGGGACCCAGCGCGTTCAGACGCTGGACCAGCTGTTCGATGGCGGCGGTTTCATTGTCGACACTGAAATGTTCGGTGGTGTCGTGGATGGCCACGTCGAGCGTGCTACCGCTGACGTCGATGCCGATATAAAGGGACGAAGAAGTCTGGTTCATCACGGTACCCATACTTGCAGGAAAATACGAGCTCGAGGCTCAGTCAACTGTTCGGGTTAGGAGGATGAGAAGGACAGTCGCTCAGGCTTTTCTGCGAGCTCAAGGCACTGTAGGCAGACGAGCTGACTGTCCGTGTGGCGACAACTGATCGGGTTGGTGCCACGGAGGGGAATATACAAGTAGGCAAAAGAAAGCGGCTCAAACCGTTAACTCTTAAGCGGGTCCCCTGGCTTGGAGGGGGCAGTGGTGCATCTGGAATCCGTGCCCTCGCACATTCGGCGTGAGTGACCAGGCGCTCATCAGCTCCCACTCCGCACTGCGTGCGTCGAGGATGGGTATGCATGGGGAACCAGTGGCTTCGTTTCGGTATGATGGGGGCCGTCGGCTTCGCCTCGGCAATGCACCCCGCTGACAGCGGGAGAAACCAGGAGACCGAAGAAGCGAAGCGATGAAGAGCGGCATGCACGCGACTCAGGTGAAGCGTGAGCACCAAAACACAGCGGGCGTTTTAAGAGCCGACGCGAAGCCGATGACCCCCGCCGCATCCAAACGAAGCGCAATGTTCCTGATGAACTCTTCTGGCGAGCACGCAGTGCGAGGCGGGAAGTATGACTGCTGTGTCACTAACGTCGAATGTGCAAGGACACCGATTCCAAATGCACCACTGCCCCCTCCAAGCCAGGGGACCCGCTTAAGAGTTAGCGGTTTGAGCCGCTTTCTTTTGCCTACTTTTCTTTGCGGCAGGCAAAGAAAAGTAGGTGCCCGCCCCGCACAGGGGCGACGCAAATACACCAATAACAAATCAAGGAAAGGCCAACACCGCAGGCATACAACCTAAAACCGCCCCACAGGCCACTAACTTAAGAAAAGCGAAGCGCCGCAGGCAACCAACCCAAAACCGCCGAACGGCAAATTCACCGTTTGGCAAGCGGCCGAGCCTCCCGCTGAGTCTCCCCGATAAACAACTGCCGCGGCCGACCGATCTTCTGCTCCGGATCAGCGATCATCTCATTCCACTGCGCAATCCACCCCACCGTCCGCGCCATCGCGAAGATACACGTAAACATAGCGGTAGGAATCCCCAATGCCCGCTGCACAATCCCCGAATAAAAATCCACATTCGGATAAAGCTTCCGCGAAACAAAGTACTCGTCCTCAAGCGCGATCTTCTCAAGCGCCATCGCTAGCTTGAACAACGGGTCATCATGCAACCCCAACTCTTCCAGCACTTCATGACAGGTTTCACGCATCAGCTTCGCACGCGGATCATAATTCTTGTACACGCGGTGGCCAAAGCCCATCAGCTTCACACCCGAATCCTTGTCCTTCACCTTCGCAATGAACTCGGGAATGTTGTCGACCGAACCAATCTCTTCCAGCATATTCAACGCCGCTTCATTCGCGCCGCCGTGCGCCGGACCCCACAAGCACGCAATGCCCGCCGCAATGCACGCAAACGGATTCGCACCCGACGAACCGGCTAACCGAACCGTCGAAGTCGACGCATTCTGCTCGTGATCCGCATGCAGAATCAGAATACGATCCAGCGCGCGCACCAGCACGTCATTCACCTCGTACTCTTGCGCCGGATTCGCGAACATCATCCGCATGAAATTCGCGCTGTACGACAACTCGTTGTTCGGATACACAAACGGCTGCCCCACGGTGTACTTGTACGCCATCGCCACCAGCGTAGGCAGCTTCGCAATCATGCGAATCGCGGATACGTCGCGATGCTGCGGATTGCTGATGTCGAGCGAGTCGTGATAGAACGCCGACAATGCACCGACTGCCGCCACCAGAATAGCCATCGGGTGCGCATCACGGCGGAAGCCGCGGAAAAAGAAGTGCATCTGCTCGTGCACCATCGTGTGCTGCGTCACGGTATTGACGAACTCTTCCTTCTGCTGCGCATTCGGCAATTCGCCTTTCAGCAACAGATAACACGTCTCGAGGAAGTCGGCGTTTTGCGCCAGATTGTCGATCGGATAACCGCGATACAGCAGCTCGCCTTTGTCACCGTCGATATACGTGATTTCAGAATTGCATGCCGCCGTGGACATGAAACCCGGGTCGTAAGTGAACTTGCCGGTCTGGCCGTACAGCTTGCGAATGTCGATGACATCCGGCCCGAGCGTGCCCTGATAAACGGGCAAATCAATCGTTTGGTCGCTGTCGGAAAAGCTCAGCGTTGCGTGTGTCTTCGAGTTCATCTACACGTTCCTTTTACTTTCACATCGCACACATGCCGGCATGCTCGACCGTCGGATCGCCGCGTGGCATGCTCAGGCTCCGCTCCGCATTCTACGGTCCGTAAGGGCTTTGATTGCGACGATTGACCGCAACAATCCATCTCGGCTCGCGCAACATTCGTTGTCTGAAAGATGCGTGTAATCGCCTGACGCAAGCGGAACATGCGCAAGCGCGCAGCGCGGCAACGCATTCAATCCGCTCAACGGCACTGTCAGCGAAATGAAGCCTGGTACGCGTACTGCAACAATGTTTTGCGGTAGCCAAGCTGCACAAGCACGGCCGCTCTGCGATACTGACCCCGTGTTTTGCTTCCCCTGCGAACACATCGCTGTCTTTGCCCGCCGTCCAACGGCGGGCTTTTTTCATCAGCCAGAAGAACAGGAAGGACCAGATGAACGCCTCTCTCGAAACGCTGTTTCCGGATCACGTCCACAACGAAGACAACATCGTCACCGCGCTGAATCATCAGGACATCGTCGTGGCGTTGTCGGCGGCGCTCAAGACGCAAGACGTGGCGGTGCTGCATATGCTCTATCCGCGTACGGATGCGCGTACCCACCGCAGTCTCGATGCTCTCGTCAACGTGCTGCACGGCCATGGCCTGCACGAAGTCGCGGATCTGATCGCGGGAGAGGCGCACTATCTGCTCTTCAAAGACCCTGTGAAAGCATGGAAAGCCTTCCACGAAATTCGCAACGACTCGCTCGCGATCGGCGTGCATCTGTATTACCACGGCCTCGTCGGCGAAGCCGCGGAACTCGCGCTCGATAAAGACGCCCATCGCAAGGCTTGAACCGCACCCGTTGCGCAAGTGCTGCGTCCTCAGTTCGGGGAGCTGAGCGCGGCCCGCATGCATCGCCTCGTGGCAAGAAGCGCAAGAAGCATCAGTTCATTGCAGGCTTATTGCAGGCTTATTGCACGCTCGTTGTCCATTCGATGGCGCACTCCGGTGCGCGAATCGAGCACTCAATGTGCACCCATCTCACGCGTTTATCAAACGTCCACTGAGCGAATGAACCCGTCGACGTAGCGATTGAACGCCGCCGGATGTGCGAGGTTCATCCCGTGCGAGGCGCCGCGCACCGTTTCGCGGCGCGCATCCGGCAGCCATGTTTGCAGCGCCGTCGCCGTGCGGCGGAACATGTCGGGACTCTTTTCGCCGTCGATCAGCAGCACCGGGCAGCGCACTTCGGCCGCTTGCTCCGCTACATAAGCGGGCAACGGGTCGCGGAATTGACGCGCGAGCGTGTGCGCGTTGTCGGTCGCCATCCTGCGAAAACCAGGCGTGCTCATCGCCCAGAAACCAGGCCGGCTTACCGAATCGACGAAGAGTTGCAAGCCGGCTTCCACCTCGCCTGTTTCGATCAGTTGAGCGGCTTTCGCGCGCAACGCGTTGACGGTCTCGGGCAAACTCGCGGGCGCTCGCCCGGCGATCTGCAAGGGGCCACCCGGATCGGCGAGCGTCAGCGTACGCACGTACTGAGGATGGCGTCGCGCGAAATGAAAGGCCACGCAGCCGCCACGCGAATGCCCTACTACGTGCGCAGGCCCAGCGCCAAAACGATCGATGAACTCGGCCACATCGTCCGCATGTTCACTCCAGCTGAACGGCCGGTCGGGCTCGATATCCGTCACCGGCCAGTAGTGAGTGAGACTCACCGCGACACAGCGGTAGTGCTTCGACAAACCCGCGAGTTGCGGTTGCCAATAACGGTAGTCGCACAGCGAGCCGTGCACGAACAGCAGTAGTTCGCCAGCGCCCGCTTCCACATAGGGCATATGCAAGCCGCTATGCAGTTCGATAAAAAACGGCGAGGCGGGCGAGGACGAAGTGGTAACAGATTGATTCACAGAGGGTTCAGAGACGGCGCGGCAACACCTGAATCCGGCGACGCCGGCTGGAAATGGATTCGAGGAAGAAATCGTGTTCGCGTCCCTGAAATTGGGATGCGGGGGGCTATTGTCACACAGCTGTTAGATAGGCTACCGACGCTTGTTCGGCTGCGTGTGGTAGCGCGAATCAGGTTGACTTCGCGTGGCGGCGCGAATCGGATGATGCGAATCCGGCAGCGTGAATCCCGCGCCGAGTCACTCGTACGCGCTATCGTCGAGCAAACCGGCGGCAACCGCCGCGCCCGCGCCACGCACCGCGCAGGTGAGCGGTTCGTCGGCGACGTGGACGTCGAGCCCGAGTTCGTTGGTCAGGCGCCGGCCCAGATTACCGAGCAACGCGCCGCCGCCGGTCAGCACGATGCCGTTGTGTGCGATATCCGTCACCAGTTCGGCAGGCGCCGTTTCAAGCGCGCGTTTCACAGCGCCGATCACCTGACGCAGCGGACCATCGATCGCCTCGGCGATATCGTGGTTGCTCAACTGAACCGTGCGCGGCAAGCCGTCGTCGACGCTGCGCCCGGTCGCGTTCATATGCTCGACCGGCACGTCGCGCACAGCCGAGCCGATGCCCTTCTTCACGTGTTCGGCGGTTTGCTCGCCGAGCAACACGCCATACAGGTTG
This sequence comes from Paraburkholderia sp., assembly GCF_034668105.1. Lineage (GTDB taxonomy): Bacteria > Pseudomonadota > Gammaproteobacteria > Burkholderiales > Burkholderiaceae > Paraburkholderia. Next base: position 3,968 of record NZ_JAXDPY010000375.1, on the reverse strand, counting down.
CGCACATAACTGACGATCGCGAGGTCGAAACTGTCGCCGCCCACGCGAATCGAGCCGCTATACGCGAGGCCGCCCAGTGAGATCACGCCGACTTCGGTCGTGCCGCCGCCGATGTCGACCACCATCGAGCCGATCGCCTCCGACACCGGCAAGCCCGCACCGACCGCCGACGCCAGCGATTCGCCGATCAGACTGACCTTCCACGCGCCGGCCGCCACCGCGGCTTCCCTGATCGCGCGACGCTCGACCTGGGTTGCGCCCTCCGGCACGCATACGGTGAATGCGGCGCGCCGGCTGAACAGCGGCCGCGGACGGGCCATGTCGACGAATTGCCGGATCATCTGCTCAGCGGCGGAAAAATTGGCGATCACGCCATGGCGCACCGGCCGCACGGCTTCGACGTTGCCTGGCGCGCGGCCGAGCAGCTGACGCGCTTCGGCGCCCACTGCCGCCACGCGTTTGTGCCCGGCGGCAGGTTCTTTCTGGAACGCCACGACGGACGGCTCGTTGAGCACGATGCCGCCGTTGTCGGTATAGATAAGCGTGTTGGCCGTACCGAGGTCAACTGCCACGGAATGACGGAACAGTCGATCGAAAAGCGGGTAATGCGGCGTCGGTCTGGCCATAGGAAGGCTCTGATATGTCGTTATCCGCCCGTTCCGGGCAGTCTGGAAAATGCGCCCCCGGTCACCCCGTGCCGCGAGGACGCCCGGATGGGCGTTGCGCGTTCCGCGTGGCGGAGGTGATTTTCATGCTAATGAGCAGTTAACGGCAAGCAAAACGGAATCTTTAGCCACTTTTCAATTTCAGGCGAGTCAATCGCGTGACAAAGCACCCAGCGCATGCTCCAACGCCTGCTTGCCGAGCTCGACGCCGTCCGCGTTGATCGTGTGTCCGATCCCGGGCAACGCGTAGGCGTCGACCGTGTAGCCGGCGTTGCTCAATGCATCCGCGGCGTATTCCAGTTCCTGTACCGGGATCACTTCGTCGTCTTCACCGTGCACGAGCGTGAGCGGTGTGCCGTTCTGCGCGACGATCACCGAGGCGAGCCGCCCCGAGTACGCAACCACGGCGGCGGCGCCTTCCGCGCTGGCCGCCACGTGATGCAGCGCCATGATCGAGCCTTGCGAGAAACCCACCAGCGCAAGCCGGCCGAAAGGAACGTGCCAGTACGTCAGTTCCGCTTCGAGCATGCGCCGCAAGGCTGGATAGGCAGCGGCGACCCGCGCCTCGCGGTTGCCTTCGTTGACATCGCGCAGGCTGAACCATTGGCGTCCGCCGAAGCCGCCGTCAAAAGCGTCAGTGCCGTCGAGCGAAGTGAACGCCACGTCCGGCAGGCTCTCGCTCCAGATGTCCGCGAGCGGCATCAGATCGCGCGCATTGCTGCCCACGCCATGCATCAGCACCACCAATGCCCTCGCGGGCATTGTCGCCGGCGCGCGCCGCCAGCCGTGTTCGAATTGCTCCCACGCCATATTCAACTCCTCTTTGTGCTCGCTGTATTTCCGGTTCGTGTTTCGCACGCATAGCCAGGCACGCGTCGACGTGCTGCCGTCCTGCATGCGCACGCCGCAACGCGAGACTCCATGCAGCCTCAGTCGGGAGCATACGCTGCCGGACTCGTTTGCGTGATCGGACCTGCGTGAGTCGGTGACGTCAAAACCCGAATACAGGTATGCTTTTGCGAGCATTCGCCGGGTTAGCCGATTCTCTGCCCGCGCAGTGAAAAAAAACGCCTGTATAGAACATTCGTCGCACCGCAATCCGGAGAACCGTTTGAGTCAGCCCCCTTCCGCGCCCGCTGTCACGCCGCCCGCACCTCCGCCGCCGCTGCAAGGCGGCAAACTGGTTCTGGCGACCATCGCCGTCGCGCTCGCCACTTTCATGAACGTGCTCGACACGTCGATTGCGAACGTTGCGATTCCGACCATTTCAGGCAACCTCGGCGTCTCGGTCGATGAAGGCACGTGGGTCATCACGGTGTTCGCCGCCGCCAACGCCGTCTCGATTCCGCTGACCGGGTGGCTCACGCAACGCATCGGCCAGGTCAAGCTGTTCGTCGGCGCGATTCTCATGTTCGTGCTGGCGTCGTGGCTTTGCGGCATTGCGCCCACGCTGCCGATCCTGCTGGTCGCGCGGATTTTCCAGGGCGCGGTGGCCGGCCCGCTGATTCCACTCTCGCAAGCCATTCTGCTCGGCTCGTATCCCAGGGAGAAATCCTCGACCGCGCTCGCGCTATGGGCGATGACGGCCACCGTCGGCCCAATTGCGGGCCCCGCGCTCGGCGGCTGGATCACGGATAGCTATAGCTGGTCGTGGATCTTCTACATCAACATCCCGGTCGGGATTTTCGCGGCCGGCGTCACGTGGATGATCTATCGCACCCGCGAATCGGCAACCCGCAAGCCGCCCATCGACGTCATCGGCCTCGGTCTGCTGATTACGTGGGTCGCGTCGCTGCAGATCATGCTCGACAAGGGCAAGGACCTCGACTGGTTCTCGTCGCCGGTGATCGTGATTCTCGGTATTACCGCCGTGATCAGTTTCGCTTTCTTCCTCGTGTGGGAGTTGACCGAAGAGAATCCGATCGTCGATTTGCGGCTCTTCCAGCAGCGCAATTTTCTCGGCGGCACGATTGCGATTTCAGTGGCGTACGGCGTGTTCTTCGGCAATCTGGTGCTGCTGCCGCAATGGATGCAGGAGTATCTGAACTACCGCTCGGTGGATGCCGGTCTGGTTACCGCGCCGCTCGGCGTGTTCGCGGTGCTGCTTGCGCCGGTGATGGGCCGCGTACTGCCGCGCTCGGACGCCCGCATCATTGCGACCCTCGCATTTATCGGCTTTGCGATTGTGTTTTATATGCGCTCGAAGTACGTGATCGAAATCGATACCTGGCATCTCGTGCTCCCCACGCTGCTGCAAGGCATTCCAATGGCGCTTTTCTTCGTGCCGCTGACTGCGATCATTTTGTCCGGTCAGCCACCGAACAAAATTCCTGCTGCCGCGGGCTTGTCGAATTTCGCGCGGGTGTTTTGCGGCGCGGTGGGTACGTCGATCGCCGGCAACGAGTGGAACAACCGCACGGTGCTGCACCATGAACGGCTCACCGAACAGGCCAGTGTCAACAACCCTTTGTTTAACCAGCAGATCGATTCGACCCAGTCGCTGCTGCATCTGAATCCGCAATCGGCGCATGCGCTGTTCGATTTCACCGTGAACACCCAGGCCGCGATGATGGGCCTGAACGACATTTTCTTTGTGTCGGCGATCATTTTCATTCTGATCATTCCGCTGATCTGGATTACAAAGCCGGCCAAGGGCGGTGGCGGACCGGATGCAGCGGGCGCGCACTGATAGCGGTGTTTTCGGTCCCGGCGCGATTCCACGCAATGACGACGGATCGCGGCGCTCCAGTTTATGCAGACGCAAAGGGCGCGCGGTCAGCGGAAATAGCGTGCCGGCGTGTCGCCGAAGGTATCGCGGAACACCGCGATAAATGACGAGACGTCGTTATAGCCGACCTCGAGCGCCACCTGCGTGACGCTCGCCCCGGCGCCCAGACGCTCCAGCGCAACCAGCAGCCGCAGTTGCTGCCGCCACTGGCCGAAGGTTTGCCCGGTCTCCTTGACAAAGAGGCGTGCCGCTGTACGCGCGGTCACGCCGGCGCTCTGCGCCAGATTGTCGAGCACTGCCGGCTGCGCCACGTTGGCGTTCAGCGCCTGGGCAATCCGCTGAATGCGTGGATCGCGCGGCCAATGCAGCGCGAGCGGCGCCGCGGGCAAGCCGGACAGGCGGTCCAGCATGACTTGTAGAAGGCGCTCAGCGGGTTCGTCGAGCGGTGGGTCGAGCGGCAGATTGGCCGCGGCATCCAGCAAAGCTTGCGCGAGACGGTCGAGCACCAGCGCGACGTTTTGCGCGGGGAGTGGCGCGGCGTGGGGAGCGGCATACAGCGTATAGAGCCGCACAGG
>NZ_JAXDPY010000374.1:0-10331 GCF_034668105.1 Paraburkholderia sp. | reverse complement strand
GCGTGGTCCAAGCGGTGCTCATGATGAGTTTCTGATGGCAGCAACTGCGCAAAATCTGCGAAGAATGGCCAAGTGGCTCATGCCTAACGGTAAGCAGGCAAACCAGGCAGCCACATGACGAGAAACGAGGGGCATCGCACGCTGCAAGACCGCCGTCTCTCTCAACTCTCCGGCTTGAGACGTATTGTCAAAGCCTGTGCTCCAAACCAAAACACGACTTTTTCAACAGAATCGACCCACAAGGGACTTTCAGCTTTCTCAACAACAGACATTCCTTCTAGACCAGCCCATGCTGAATATCGTTCAGGTCTTCGATGACCGCAGTCGCGTGGTTTTTGCTGATTGCGCTCGTGGCCTTGTGGATGTGGTTGCGCCGAACGATCGAGCAGTCGCCACAGCCTTTCACACTGGCGCGGCTTTTGAGCGTGATTCACAGGTACAAGATCAGGGCGTCTAGTTTTTTGAACTTGTGGCATCAAGCTGAGAAAGATTGCATTCCGCTTTTTCGTTGCTAGCAAGTATGAAAGAATGCTTTCTCGCAATCAGAAAACGAGCGGGAATGACCGTGAAAGAATCGAAGACGCGGCAGGCTTTGCGCATGTTGAGCGAGAATCCGGACCTCTCGGCCTACGCCGTGTCCAAAATTGTGGGCATCATCAATCGGTCATCAGCAGGGCTCTCGCTGCGGAAAAGCTTAACGACTTGAGCGACACGAGCACTGATGAGCCAAAGATGAATCCCTCGTTTGACGAAAAAAAGACTGAACTGAGCAAATGGTTCGACCTTGCCGACATCCACCGCGACAAGAACATGACGGATGTGTATTCGAGTTATCGAGGTCGGATCGCGCGCACGCACCCGCAGTACGTGCGCCACTTCGATGTGCCCACGCAAGAATCAAGTCGCCCAAGGCGAGTCACGTTGCTAACTGCTGCGGGTGTTAGTGCTCTGTATGCAGAGGGTGAAGCGCTGCTCAATATCAAGCCATATACGCAGCCAATGCGCCTAACCGACATGGCTCGTCCGTACATTGTCGAACCTGGCCGGTTCACGACAGAAGGGCTAGAGAGGAAGATGCGCATTTTTGACCGCGACCAGTTCATCGAAATCGGACTTTGTGCCGCTTTGAGGCTACGTGCGCACGGCAAGTAGGATGAGAGTCCCGTTGGCCTTGCTGGTGCACGTGCATGCTCAGCCAACTTTTGCAGTTGCGCCCACAGGGCCCCAATGCGCGCCTATCGCGCACTCAGCCAGCAGTATCGCCCGGACAGAAACGAGCATCCGGATGCTACGCGCATCATTAAGATCCTGAACGAGGCATACGCCGTTCTGGGTGATGAGCAGGCGCGCGCTGGGTACGATCGCCAGCTCGCGGCCGAGGACGCGTTGGCGAAAATGAGCAGCGGGGCGACGCAACGCGTCAGAACCTCTGCCTCAGCCGGACCTCGCTGCACAGGAGCGGCGAGCGCGCGAGGAAGCGTTGCGGCGGCGCGAGGAAGCGGCGAAGGCGGCTGCGGAAAAGGCGCCCCCGCAGCAGACCGCGCATGAACGAGAGGATGATCGTGAGAACGAAATACCACTGCTCACCGAGCGGCCGGGTCGTGGCCCAGGTGAATCCAGCAGGCGATGTCCTCCCGACTGGCTGCATGTCCGAGCAGATGAGCGGTCCGGACATGTCCCAGACGATCGCATGGTCCGGCGGTGACACCGAGTCGCATCATTTCTGCAGGAGTGATGGCCGGGTCGCCGACGACAGGCCAACGTGCGAGAGCGATGCGCAACAGCAGGCGGCCGAAACAGCTGAGATCCAGGCAGGCGCTTCAGTGCCGGAATCTGGGCACGCGGACATCAACCCTCAGTGGCTCGAGCAAATCCGCAGCGGGACATCCGTTTCTATGCCAAGAGTGAGTGGGCAAACTCCGGCAAGATGATCGCGAGCGCGAAATACCACTGCTCAACGAGCGGCTGGCTCGTGGCCTAAGTGAGTCCAGCAGGCGAGGTCCTCGCGACCGGCTGCATGCCCGAGGAGATGAGCGGTCCTGACAGGTTCCAGATGGTCGCGTGGTCCGGCGGCGACACGGAGTCGCATCATTTCTGCATGAATGATGGCCGGGTCGCAGACGACAGGCCAACATGCGACTGAGATAGCATGCATTGCTGATGCCCGCGGCGGCGCATGACGGCTGCCCAGCTAACGAATCCTCTTGAGGCAAGGGCGCAAGCCAAATCCGCGGTGCCCGTCAGTATCCACGTGTCCTGGTATTGGCTGTTCCCGCAAGAGGCCTCTGTTGGTCGAATCGATTCGGATGGACAACGGTGGCCGGATTGCGACGCCTTCGAGACTCGGTCGCATTGAACTCGATGGGACATTCGACGGATGTGACACAGCCTCGAGCACCAGGTGGAGTTGGTAGCAGCGGCCTTGTTGGGTGCGGACAGTTCGATCCAAGCCTCCCGTCTGTCTCGTTCAGGATTGCCGCCGGCTCCAGTACCTTAGCCAGCTTGTGAGCGATCGCCTTTCGCATGATTATCGTATCGACAATCATGCGCTTCACGCTCAAAGCCAGATTAACAAGTTAAGAATGTAACCCTAATCTAAATCAATCAACGAAGCGGTTTTAGTTTCCGGCATCCAAAGGTAACAAATAAGGGAGAAGAAAATGCAAAGTGAAACATACCAAAAGAACCAGTTTTCATGCCCGATCTTTTTGGTCCACAGCGCGATGTATTCGACCGTTCCACTAAAAAGTGAAACGCTAAGGGCATAGGGAACCGCCAGGCCGAAGGAGCGGACTTCGACAGGAAATAGCTCAGCTTTAGTAATGGTGCTGACTGACGAATACATTGCCACAATTGCAAGTGCCGCCATAACCAAGGCGAAGACGATGAACGGGTTTTTTATGCCAGTGAGAAACGTGAAAAAAGGAATAGTTCCGAACGTCCCAACCGTTCCGAAAGTTAAAAGCAGGGGGCGACGCCCGATACTATCTGATAAAGCTCCAAAAACCGGTTGGATCACTGTGAACCCAATCAACGACAACACTGAAATAAGGCTGGCGGTACTTCTGTCCATGCCGGCACTGTTTATAAGGAACTTCTGCATATAGGCGGCAAAAGTATAGTTTGCGACAGAACCACCCAATGTCAAACCAAAAACCATCACACAGGCCTTTTTATGGCGCATCGCCTCGCGAATTGCGCCCCCTTGTCGTGAAGTTTTGGCATGTTTGGCAAAAGACCCAGTTTCTTCCATGTTCCGGCGCAGCACAATTCCGACGAGCGCAATTAATGCGCCAATCAGAAACGGAACGCGCCATCCCCAACTTTGTAGCTGCGTCGACGTCAAAAAGAACTGCTGAAGCATCACGAGCGTCGCCATAGCCAGAAGCTGGCCAAGAGAAATTGTGGTGTATAAGAAACTTGAGTAAAATCCACGCCGCCCCTTGGGCGCTGTTTCGCTCAAGTAAGCGGCCGCGCTTCCGCCTTCCCCACCAAGGCTGAGGCCTTGTAAAACTCTGGCAATGAGCAAAATAACGGGTGCCGCAAGCCCGATGCTCTGATACGTCGGAGTTACGCCAATCATCAGTGAACCAAAACACATCATGGAAACGGACACCAGCAGCGCTGATTTACGGCCGCGGCGGTCAGCGTAAATTCCTAATATCCATGCTCCAATCGGGCGCACAAGAAAACCAATGGCAAACACGGCCGCGGATTTAAGTAGTGCTACGGTCTGGTCACCATCAGGGAAAAATCCCTTGACAAAATAAATCTCTAACGCCGAATAGATAAACCAGTCGTAATATTCGAGCATGTTGCCAATGGAGCCACTAAAGATTCCCCAAAGCCGACTTCGCATATTCATATCATCACTCAGACTTCCATGCGACGTCTGCTGTTGATCTTGTCCTTCCGCACTGACATAAATACTTCTTTCCGCTTGTGTCTCTTGCATCGCTCCGCTCCTTCGATGTTAAAACGTTTTAGTGATCGATCTAATTGGATTTATGCAGATTTCTTACGAACCCGTGAATTTTCTGAGTTGCCTGACGCAGGAAGTCGTCGACCATCTGGTGTCTGAAACCAGGTAAAGAGTCCGACAGGTCTGTCCGGAAATCTCAGAAAGCCGAATCCACACGAGTACGGCGCAGGAAATCTGATTGCGCCAGTTACGTGCTTTGCAACATTGACAGCCCCTCGGGTCCGGTCAGATGCCTCGCCTCGCGATGAAACTGCGCGATCTTCCAGCGCAGACCGAGGCGTTGTGTGTGGCGTGCGAAAAATCCCGAGTGAGGTCGTTGGTGTCCGTCGCGACCATGGTGTTCCTGTTTGCGGGAGTGCCTGGCGCGGATCGGTCTTTTTCAGCGTTGGACGACGGGGCGTGCAAACGTTCGGAGACGTCACGACCGACACGGTGGTTCTGCCTGCCAATTACCGGCGAGACGCCTGTCCCTTAAAAGCTGTCCCATTCCCCTGCCTTGGCGGTTTGCGCCAACCGCACGGGCCGTGGTGCGGACCGTTTCACGGCTGTCGTGGTCGGCGCCCTGGCGTGCGTCGGGGCCGTTTTGCGCGTCTGCGCGTCGCTTTCCCTGCCGGAGTCGTGCGAGAAGTCCAGCCTGAACATCGAAACAGCGGCTTTGAGATCGCTCGCCTGCGACTCCAGCGCACCGGCGGCGGCAGCCGCCTGTTCGACCAGTGCCGCGTTCTGCTGCGTGACTTCGTCCATCTGCGTGACGGCCTGGTTGACCTGTCCGATGCCCTTGCTCTGTTCCTGTGATGCTGCGGTGATTTCACCCATGATGTCGGTCACACGCCGGATCTCGTGCGTGATCTCGCGCATCTTCGTTCCGGCTTCCTGTACATGGCTGGCGCCTGCCTGCACGCGCTCCACGGAATCGTGGATGAGCTCCTTGATTTCCTTGGCCGCCACCGAGGAGCGCTGCGCCAGCGAACGCACTTCCGAGGCCACCACCGCAAAACCCCGCCCCTGCTCACCCGCCCGCGCTGCTTCGACAGCCGCGTTCAGGGCGAGGATATTGGTCTGGAAGGCGATGCCCTCGATGATGCCGACAATATTGCCGATCCTTTCCGAACTGGCGTTGATGCCTTCCATGGTTTCGACCACGCGCGAAACCACGGTGCCGCCTTGCTCTGCCACCGAAGCAGCCTGCGCAGCGAGCTGGTTGGCCTGACTGGCATTGTCGGCATTCTGGGTGACGGTCGAGGTGAGCTGCTCCATGCTGGACGCCGTTTGCTCGAGCGAGGCGGCCTGCTCTTCGGTGCGCTGCGACAGGTCCTGGTTGCCCGCCGCGATCTGATGCGTGGCGGTGGCAATGGAGTCGGCCGATGCCTTGATCGTACCGATCGTCTGTGCGAGCTGCTCCTGCATGCGCTTCATCGAGAACAGCAGGCTTGAGCGGTCATCCGGCGCCGTCTTCACCACAGCGGTCAGATCGTTATCGGCAATCCGGTTGGCGATCTCAGCGGCATAGGACGGCTCGCCCCCCAGCGAGCGGAGGATGCCGCGGTTGAGCAGCACCACCACAGCCGACAGGGCCCCTGCCAGTACCACCAGAATCCCCACGCTCTGGTACAGAGACGCGCGAAATGCCGCGTCGATGTCGTCGACATAAAGCCCCGTCATAAGAATCCAGTCCCACGGCCGATAGGTCACGCTGTAGGCAATTTTCGGAGAGGCCTCGGTGGCTCCCGGCTTTGGAGCGCTAAACGCGGTAAAACCTTGGCCATCGCGCTTGATGACAGCAACGATATCCCTGAAGAGGTAAACGCCGTTCGGATCCTTGTAGTCGTCGGCGTCCTTGCCATCCAGTTTCGCGTTCGCTGGGTGCATGAGGACCCTCCGCTGCGAATTGATGATCTCAATGTAGCCGTTCTCGCCATACCGCATGTTCCGTATGCGAGCCATTGCCCGCTTCTGGGCTTCCGCCAAAGGAAGGGTGCCGGCGGCCGCGTCGTCGCCAGAGGTCTTGACGACACTGAGGGCGATCTGCGCCGCGTGTATCAGGTCGGCCTTGCGCTCATCCAGCCGCACTTGTCTCGTCTGGTACGCGTTGTAGATCGATACTCCGGCGAGACACAGCAGGCTCAAGATCAGGGGCAGCCAGAGTTTCTGTATAAAGGACATTTTCATAGGATTACGAATCTTTCAGTTTTGTAATTGTAAGCAAATACATACAAACTGTTTAACGGCACTCTAACCGGAAACTTCAGATCATGGAATCGTCCCGGCTCTGCGTTTAGCGATCGCGGGCGATTTCGCCAACCGCCTCCTCATGTTGACTTCAAAGAAAGCCGCAGGCTATGCGAATGGATTCGCCTCAAGCAGCGCAGGCACCGAGTCCGTCGCGGTCCCGATCGTGACACCGACTTCTTCGACCACCTACTCCTCGTTTAGCGGCAATGCCTTCAATTCATACGGCACGACGCATGTAAACGGCTTCGGAAGTAGCACAAGTTAGGGGACCTCGACTAGCGTCGTGCCCATGACGGTTCATCGGGCCAACTATTGCGCCGGCTATTGGGTGAAGCAAAAGCCGCCCGTATTTTGCGTCACGCTGCTGCCACTCACGCCCGACCGGCACAAAACAATTGGCACAAATTCCGGACTGCTGGTTCGGGTCGTCGTTGTCGGGTCGTCAGCCTACAAGGCTGACATTTTGCAGGGCGACTTTCTGATGGCGATCGACGGCGAAGCTACTTCCGACGTTCAAGAAACGCTGAGGCTGCTTAAAACCCATGCGGGGCAGAAGGTGAAGCTATCGCTGGTTCGAAACGGGACCACGATTGAAAAGGACGTTCAGCTCGCTACCGGCGCGAATTGACGTGAGCAGCGACAGGACATGGCCGACGCCATCTCTGCACGTCGCCCGCAGAAAAGGCGCGGGCTGAAATCTCTCGTGAGCACCGCACTCTCATGGAGGCGATGCTCCGATGACCCAGAAGCTGATCGCCGTTCACGGGGAACCGACGCCTATCCTGGACTTTTCAATACCGCGGCGCTGACGCTTGTTTTAACCTCGGCAACGACTGGACGGCGCATATAGGGCATCCGGCGGCAGACTGTCGAGCATCCATTCGGCACGATCAAGGCATGGATGGGCGCAACCCATTTCCTGACAGGGACCATCGAGCGGGTGAGCACGGAGATGAGCTTGCACGTGCTCGCGTACAACATGAAGCGGGTCATCAAGCTACTCGGTTCAGAGCGCTTATGAAGGCGATGCGGGCGTTACGCCCCGCATCGGGTTGCTGAGCCTGGGAAAAATGCGTGGTTGTGATTTGACGTTTGTGTTCCCGCACTTCACCTGCCGCGACCTGCGCCGCGACAGACTTCGTCAATTCCCAGCGGCTAAGCGTTTTGACACAATCTGGGCCAAGAGCCGACTCTGGCCGGCAACATCCGCTTACTCTTTAGCAGTTGTACGACGATCATAAACACGATCACCGCAACGAATCGGCTTCTTCGGAAAGCATGATGATTAGCACACGTTTCACGGAGCGCTTTGGCATCAAGCATCCAATTATTTGTGCGCCAATGGCGTTCGTCACTGGCGGGGCGCTCGTGGCTGCGGTGTATCGCGCCGGAGGACTTGGGATCGTTGGCGGAGGTTATGCAGGGACGCTGGGCGGGGAACCTGACTTAGAAACTGAACTTTCTCAAGTGAATGCTGGCAAATTCGGCGTTGGATTCATCACCTGGGCTCTGGCGCGCGCGCCGGAGATGCAGACGAAAGCGTTGCGACATTCGCCGTCCTGCGTGTTCCTTTCATTGGCGACCCTCGTCCGTTCGCAGCAGAAATCTGCGACGCAGGCGCCGCGCTCATCTGCCTGGTGCAGTTCCTGTCGCAGATCGACGTAGCACTGGAGGCTGGCGCCGCAGCGATCGTAGTACAGGGCACCGAGGCAGGGGGGCACGGAGGAAACCGTTAAACGTTTCCGTTTGTGCCGGAAGCTGCCGACTACTTGAAATACACTCACCTGGAACTTTGCTGGTTGCCGCCGGAGGCATAGCGGACGGGAGAGGATCGGCAGCACCAAGGTTGCCAGCGGCGAATATGCTTCTGAAAACGAGGTAATCCGCGACGGGCTACGCACCCTCGCGGCCCGCGACAGGGCCGTTGAGGCCTGGCTGCGCGACGAGGTGGTGCCTGCGGCCGAAGCTTTGCGCGCGGAGCCCGCGCGCGCTCACGCCCGAGCAGGTGCGCGCTCACCTTGCGAAGAAGCACTCGGGCGCCGCATGACCTACCGGGTGCAGTTTGCCCCGGAAGCGCGGGACCAGCTTGAGGACATAGAACGGTTCATCATTGAAGCGGGTTCGCCCGTCACGGCGGCTCGCTAAGTGGACGCCATCGTGAATTTCTGCCTGCGCCTGCAGACATTCCCTGAGCGCGGCGTTCCGCGCGATGATCTGTTTCCTCGCCTGCGCGTGACCCACTACCGGCAGCGCGCGGTCATTGCTTACCTTCTGGATCCCGAGGTGGTGTCAATCGTTGGCGTGTTCTACGGCGGGCAGGTCTGGGAACCGTCTTTCGTAGATCCGACGGAACACGACCACTGATGACGCGCCTGCGCCGCGGTCACCGACGCGACCGGTCGGCGCGCAATCGTCGAGTCAGTCGACGAGCACGACAGGAAATTGAGAAGCACGGTCAAATGGAATAACCTCGTCAGTCCGACCAGCCAACTGTTCTGAATCCGACGGATGCAGCTCGACCTTTTCAACGACCGCCGCGATGTGATGCTGCGCAATGACGTCCTGTCAGCGTTGCTGCGGTACGATGCCGCGGGCGCGCGGGGCGCGCTGCAGGCCCTTGCGAACGAGTATCCGGACGATGTCGCCCAAGTGTATTTCGGTTCGATCGTCAATGCTCTCGAGGGTCGATCGACGGTATCGTTTGACCGTCACTAAGCCGCCCTGCAGGCTCGCCAGGCGCTATCTCACGAAGTCCAGCCCGCAGTCGCGCATGTGTTCCCGAGGCAGAGCGGCGCGACCTGGCTCGCACCGCTCTGGGCAGAACTGGCCGGGCGCGCCGCTGCGCTGCCGTTCCGTGCGGACGACGCGGATGCGCACGCGGCGCCGCTGTTCCTGCTTGCTGCGCGGTGGGCCGAGGCCTCCGATGCGACATCGCGCATCGCGTCCTGGCAGCGTCCCGCCAATGCGCACCCGCACACCTTCACCGTTTGCGACAGCGTGGGCTGAAGGATGAACAACGTGGTCAACGCGAGCCATTAGGCCTGTTGTATGCCCGACAGGCGTGCAATGGTAACCGCGATCATTGCCGCCACGGACATCCGCGCAGCGTACCGGGCGTAGGTATTCCCGGCGGCGAATTCCGCGATCAACGCGGTTAGCCAGCCCTGGCGTGGACGGTTGCGCGGCGCCGCGAGTGCTGCCACGATGTCCGGAGCGCCATCCATGCGCGCTTCGCGAGCAAGCAGAACGGACAGGCGCTTGACGAGATCGAGATTGGCACGCAGCCACGTCGATCCCTCGCCGGGCCCGTGGGTCGCGAGCCACGCAGGCTGGCACGCTCGCAGGGTTTGTTGCAGCCGAGCCTGACACTGCTCGACCGCGCCCGGGGATGCGCTCGAACCGTTGCGCAGGCGTGTCGCGCTCGCGTCGATCTGCGTGGCGAGCTGGCCGTAGGCGGGCGCGAGCAGGGTGGCGGCTTCACGCCGGGCGGCGTCGTGTCCACCGGCGAGGAGCGTTTCCAGGCCCGCGAGCAGGGCCATCGCCTGTTCCGCGTCGCGGACGAACCCGGCGCACGCCGAAGGGGCCTCGCCGTTGCAGTTCGCGACGGCCACCGTCATCGCATCGAGCTTCGTGCGCAGTTCCGCGCGCCCGTGCTCGAGCTGCGCCCGGTCGCCGTAGGCCGCCTGCCCGAGGCGGCTGGCAAGCGACGACATCGCATGCAGATAGGCGAGCGTTGCCTGCTGCGCGCGCTTCGTGCGGCTGGTCTGCCAAAGCGTGCCGCCCGCGAGCGTCGCCCATACGCTTCCGATCAGATAGAAGACGGTGTAGCGCGTCGCCGCGTCGAGGTCATGCGCCGGGAAACAAGCGGATACCCAACAGGCCGTTGCCGTAAGCAGGCCGCGCAGTCCCGGCGCCGGACCTCGCGCACCCACGGACGCGCCCGCGTAGGCAACCGCGCCGACCACGGCAATCGACAGCACGGGGAGCGCATGCCCGGCGATCGGATTTTGGTGCAAATAGGTAAGCGGGCTGAGAAGTTTCCTCTTTGAAGGATACCTTATCGATCGGACAGGACAGCATTCCATACGGCGGGCGCAGCGGCATCCTTGAGGCCGAG
>NZ_JAXDPY010000373.1:0-2943 GCF_034668105.1 Paraburkholderia sp. | reverse complement strand
AGGCGGCTCGCTTGCGCTTCATCCGCCCGCGTGCGTGTTGCGCCATTGCTGCGGGGGTCTCCTCGCCTTCGATCAGTGCCCGCAGCATCGCCTCGCCGGAGACGCCGAACACATCGCTGATCAGGCCCGACAGCTTGACGTTGGCGCTTTCCAGCATCCGGATCAGCCGGTTACGTTCCGCGGCCTGCGCTTGGGAGAGCTTGCGGCGGTAGCGTGTCAGATCGCGCAGATCTCGGATCGGACGCGGCGGCACGAAGCTTCTGGCAATCAGCCCGTGGCGGGCAAGATCGCTGATCCACTCACAGTCCTTCACGTCGGTCTTGCGGCCGGGCACATTCTTGATGTGTTGCGCGTTGCCGACGATCAGGTCGAAGTAGCCCTCGAGTTCGGCGTAAATCGGCCGCCAATAGATGCCGGTGCTCTCCATCGCCACCAGCGTGCAGCCGGACTCCGACAGCCACGCCCGCATCGCCTCCAGGTCCGTTCGGGTGGTGCCGAAGGTGCGCACCTGCTTGTGGGATCGTTTGTTCCCCGGACCGCTGTTCAGGCAGGCCACGACGGTGGCCTGATGAACGTCCAGTCCGGCGCAGCATTCAACGATCGCTTCCATGCTCCTCTCCATGTCGGTGAAAAGTGCAACCGCTTACGCCGCGCAATACAGTCAGACTCTACCCTGCGTCAGCAATTCTAATTCGGTGTCTCTGAGTTTTTTCGATGTTTCGGCTCCGTGTTCAGGGGGGTCAAGTGGCGGGACGGCGTAGGCATGTCTTCAAGGTGGCCGTATCGCCGCCGCGGCGATGGACTTGAGCAGATGGGGCCAGTCCTGGAAGACGACGTAGGTGGTGATGGTTCGCAGATGCTCGAAGAAGCGATACGTGGGACCGCGCGCGACGACAGCGGTGCGCCAGGCGAGGACGCCAAGATAAGCAGCGGTGTGGAATGCGAAGGCGAGCAGGTTGAGGGTAACCAGAACGCTCGCCAGGGTTTTCTTGCCGTGGCCAAAGTTATGTTCGAGGTTGTATCCGTTGGTCTTCAGCACGTTGAAGGTCTCGTTCTCGATCTTCCACCGTGCGCGGCCGCAGGCGGCCAGTTCGCCAACGGTGCAGGGGGTGATCGCGAGATCGGTGACGAAGCTGTTGTAGTAAGTACGCTTGCCTTTAGTGTTGAGGATCTCGATGGAGAACCAATTGACCAAAATAGCATCGTCTGTGGCGCGCAGCGGCACGGCGTTAAGCCAGCGGTAGATAGTGGTCGTGCGCTTGCCGCGTTTGCAGACGGTGTCTCGATGTTCTTGCAGTTCGGCGCCGTGAAGATACTCGGCGATGGTTTTATGCGAAGACGGCTTGCAGGTGAGGATGAAGTTACCCCCGGCGTCTTGAATGGCGGCGGCTATAGGCTGACAGGCAAAAAGATCGTCTCCGAGATAGACCGGCCGCAGGTGAGCGAGACCGGCGCCGTGCCGGGCCAGCCAGCGTTTGGTGGCGTTGCGTTCGCAATCCTGCTTCTCCGCCCCGTCCTGCGGCGCAATGAACTCGGGTGGCAGCGGCAGCACCTGCTTATGGCCCGGTGCGACCATGCTGGCACCGAGGAAAGCGTGGAAGTATTCGGTGCCGCCGTCCGAGCGCCGCCGCGTCGAACACTGCTCGCATTTGATCTTTCGCGAGCAGAAATGCTCGGTTCCGTCGAGCGCGATCAGCACCCGTCCATCCAGACACCGGAACGGCGTCAGCGATCCTGCCGCCTCGATCGCCTTCATGAACAGCCCGTCGAACGCCGCCGGCTTGGCGCCGTCCAGCATCAGGCGGATGTAGTTGTCGGAGGGGATCGCCGCCATGCCGAACAACGTCTCGCAGTTCGACCGGCCGTGCCCCTCCGCCAGCGCCTGCTGATGCCCAAGGAACGACGGGCTTCCCATAAAGAAGATCGAGAATGCCGCCAGACCGATGTCGGCCATCGTGTAGTCGCCGTCACGCCACGGGCCTTTGCGCTGGTCGGGAAGACCCGCGCAGACCTCGCTCAACGCCCCGATCATGTCTGCAACCGCGCTCACCCCACCCTAGAATCGACGATTGAGCTCCGCCGCAAGGGAAAACCACTCCATCCTGTGGGGGTTGGTTAACAAATCCACAACATGTGACATATCGGACTCGGCATATCGTACAAGGCGCCAGCGAACGCGACTCATACGCATTGAAAACCGCTGGTATGTTAGCCCAACATAAGAATGTCCCCTCCGTCCAACATTAGAATGTCCCCTTTTGAGCATGGCTTGGGGGTGGGGACAGCATGTCCGGCGGGATACTGAAAATGAATGCCAAGGAACGGGAGCGAGCGTGCCTTGTGCGCCAGGCGGTTCGGGGTGAACTGAGTCAACGCGAGTGCGCGGAACGTCTGGACATCGGCGTGCGTCAATTCAAGTGGCTTGTCCGAGCCTGGCGCAACGAGGGCGACACGGGTCTGGTTTCGCGTCAGCGTGGCCATCCGTCGCATCGGCGCCTGAGCGAGGCTACGCGCGAGCGGATCGAGGCGCTTTTGCGAAAGAAATACCCGGATTTCGGCGCCACCCTGGCAGCGGAGAAGCTTCTGGAGTTGGACGGCATCAAGGTCTCGATTGAGAAGGTGCGGCGGATCCAGATCGGCCTGGGTCTGTGGCGGCCGAAGACCCGCAGGGCGCGACGCGTGTTCCAGTTACGCCAGCGGCGTCCACGGTTTGGCGAACTGATCCAGATCGATGGCAGTCCGCACGACTGGTTCGAGGGCCGTGGCCCGCGCTGCACGCTGATCGTATTCATTGACGACGCGACGGGTCGGCTGACGGCGTTGCGGTTCGCGCCGGTGGAATCGGGGGCAGCGTATCTAGCCGCCTTGCGTGACCATGTTCTGACGCACGGTCGACCTTTGGCGTTTTACTCGGACCGCCACGGTATTTTCCGGGTCAATGCG
>NZ_JAXDPY010000372.1:0-2875 GCF_034668105.1 Paraburkholderia sp. | reverse complement strand
GCCGGCCAGGTGTGCGCATCGCCGACGCGCTTTTACGTGCACGAATCGATCTTCGACCAGACGGTCGCGGCGCTCGTCGAACGGTCCAAAGCGCTGCGCGTCGGCGACCCGCTCGAGCAAAACACCGACCTCGGCCCGCTCACCACCGAAAAACGGCGTACCGCGATTGAACGGCTCGTCGACGAAGCGGCGAGCAGCGGCGCGCAGATCCTGTGCGGCGGCCGGCGCCCCGCGCAATTCGGCCGCGGCTGGTTCTATGAGCCGACGCTGGTCGCGAATCCCGCTCCCCACGTCGGCCTGATGAATGACGAGCCGTTCGGCCCGGTCGGCACGCTGACGCCGTTCTCGACGATGGACGAGGTGATCGGCGAAGCGAACCGTCTGCCGTTTGCGCTCGCCGCGTACGTGTTCACGCGCTCCATGCGCAATACGCTCGAAACCACCGAGCGCCTGCAGGCGGGTGTGATCGGCGTCAACACATTCGTTGCGTCGACCGCCGAAAGCCCGTTCGGCGGCAGCAAGGACAGCGGCTTCGGACGCGAAGGCGGTCCGCACGCGATCCGCGATTACCTCGATACCAAATTCATCAACCTGGAACCGGCACAGGACGCCTCGCTGGAATCCGCGAACGGCGCTGCGTAAGAGCCCCCGCACGCTGACCTTCCCATTCGATCCGAACGGAAACCCACATGAAAAGCATCAAGAATCACGCGAAGGCGCAACTCGCCGCCGGCGAACTCGCGCTCGGTATGGGCCTGCGCCAGGCCCGTACCGTCGATATCGCACAGATCGCAAAAGCGAGCGGTTACGACTGGCTGTTCATCGACATGGAACACAACTCGATGGACATCGACACCGCCGCGCAGATCTGCGCGGGTGCGCTGGTCGGAGGTGTGACGCCGATCATCCGGGTGCCGAGCCACGAGCCATTTCACGCGACGCGCCTGCTCGACACGGGCGCGATGGGCATCGTCGTGCCGCACGTAAGCACTGCCGCCCAGGCTGCGCACGTCGCGAACATGTGCCGCTTCCCGCCTGCGGGAGGCCGCTCCATTCCCGGCTTGCTGCCGCAGGTCGGCTTCGAAGCGTTGCCGATCGCCGACGTCGTGCACGCGATCAACGATGAAGTGCTGGTCGTCGTGATGATCGAAACGCGCGAGGGGCTTGAAAACGTCGAGGCGATCGCGGCGGTGCCCGGCATCGACGTGCTGCTCGTCGGCGCGACCGATCTCGCCGCGGACCTCGGCATCACGGGGCAGCTTGGCCATCCGCGCATCGGCGCGGCGATCGACGCGGTGTGCGCTGCGTGCGCGCGGCACGGCAAGGTGCCCGGCGTCGGCGGCGTGTACGACGAAGCGCTGATGACCGCCTATGTACAGAAGGGGGCGCGCTTCATCCTGTCGGGCTCCGACCTCGCGTTCCTGATGGCCGGCGCGAAATCCCGCTCGAGCATGCTGCGTTCGATTGCACTTGACGAAATCGACCAGCGCAAAGCCTAGTGATTTCTCTGGAGGAGACACCGTGAATCAGGAATACGCAAGCCAGCTCGTCAATCGGCGCGACCTGAAGCCGTATCTGAATGCCGATCAGTTCGAATTTCGCGACGCGATCCATCGCGTGCTGACGCGTCATGCGTCGCCCGAGTACATCCGCGAATGCGATGAAGCGAAGCGCTTTCCGCAAGAACTCGTCGACGTCGCCGCGCAGCAGGGCTGGTTCGGCCTCACACTGCCCGAGCAGTACGGCGGCATCGGCGGCTATCTCGACATGGCGGCTTATCTCGAGATCGTCGCGTACCACACGATCGCGCTAGCGCGCTTCTGGAACGCGAACGTCAACATGGTGGGCGGCGCGCTGTCGCGCTTCGCCTCCGACGACATCAAGGCCCAGGTGCTGCCGAAGCTCGCTGCCGGCAAGGCGTGGCTCGCGTTCGCGCTAAGCGAGAACGGCTCGGGCTCCGACGCCGCGTCGCTCGCATCCCGTGCGGTCGCGCAGGGCGACGACTTCGTGATCGACGGCACGAAGATGTGGATTTCCGGCGCGCTGCAGGCCGACTACATCCTCACCGCCGTGCGCACCAATCCCGAAGCGAAGAAGCACGACGGCATCAGCCTCTTTCTGGTGCCGAAGGAATCGAAGGGCCTGACGATCAATCCGATCGACCTGCTCGGCGGCCATGCGATCCGCACCTGCGAGGTCGTGTACGACGGCGTGCGCGTGTCGAAGGACCGGCTGGTCGGCGGTCTGCATGTGGGCTGGAAGAAGCTCACGACAGTGCTGTCGAAGGAGCGCATCGCGTTGTCGGCGATGTGCGTGGGCGGAGCGCAGGCGGCGATCGATCTGGCGCGCTGGTACGCGAACGACCGCAAGCAGTTCGGCCAGTCGATCATCGATTTCCAGGCCGTCTCGCACTTGCTTGCCGACATGCAGACGCGCGTCGACGCGGCCCGCATGCTCGCGTTTCGCGCGGCAAAGCTGCTCGACGAAGGCGAAACGTGCGACGTGGAATCGTCGCAGGCGAAGTATTTCGCCTCGGACACGTACGTGCAGGTCGCAACCGACGGTATCCAGATCATGGGCGCCAACGGCTATTCCGCCGAATACGCGATGCAGCGTCATTTTCGCGAAGCCAAGATGTTCCAGATCTTTGGTGGCACCAATCAAATTCAGCGCAACATCGTGGCACGCGCGCTGAAATCATAAGCGGAGACGGATGTGACTCTGGTTCAGACATTCGAGAAGTTGGGTTTCGGCGTCGATACGGCGCGCGCCGATGTGGTGGTGGTCGGCGGCGGCGGCGCGGCGTCGCGCGCGGCGGTGTCCGCGGCGCAGGCGGGCGCGAGCGTGCTCGTGCTCGCGAAGGCGCCCGTCGGCA
>NZ_JAXDPY010000371.1:0-8033 GCF_034668105.1 Paraburkholderia sp. | reverse complement strand
GCCGCTCGTCGAAGCCATCAATAGCGGCGATGTGGACGTTGGCACCGTCGGATCGACGCCTCCGATCCTCGCCCAGGCCGGCACCGCGCCAGCGGTGGTGTACGCTGCGTACTCACCGAAGATGCAGAACAGCTACGGCATCATTGTGGCGAAAAACTCACCGATCCAGACCATTCGCGATCTGCAGGGCAAGAAGATCGCCTTCGCGAAAGGCTCACAGGGTCATCTCTTCGTGCTGAGAGCGCTCGCCGATGCCGGGATCGATCCCGCCTCCACCCACTTCGTCTATCTGGCCTACAGCGACGCGCGCGCCGTATTCGAGCGTGGCGATATCGATGCGTGAGCCGTTCCCGACCCTCGCTATGCGGACACACAATTGAGTACCGGCGCGCGGACCATCGTCAAGATCGGTGACATTTCCATTCCCCAGTACGGCTTCTATATTTCCACACGGGCTTTCGCGAGTACTTACGCGGCCGCCTTGCGCGTGCTTTTTGATCAACTGGACCAGCAAACGAAATACAGCCTTGCTCATCCCGATCAGACCGTTGATCTGCTGAGCAAGAACACCTGCGTATCGCGCGCTGTATGGGAAAAAGCATTGCCGCGCCTGGAATGGGGGGCGACCTATCCGCTCGATAGCCAGGTCATCAAGGCACAACAGGATGCGGCAGACCTCGCCTTCCGCAATAAGGTGATTCCGCGCGTGCGGCAAGCCGTGGTGAATATCAGGTGAAGAGGACGGAAGGTGCGGAAGTCCTTCAGGTCGAGTAGGACACGATCCTGAGCCGGGCACGCCGGGTGTTGCGCTGACCTGGTGCGAGGCGGCAAGTGGCGCCTCGATGAAGTAGTCGTCACGGGCTAGCTCCCGCGACAATCGCGCTGGACAGCTACGTAGCCTCTCACCGCGCAGTGCGCGAAATAAAGATAGATGGATTGCTGCCCGAAGGCACAACGTTGCGATTGTCGAAGGACTTGAATAACCTGCTCGAACAGGAGCATCGCAACCTTAAAGCGCAGGTGAACGTGATGCTCAGCTTTAACGCTTCAGGGCCGCGGCAACAACCATTGCCGGCATCGAGCTGATGCATCGCATTCGCAAAGGCCCGTTCAACCTGATGAAGCTGCGCCTCAAAGAGGCCACTGCGCCCGCCGTCTGGACGGCGCTGCTTTCTGCTCGCTGAGTGGACGAGCAAATGGGTGGCTTCTCGCTCGCCTGCGCTATTTGCGCCACAACCGTCCCGTCCAGCTTCTCCATGAGAACGTCGCGGCAGCCAGCAGGACGATCAGTGAAGTTCCGCGTGAGCGGCCTTTGGTAACGGGGAGGCGGTGGCAGAATCGGACATTGCGGATCTTGCATGCACAAGCACTGAAGGGGCCGTCGTGGCAGCTTTATCATTGATACATCTCGTGGATCAAAGGTCCCTTCGAAAGATATTAGACCCGCAGATTTTAGCCAACAATACTTCGCCGTAAATCCCCGCGATGGCAAGCTTCTCGGCAGGGCCGCGAAGCCCATGCAAATCCATTTGTTTACTGCGCATCACTTGATAATTTACTTTTTCCTTAATGGACATCGCCAATGAC
The DNA here is from genome assembly GCF_034668105.1 of Paraburkholderia sp. Classification (GTDB taxonomy): domain Bacteria; phylum Pseudomonadota; class Gammaproteobacteria; order Burkholderiales; family Burkholderiaceae; genus Paraburkholderia. The sequence goes on along the minus strand of NZ_JAXDPY010000371.1, from coordinate 6,446 downwards.
GCACGCTAGCCCGAACACGCTTTCTGCATGGGAAACAGCGGCGCTTATCGAACGGGGGGAACTGCGTCCATCCGATTTAATGCGGGCGTGTCTGGACCGGATAGCCGAACGTGACGGCGATGTCCATGCCTTCGTGAATCTGGATCCAGACGCAGCGATGCGTCAAGCACGCATTCTCGACACGGCACCGCGCAAAGGACTCTTGCACGGACTGCCCCTCGCCGTGAAAGACCTGATGGATACTGCAGATTTCCCGACCGAATACGGATCGGATCTCTACAAGGAACATCGCCCCCGCTCTGACGCGGCTGTTGTCGCCCTCTGCCGGCGTGAGGGAGCAGTAGTGCCAGGCAAGACAGTAACAACCGAATTTGCTTATTTCCATCCAGGTCCAACGCGCAATCCGCATAATCTCGGGCATACGCCCGGTGGCTCATCAAGTGGTTCCGCGGCAGCGGTAGCGGATCTGATGGTGCCGCTTGCATTGGGCACGCAAACCGCGGGCTCCATCATCCGGCCGGCAGCATACTGCGGCATTGTCGGGTACAAACCCACTTGGGGACGGGTACCACGAGCAGGGATAAAAAGTCTCTCCGAGACACTGGATACGGTAGGTGGATTCGCCCGAACGGTGCGCGATGTCGCCCTCCTCGGTGCTGTCTTGACCGGTGACACAAGGCTGAACGGTGAATTTCAGCCCGCAAGACCACGAATTGGTCTCTGCCCAACTTCGGAATGGGCGCATGTCGGCGCCGACGTACAACGCGCGTGGGCCGAAGCGGTCCGTGTTCTGGCTCCGCAAGCAGCGCATATGTCCGACGCCGTCCTCCCCCCAGACCTGCCGGACCTTGTCGCCCTCCAAAAAACCATTATGGCGTTCGAGATGAGCCGCGCCCTGGCCTATGAACTGTCTACGGACAAAGCGCGACTCAGCGCCCCGCTGCAAGAACTGCTCGCCAATGGCACGGAAATAAGCGGCGCTACGCATGTCCAGAATCAACGGGCAACCGCTTCAGCGCAAGCGCGTGTCGCCGCTCTGTTTGACGACTTCGACGTTTTGCTTACCCCGAGCGCCGCAGGCGAAGCGCCCGCAGGAATCGACGCCACGGGAGATCCGCTTTTTTGTCGGGCATGGACTTTACTGGGGCTACCATGCGTGCACATACCGTTCGCGCTCGGGAGCCAGAACCTTCCTATCGGACTCCAATTAGTTGGCCGTTGGGGTGACGACCATAAGCTACTTGCCACCGCCGAATGGATTAGCAAACGAATTGCAAGCCCAGTGAAGAACTGATTACCGGCCCAGACAAACGCACTCAACGCATGAGCGGATCCAGACTACTATGAAACGACTCGTTACCGCGAGGACTCCGCTCGGGTTATCCCTCCGTCCGCTTCGCGCATTTGCCCGGAGCCGGCGTGACAACGCACGGCGACATTGACGAAGGTCTTCAGTCGCTCAAGTACTCAGAGCCTGCATGCGACGCGGTCGCAGTGAGCAAGTGAAAGGACAGGATGACATGACACAATCTAGTATGGGCTCAGGCCACCGGATACGGCATCTCGGCCATTCCGACATGGCTGGACGGCCGGATGGCACGCAGGTGATCGTCCATAACCAATACGCTTATGTCGGTCACGCCTTCAATGAGGGCGTAGCAATTATCGACGTTGCCGATCCGACGAAACCGACTGCCGTGGGCTTCATTGGCGCCCCACCGAACACCCGGGCCAGCCATATCCAGGTGCACGGCGACCTGTTGCTCGTCGTCAATGCAGCGAATGTATGGAAGCTGCAACAGTACGGTCAAAGAGAAGATTATTTTGGCAAACCGCTCGCGGATTCCTTTCGGCGTACCGACTTCCCATTCAGCGCCGGCGTGCGCGTCTATGATATCTCGCGACCGACTGCCCCGCGGGAGATAGCCTTCCTGCCGATTGACGGCATCGGTGCCCACCGGCTGTGGTACGTCGGCGGTCGCTACGCAACTGTTTCGGCGCACTTTGACGGCTTTACCGATACGATACTTGCCGTCCTTGATCTGGTGAATCCAGAGCGTCCAGAAATCGTCAGCCGCTGCTGGCTGCCTGGAATGAATCGCGCAGAAGGCGAGACGCCGACGTGGAGCGCAGGGCAACGATTCGCTTGCCACCACGCCATCGTGCATGCAAATCTGGCCTATGGCACCTGGCGGGACGGAGGGTTCACGATTCACGACATCGCCGACCCGGCCAGGCCCCGGTTGCTTTCCTACCGTGAAGGAAAGGGGCACACACATACTGCACTACCCATCCCCGGCCGAGGTCTTGCCTTTGTATGCGACGAAGCCACCACGACCTTTTGTGCGAATGGCCTCGCTCATATCAGGAGCTTCGACGTCTCAAGGCCGGATAACCCGATCGAGCTCGGACTGTTCCCAGTTCCATCGGAAGATAATTTCTGCAAGAAAGGCGGCGGCTTCGGACCGCATAACTTTCATGAAAACCGCCCTGATAGCTTTCAGAGCGAGACGCTGCTCTTTGCGACCTATCACAACGCCGGCGTGCGGGTGTACGACACCAGTGACGCTACTGCGCCGAAAGAAATCGCATACTTCGTGCCGCGGCCGCCTGAACGCATTGTCGATATCCGTCCGGGCGCGAGCGCCGTCACTCAGTCCACCGATGTCTATGTCGACAAAAATGGAATCATGTATGTGACGGATCCAAACGCCGGTTTGAACATCCTGCAATACGAGGGTTGACACGCGGATTGCGGTGCGCCCGTCTTGAGTGGCGCACCGACACTTCGCCGTCTTCCAGACGCGAGCGACATCTTAAAGGCTACTAACGGAGACAGCCACGGTTGAGACGATGGGCGATCCAGGAATCTTCAAATCGGGGCGCGAGTTCGCGGCATGCTCGGGTTAGAGTCCCGGCAAAGCGGTTGCGGCAGCAAGCTTGAACTACCAGGAACAAGGCAGCGTGATCTCTACTTGAGAACGCTGCTCGCTCACCGAGCCAGAAGCGTTCAACCGGCTCGATCAGGCGCGAGTCTGCGCTATTTCCCCCGATATTCCCATCGGCTGCTTGCCCCTACCATTGAACCTGCATGGCAGCAACAGTCTGCAATAAGCACACAAAGCTAGAACAACGACCGCACTGACTCGATTTACATTGCAGTCGTTGATTCGCTACGCAACGGGTGCGCAGATGCTATCAGGCTGCGGCGTCTATCACCGATTTCGGTATCGACACACCAAAATATTTGGTCCAGATAGCATTCAACGTTCCATCCTTAAGGTTCTTTCCAATCCAGGTGTTGAGCCAGGCTTTGAGCTCAGGGTCGCCTTTTCGCATTGCAATGGCGAGCCGATCGTCGCTCAACTCGAACTTGTACTCGTAATTCATCGCCGGACTAGACTGCTTGATGGTTAGCGCATCCGCGAGTGCCGCTGCGGCGACTGACTGCTGGCCAGACAGTACAGCGGTGCGCGTCGTGGCCTCGTCCAGATAACGAACGATCTGAACGTCCGGGACGTTATTGTTCTTGACCTGTGCCGTCAAATTGAGGTCAGCTGTGGAACCACGTTCAACGGCGACCGTTTTGCCCTTGAGGTCTTGTATACTCTTAAGGTTTTCTTTCCCTGGCGCGACCAGCAGCGTCGGCTGGTTCGCGTACGGGCGCGTAAGGTCGATGATTTTCTCGCGATCCGGGGTCACGGCAACGGAAGCGATCACGATATCGACCTTGTTCGTCAACAGGAACGAAATTCGATTCGGGCCTGTCAACGACACTACATTTAATTTCACGCCGAGATCACGAGCGATCAATGTCGCGATCTCGAAATCTGTTCCGATCCTCTGCGATTCCTTGTTCAACATGCCGTAGGGCGGGTGGGTAAAGTCGACGCCTACGGTGATGCTTCCCCGGTCTTTGATGTCCTTGAGGGCGTCCGCCTTTGCCGAATTCAGGTTCAATGCCAGCGACATTGTGAGGGCCAAACCCAGGACTGCTTTATGAAGCTTCATTTTCTAATCCTCGATGGATCGATGGATGACAGTGAACCGATATTAATTAAAATAGAGGATCAAGCTATAAGTCGAGCAATGAATCGAGCTGTCATGGTGCCGGGCTCTACCGATCACACGTCTTGCCGCGATCACAGACCGCTGCCAATGAACTGCTTCAGCTCAGGCGTTTGAGGATGGCTCAATATGTCTGCGCTGCCTGCCTCACAGACCACGCCGTTGCTCATAAAAATCAATTGCCTGGCGACCGATTTGGCGAAAGCCATTTCGTGCGTGACGAGGACCATGGTCATGCCGTCAGCGGCCAGTTTTTCAATCACGCGCAACACTTCGGCTGTCAACTCGGGATCAAGGGCCGAGGTCACTTCATCGAACAGCATCACCTTGGGCTCCATCGCCAGCGAGCGCGCGATCGCGACCCGCTGCTGCTGGCCGCCAGAAAGCTGTTGCGGATAAGCGTTAGCTTTGTCCGAGAGCCCGACTTGATCCAGTACGCGGGCAGCCAATTCGTCCGCATCGCTCTTTGACATGCGTTTGGCTTTGCGCGGCGCCAGAGTGATGTTTTGCAAGACCGTGAGATGCGGGAACAGGTTGTAACTCTGAAACACGATCCCGACATCCCGACGCAAACCGCGCAGGTCCATCGTCGGTTCATGCAGCGAGCGGCCGCACACGTATAACGCGCCCTGATTGACTTTCTCGAGGCCATTGATACAGCGTAGCGCGGTACTCTTGCCCGACCCGGACCGGCCGATCAAGGCCACCACATCCCCTTTTCCCACTTCAAACGAAACGCCCTTTAGCACTTCCGTTGCGCCGTATTGCTTGCGAACGCCTTCAAACCTCACCATTGATTCCACCGCAGCATCCCTCCGATTTGGGGCCGAACTCAAACTTTTCTCATCGCGCGCTCGAGTCTCAGGCTAAGTCTTGATAGCGGATAGCACATCAGGAAATAAATGGCTGCCGCCAAAGTGAAGATCACAAATGGCTCGAAGGTCGTGTTATTCACCACCCGTGCCGAATAAGTCAGTTCGGCCATGCCGATGACGACGGCATATGACGTGTTCTTGATGAGGCCGACCACGAAGCCGACGGTAGGCGGGATCGCAATTGTCACTGCCTGTGGCAAGATCACGTAGATCATGCGCTGAACATAGGTCAATGCCAGCGACTCCGCCGCTTCTGATTGCGTCAACGCCACCGAATTAATCGAGCCCTTCCACATTTCGCCAAGATAGGCCGATGCGTTGATGACCAGCGCCGACGAAGCAGCGAGAACCGTCGAGACATTCACGCCAAAGATGCTGATACCGAAATAGACCATGAACATGGTCACCGGAAGCGGAATGCCCTGGTTGAACTGCACATAGATGCCTGAGACCGACCTGACCCACCGACGTTTGGAGACCCGCGCCAGCGCAATGGGCAAGCCAACGATAAAGCCACCGACCGTCCCGATGACCGACAAGAGGAATGACCACCCGGTCCCTTCGAGGATGTAGCCGATCTGGCTCGCCGATAAGTGAAAGAACATAAGTCCTCAACGCTGATGGTTCATGACGCGGAGCCGCGGAAACAAGATCGAGGCGCCACCGAGCAGGAATAGGCGTAGCGCCGAAACGAGAACCAGGTAAATGACGGCAACGACCAGGTACGCTTCGAAGCCGCGGTAGGTGAAGGACTGAATGACATCGGCGACACCGGTCAACTCATCGGCCGAGATCTGCGACATGATCGAAGTCGCGAGCATCATCAGGATGAACTGGCTAACCAGAGCCGGATAAACCCGCTCCACAGCTTGCGGAAGCTCGACGTACCAGATCGTCTGCCGCTTTGTTAAAGCCAAGCAGGACGCCGCCTCCAATTGACCTGTCGGGATAGCTTCGAATCCGGCGCGCATTATCTCGGCGGCATAGGCGCTAACATTGATCGCGAGCGCAATCACAGCGGCGGCCAATGCCGGAATCGGTAAGTGAAGCGCTGAAAGGCCGAAGAACAACCAGAACACCTGGATCACCAACGGTGTGTTGCGGATTACTTCGATATACGCTCCGACAGACCGGACCAACCACGGGCGACCATAGATGCGCCCCAGCGCGCATAACGTTCCAACAACAAAGCCGGGGATGATCGAGAGCATCGTCATGCGCAGTGTGAGCCACATTCCGCGCAGCAAATCGGGCCAATACTGCGAAAGAAAACTGAAGTCGAAGTTGTAGGTCATAAAAACACCGAGGCGAGGCCACGTCCCACGCCAGGCGCATTCGGATTAGTGCGCGTCATTGGCGGTTTCCATTTCGAAAGAGCACACTATCAAGGTATACAAAAAAAATAGTTATACAGAGTTCGTGGCCGCTGCCGAGGATTTCACTTCACTGCGCGACTTCGTAGAGACTGCTGATTCCGGATGCGTCGAACCAAGTATGGCCGGG
>NZ_JAXDPY010000370.1:0-3274 GCF_034668105.1 Paraburkholderia sp. | reverse complement strand
ACCGGAGTAAGCGCTGAAGCGCTAACTCCGATCGACAGCTTTGCATGGGATCGGAGTAAGCGATGAAGCGCTAACTCCGATCGACAAAGGAGACGCGATCCATGACGACGAAGATCGGTTCGAAGATCGAACAGCGGCGCAACATCGGCCGCCGTGCATTACAAGTCACCGGATTAGGGCTCGGTACGGCGCCTTTGGGCGGCCTCTACCGCGATCTGTCCGAACAAGAAGCGCACGCGACCATCGCAGCCGCATGGTGCGCCGGCGTGCGCTACTTCGATACCGCGCCGCATTACGGTCACACGAAAGCCGAGCACCGTCTGGGCGATGCGTTGCGGGGCTATCCGCGCAGTGAATACGTGCTGTCCACCAAAGTCGGGCGCCGTTTCGTACCGCGTACCACGCCCTATGATGGCAGCGAAGGCTGGCAAGACCCGTTGCCGTTCCAGGCAATTTACGACTACACGCACGACGGCATTCTGCGTTCGTTCGAAGACAGCCAGCAGCGTCTCGGCATCGTCGATATCGACATTCTTCTGGTGCACGATATTGGCGTTGTCACGCATGGCGACAAGAACCCCTACTACTGGAAACAACTCACCGAGGGCGGCGGCTTTCGTGCGCTCGATGATCTGCGGTCCTCGGGCGCGGTTAAGGCAGTTGGGCTCGGCGTCAATGAAGGCGCGGTCATACTCGACGCGATGGCTGAATTCGATATTGATTGCGCGTTGCTCGCGGGCCGTTATACGCTGCTCGAACAGACCACACTCGACGACCTGCTTCCAGCATGCGAACAACGCGGCGTCAGCATCCTGTTAGGCGGCGCGTTCAATTCGGGCATTCTGGCGCGCGGCGTCGAAGGCGATCTGAAATTCAATTATGGTGACGCGCCGCAGGATGTCATTGAGCGCGTCGCGCGGTTGGAGGCAGTGTGCCGGGTGCATGGCGTGCCGCTGGCTGCCGCGGCCTTGCAGTTTCCGTATGCGCATCCGGCGGTTGCCACCGTGTTGACCGGCGCGCGCAGTGCAGACGAATTGCGTGAGAACGCCGCGTCGTTCGAGCAGCCGATCCCCGCGGACCTGTGGTCCGCGTTGCGTGACAAAGGCTTGCTCGACAGTCGCGCGCCCGCGCCAGAGGATTGATTTGACGATGCATATCGACGCTCACCAGCACTATTGGGACCCCGCTCGCGGCGATTACGAATGGCTCACGCCAGAACTGAAAATCCTGTACCGGCCATTTGGGGCCGCCGATCTAAAGCCGTTGCGTGAAAAAGCGGGCATCGAGCGGACGGTGGTGGTACAGGCGGCGCCGACGATCGACGAAACACGTTACCTGCTCGACCTCGCGCGCAACGAACCCTCGATTGCGGGCGTGGTGGGCTGGGTGCCGTTGCTGTTGCCGAACGCGCCGGCTGTGATCGAAGCGCTGGCGCATGAGCCGAAGTTCAAAGGCGTGCGGCCGATGCTGCAGGATTTGCCCGACGACACATGGATTGCGAACCCCGATCTCGCGCCCGCGATCGACACACTGATCGCGCACGACCTGGCGTTCGACGCATTGATTTATGCACGGCACGTCGAGCCTTTTGAAACGTTCGCGGCGCGCTTTCCCATGTTGCGCATTGTTGTTGATCACGGCGCGAAGCCGCCGATTCGCTACGGTCGCGCGGGTTGGCAAACATGGGCCGACGCGATTACCCGGCTCGCCCGATTGCCGCAAGCGCATTGCAAGCTGTCGGGACTCGTTACGGAGGCGTCGCCTGGCTGGACCGAGGAAACGCTGCAACCGTATGTCGACCATCTGCTGAAGTCATTCGGTCCCGCGCGGTTGATGTGGGGCAGCGACTGGCCGGTGCTCGATCTGAACGGCGACTATCTGCTGTGGCATTCGGTCGCGAACACGTTGCTCGCGTCCTTGAGCGACGGCGAACGCGAAGCGGTTTTTGGCGGCAACGCCGCCGCGTTTTATCGCCTTTGATGTGACGAAGGCGCGTCACGAAGACAAATTACGGACGAAAGAAACAAAAGAAGCCCATTCAACTGGAGTCGAGATGACACAAAGACTGGCCGGCAAGACGGCCCTGATCACCGCGGCAGGACAAGGCATTGGTCTCGCCACCGCGCAACTGTTCGCGCGCGAAGGTGCGCGCGTGATCGCCACCGATATCCGCATCGACGGGCTCGCCGGCAAGCCGGTCGAGGCGCGCAAGCTCGACGTGCGCGACGACGCGGCGATCAAGGCGCTGGCGGCCGAACTCGGCGCCGTCGACGTGCTGTTCAACTGCGCGGGTTTCGTGCATGCCGGTTCGATTCTCGAATGCACGGACGAGGATTGGGACTTCGCCTTCGATCTGAACGCGAAAGCGATGTACCGCATGATCCGCGCGTTTTTGCCGGCCATGCTGGAGAACGGCGGCGGCTCGATCATCAATATGTCGTCGGCGGCCTCGAGCGTGAAGGGCGTGCCGAACCGCTTTGCGTACAGCGCGTCGAAAGCCGCGGTGATCGGGCTGACCAAGTCCGTTGCTGCGGACTTCATCACGCGTGGTGTACGCTGTAACGCGATCTGCCCGGGCACGGTGGCTTCGCCTTCGCTCGAACAGCGGATCGTCGAGCAGGCCAAGGCGCAGGGCGCGACGCTGGACGCCGTGCAGGCGGCCTTTGTCGCGCGTCAGCCGATGGGCCGCATCGGCAAGCCGGAAGAGATCGCCGCGCTGGCACTGTATCTCGCGTCTGACGAATCGTCGTTCACCACGGGTCATGCCCATGTGATCGACGGCGGCTGGTCGAACTGAGTTGGGCCGCAAGATAGCGCAAGACACTGCTGGACACTGATTTTCGAACTGAACTGAACATACTGAACGTAAAGGGAAGTGCAACGATGAAACTGCTTCGTTATGGGCCGAAGGGCCAGGAAAAGCCGGGCCTGCTCGACGCGCAGGGCAAGCTTCGCGATCTGTCGAACGTGGTGCCCGATATCGACGGCGCCGCGCTGAGCGATGCAAGCCTCGCCAAACTGCGCGCGCTCGATCCGGCCTCGCTGCCGCTCGTGGAAGGCAACCCGCGCATCGGCCCGTGCGTGGGCAAGATCGGCAAGTTCATCTGTATCGGCCTGAACTACGCGGACCACGCGGCCGAATCGAATCTGCCGGTGCCCGCCGAGCCGGTCATCTTCAACAAATGGACGAGCGCGATTAGCGGCCCGAACGACGACGTCGAAATTCCGCGCGGCTCGAAGAAGACCGATTGGGAAGTCGAACTCGGCGTGGTGA
>NZ_JAXDPY010000369.1:0-6001 GCF_034668105.1 Paraburkholderia sp. | reverse complement strand
TCATACCGGTGTTTTAGACATAAGCAAAACACGTGCGCGGTACGATGACGGTCTTCATGGCTTGCGGGTGCCGCGGCGACGGAGGAGACGAGGCGTAAAAATACCCGCCCGGATTGCCTTCCGGGCGGGTTTTCAGACAGCATTCGCTGCTTGCTACAACTTCGTTCAGTGCAACTGGTCAGCCATCAGACTCATGATTTGCTTGGCCTGCGGAGTCTGATCAATACCGCCCTTGTCGTCGACCACGGCCACACGGGTCTGGTTCGGGGTCACCGCGCGCACGTTCACGAGATACTGCTTGGCGACCTTTTCCTTCTTGCCGTGGAATACCTGGCTCCAGAACCCCTGCTCTGCCGACGTCAAGTCCTTCGGATCGACGTAGCGCACGAAATACAAACCGCGCGTCGCGTCGCGATCGTCGACGGTGAAGTTGCTGCGGTCGAGCGCGAGGCCCACGCGCAACCACGCACGGTCATACGGCTCGCCGAGCGTGAGCTCGGTTGACGACAACTGTGCCGACGTAGTGTTCGCCGAGTCATCCGGCATGGGCGATTGCGCCGACAGTGCGACGTTTTGCGCCGCCGTGGCAGCAGCCGCCGACTTCGCACCCGACGTAGCCGCGTTCGGCGCCACTTGCGCACCTGCCGGCGAGAGTTCGGCGCTTTGCGTATCGGCCGGTTTCGCGCGTGAATCGGCGAGTGCGAGCGCTGCCATCAAGCGCTTCAGATACTCCTGTTCGAGACCCGGATCGTTCGGCTTGGCTTGCCACTGGGTCGAATCGTTGTTCGTGCCGGTGATGGCCTCACGCATGCCTTTCTGGCTGATGAACACATAGGTGCCGCCGTTCGGCGCCGTTTCGAGACGGGTGCGGTACTTGTTGCGCTCGGAACTCACATAGCTGTTGCCCATTGCCTTGGACAGCGTGTTGCGGATCAGGCCGTCGTTGATCTGTGCGTGCGTTTCGTTCCAGTCGGTTTCCATCACGCCCTTGTCGCGCTGGTCGACCACCAGCAGGAAACCCTGTTCCTGCCAGAAACGGCGGATCTGCGCCCATGCCTGGTCGGGCGCCTTGTTGTCGATCACGAGCCAGCTTTCCGTCCCGTCGCGCTGGATGTGCATGCCGTTCACTTGCGGCACCACCGTCAGGGTGTTGGCGGCCGGGGCTTGCGCCTGGACCTGCTGGAGCGTGGACAGCGAGGTTTCGCCGCCTTGCGGGGGCAACGAACGCTGATCGGACGTCTCATCGATCATGTTCGGCGGTACGGCAAGTGACACTTGCTTCGACTTCGAGTCGCTTTTGTAGTCGATTTTGGTCGGCGACGAGGTGCCGCAGCCGGCGACCAGACCGCCTGCCATCAGCATTACTGCAAACCGCTTGGTAAGACGAAGATCAGTCATGTTCGGGGAATCCTTCCGCTACGCCACGGCAAGTTTCCGTGGATCAACCCAACATTTTACCGATCCCGGCGACACATGTGCAAAAACTGGGGTTTGCCCGTCGATTGAGCAGCCCCCGGCCGGCAAAACGCGCGGTGCGCCGACTGACCGTGAAAGCCGCTTGATCGCCACGGTCCAGCGAGCCGCCGGGTGTGGAAAAGCGTCCCGCGCGACTATGACGCCCCTCTCCGCAGACCGCGGATTTAACAATCCACAACACTTCCCAATCGATAGTGAGGGATGCCCTACTTCATTGTCAGATCATTGTTTTAAAAGGCACTTTCCAGTGCATCGCCACGCTATTTTCGAGATTACCCGAATCGCCGAACGCCGCACCTGACATCGATCAGGAAACCTGAGTGTTATCTTGAATTGGACGTCTCAATAAAGATTGAACGCGCCAACCGCGAGCCTGGTAGCCATGCCAAATCCTTCTTTTTTATCCGCCATCGCTGCTTCGGCAATGGTGGCCGTGTCTCTATGCGTCAGTGCCGATGCCCGCGCCGAATTGGGCGGCACGATGCCCAGCCAGGCGGATTCGACCACCGCGGCGCCGCAAACCCTGCTGAACGGCGCCTTACGGCTGCGCACGTCGACCGATGCCGGCGACACCACCATCAACGAATACGCGACTAATACCGGCCGGATCATCGCCTACACGTGGCAGGGTCCCACCATGCCGGATCTGCGCGCGTTGCTCGGCAAGTACGCCGACTCCTACCGGAGCGGCGCCGCCACGGCGATGCCGGACGGCAACCTGCACGCCTCGCGGGTGGTCCGCCCGGATGTAATCGTGGAATCAGGTGGCCCGATGCGCAGCTACATGGGACGCGCATGGCTGCCGGCGGCCTTGCCGCCTGGCGTCACGGCCGCCGACTTTCGCTAACCCCGCGCGCAAGCCCTCCAGAAAACGCCTCCACGATCGATTGCCGACGTCATCATGAAGACTCTTTCCCGTTTCCATGCCCTGCTCATCGTCTGCGCGGCACTCATCACCGGTTGCGGCGGTGGGGGCAGCGAAGGCACTGCCTCTTCTCAGGCAGGCGCCGCCAGCCCGGCCAGCAATCCGAGCGCGGCGGGCTCGTCTGGCGTCAGCGCGCCCTCCGCAGGCGGCGTGTCCGGCACGGCCACGTCCCTACCGCAATCGACCACGCCAAACGTCCAGCCGATCACGGTCAGCGCCGCGCCGGGCCTGACGCGCAACATGCTGACCACCAGCGTCACGGTCTGCCAGCCGGGCACCAGCAACTGTGCGACGATCGACAATATTCAGGTCGACACCGGCTCGCACGGCTTGCGGATTCTCGCTTCCGCGTTGCCGCCCAGCCTCACGCTCGCAGCGGTGGGTTCGGGCAGCGGCGTGACGGGACAGTGCGCGGTATTCGGCAGCGGCTATACCTGGGGGGCGGTGCGTAGCGCCGACGTGCGGATGGCAGGCCAACTGGCCGCCTCGATTCCGATCCAGCTGATCGCCGACCCTGCTCTGCCCAATGTGCCAACTGACTGCGCCAGTTCTGGCCCGTCGATGCTGACCGGCTCGCAACCGTACGCCAACGGCATTCTCGGCGTCGGCCTGTTCGCCGCCGACTGCGGCAGCGGTTGCGTCAATGCAGCACTGCCCCGCTGGTATTACAGCTGCGATGCCAGCGGCACCTGCCTCGCGAGTACGCAGGCGCTTGCACAGCAGGTGACCAATCCGGTCAGCCGCTTCGCGCTCGACAACAACGGCGTGGTGATCGACCTGCCGGCCATCGCCGATGGGGGCGCGGCAAGCGTGTCAGGCTCGATGATCTTCGGCATCGGCACCCAGGCGAACAACACGCTCGACGGCGCAAGCGTGGTCAAGGCAAATCAGGTTACCGGGAAGGTGGTCACCACCAGCGCCGGCCAGACTTATGCACAGAGCTATATCGACAGCGGCTCGAATGGCTTGTTCTTCAGCAGTAGCCAATTCCCGCAATGCGGTTACTGGTATTGCCCGGGCTCGACGCAAACAGCAAGCGCCTCGATCACCGGTGTCGACGGCGTGTCGAACACGGTGTCGTTCGCGGTCGGCAATTCGCGCGCGCTGTTCGCGTCGACGAATAACGCGTTCAACAATCTGGCTGGGGCTGTCAGCAATGGCTTCGGCTGGGGCCTGCCGTTCTTTTTCGGACGACGCGTCTATACGGCGATCGCGTCGCGCGCGACCCCGGCCGGCTCGGGTCCGTACTACGCGTTCTGAGGGCTTGATACCCGAGGATCCATCGTGCGAATTGCCGACTATGCCGGATTTCTGAGGGCCGTCTGCAGACAACGGCGCCGGACGGGTTTGATTGAGCACCTGAGCACACCCTTCCCGACATTGCATAAATCCCGCACTCAAACACAACAATCCCACAGGCCGATCAGATTTCCCCGCACGGAATTTTCCTAAATCCCCCATCCCAGACTTATTTGATACGCCCTGACTGCAATAATCATCGTTTCCGGCTAGCGTCATCTCGATATCGTTAGTCCTGCATATCTAACAAAAGTCAAACGATGGAACCCACCTTTTCGCTCGACCATTTCGAGCAGCTCGTTTATACACAACAGCATGCCCTGGCCTCGGTCCAGCTGATTGCCGCACTCGCACGCCTGCAACACACACGTGGCGAACTGGACGCAAGCTTCCAGGCGTCGGGCATGACCGACCTGTCTCCCGAAGAACAACGCCGGCGTTTTTGCACACGCCTGACGAGTGCCGTGTCGACGTTGTTCGCCGACCCGGACTTCCGGCTGCCCACCGAGTGCTTCAGGCTGTTTCTCACACTGCATGAATGGCTCGGTGTGCTGTTCTCAGCCACGCCGTCAGGCAATGCGGACCATGTCGCCCGCTATCTGAATCCGCGCGGCCCGGCGGATGCGCAATTCCTGCCGGGAGATAGTTTCATCGAGAAGCTATGCGTGCTCTATTCGACCGAGTCGGAACTGGAACTCGACTTCGCCGCGCTCTGGGCGTACGACAAAACTCTCGCGGCCTGTCTCGCGCTCGTTTTGCTGGCCCCGGTGTTCAAGGGCTCGCCGAGCGCGCATCTCAAGCGCGAGGCGCTGCTGGAATGGCTGCCCGGCAAGCTGCGGCAAATCGGCGAGCTCGACGATCTGCCTTCGGCCGTCCTGCACAACGCCTATATGTTCTGCAGCTATGCCGATACGCCGCGGCGGCATGCGATCAAACAGGACATCAATGTGCTGGTGCGTCGCAAGCTGGAACAACTCGGTCTGACCGATCTGCCCACGCCAACACGCACGCCGGCCAAAGGCAAACCGCGGCGCGGCAGGAAGCCCGTGATGGCGGTCGTGCTGGAGTGGTTCAGCGGCGCGCATTCGATCTACCGCACGCACTCGCGCACGCTCGAAGCCGCGCGCGAACATTTCGAAGTGGTGGGCTTCGGCTTCGGTTACGCCGTCGACGACGTGGGGCGAAATATCTTCGACCGCTTCATCGAACTGGAGCAGCCGGACTACATCGGCGAGTGCCTGAAGACGATCCGCGACTTCGCCGAGGCCGAGCGGCCCGATGTGTTGTACATGCCGAGCGTCGGCATGTTCGTGCTGACGGTGTTCATGTCCAACCTGCGCGTCGCGCCGCTGCAGATCGCAGCGCTCGGCCATCCCGCCACCACGCATTCCGACAAGATCGACTACATCAGCGTCGAAGAGGATTATGTCGGCGACCCGGCCTGCTTCAGCGAACCACTGATGAAGCTGCCAAAAGACGGGCAACCGTACCGCCCGTCTGTCGCGCTGCCGGACATCGTCGCGCGGATTCCGCCGCCGCGCGAGACGCTGCAGGTCGTGATCACGGCCAGCGCAATGAAGCTCAATCCCGGCTTTCTCGATGCGTGCCGCGCAATCGGCGAGCGGGCCGCGACGCCTGTCGAGTTTCACTTCATGAGCGGTGTGCCGTCAGGTTTGCCGTTCGACCATCTGCGCGACGTCATCGCGCGTGCGCTGCCGGGCGCCGTCGTTCACGACTTTCACGACTACGCGATGTATCTGGCGCGCGTCAACGAATCCGACTTGTTCCTCAGCCCGTTTCCGTTCGGCAACACCAACGGTATTGTCGATGCATTGACGCTCGGCTTGCCCGGTGTCTGCAAGCGTGGTCCAGAGGTGTTCGAGCAAATCGACGGCGCGCTGTTCGAGCGCGTGGGCATGCCGTCGTGGATCACTACCGACAGCGTCGAGGCTTATATCATCGCAGCCGTGCGGATGATCGACCAGCACGACGAGCGCACGGCGCTGCGCCAACGCCTGATCGATACGCAGGCGGTGCAGCGCTGCTTCGAAGGGCGGCCGGAAGCCTTCGGTGAAAGTGTGTTGAAGCTGATGCGTGGGAACAAAAGCCGCCACGCGAACGGGGTGGGTTGAGGGGTGGATTGAGGGGTGGCTTGAGAGGTGGTTTGAGAGGTGGTTTGAGAGGTGGTTTGAGTGACAGATTGAGATCGGTGGATAGTGCCGTAGCCTTTAATCACATCGCTACATACTCAGCGGGATGCTGATCTGCGCCAACAGGAACGACAGAAATTCATACTGACGG
>NZ_JAXDPY010000368.1:0-3763 GCF_034668105.1 Paraburkholderia sp. | reverse complement strand
CGCAAGCCGCGATGGAAACACGTGACCGGATTAATGCGTTCCGGTGATAGGTGGCGGTCGTCTTGAAAGACGGCCTTTGAATCGGGTTTTGTTGTTGTATGGGCGGGACCAGCGACCGACCTGCTTTCGCTTCTGCCGGGGCCAGTCGGCAGTCGGGCCTGATTCCGTGGCTTGCTTGGGCCGCTTAAACGGCCGGTCCCAGGCGCTCAATCAACGCCGCATGCTGCGGATACTGCGCCTTCAAAGCCTCAACATCCGCTAGCTCGAACTCGCTGAATTCAAACCCCGGCGCGACCGTGCAGCCCACTAGCGCAAACGTCGCCGGGTCCGCGCATTCCGCGGCAAACCACAGACCCGCGGGCACCACCGCCTGAAACACGGCGTCCGAATGCGTCAGCATATTGCCCAACCTGTATGTGATCAGTGAGCCCGCTTCGTCGAGCACGTGAACGTTCAACGGCTCGCCGGCATAAAAATGCCAGACCTCGTCGGATTTGATCCGATGCCATGCCGAATGCGCGCCGTCACAGAGCAGGTAATAAATCGCGGTGGACGCCGAGCGCGGCTGCATTGAACCGTCGTCGCGCCGCACAGACTCGGCGGACCGGTACGTCTCGCTGAAAAATCCCCCTTCCGGATGCGGCTTCAGATCGAAGCGGCGGATCAACTCGTCTTTGGCGCTATGCGAAGCGGATGTGTTGAGCATCGGGGCGGCACCTCGATTGTTGAACCGGAAGTTAATGTTCGCGCTCGTCGAGCAGGGCCATCACGCCGCGCAACGCGTGCGCCGCGGCCTGCACACGGATCTTCTCGCGGTCGCCCTTGAAAACCTTGGTCTCCACCGACGTATGCAGCCGATTGCTCCAACCGAACGACACCATGCCGACCGGCTTGGTTTCGGTGCCGCCGCCCGGGCCCGCGACGCCGGTTATCGATAGCGACACCTGCGCGCGGCTGTTGCGCAGCGCGCCCTCGGCCATCGCGCGCGCCACTTGCTCACTGACCGCGCCATGCTTTTCGATCAGCTCGGCCGGTACGCCGATCATCTCCGACTTCGCCTGATTCGAATACGTGACGAAGCCGCGCTCGAACCAGCCGCTGCTGCCGGAAATATCGGTAATCGCGGTCGCCACCATGCCGCCAGTACAGGATTCGGCGGTGACGAGCATCAGGCGCTCGTCGCGCAGGCGGTTGCTCACACGAATCGCAAGCTGGTGAACCACGGAATCGGTAGGCATGGTGTCAATCCGGAAAACGGGGAATGGCTGCGGGAGGCAGCCGGCTGGCGGTGAACGGTGCGCTGTTGAACGAGGCCGACCGGCGCCTGCCAACGGGCAGAAGTTAAATCGACATGCGCCAGAGCGCAATCACGAGCAGCGTGAAAAACGCGGCAAGCAGGTCATCGAACATGATGCCAAAGCCACCTTTCAGGCGGCGATCGAAATAGCCGATCGGCGGCGGTTTCACCATGTCGAAGAAGCGGAACACGATAAACGCCCAGAACTGCCCGGTCAGCGTGACCGGTGTAACGATCAGCAGCACCAGCCAGAAGGCGACGATTTCGTCCCAGACAATCGACGACGGATCGTCGATGCCTAGCTTCTTCGCCGTAAAGCCGCAAATCGCAATGCCGCCGAAAAAACCGGCGACGATCAGGACGCCCCACTCGACCACGGTCAGGTAACGGCTCAAGACGGCGAACGATGCCCATGCGAACAGCGTGCCGATCGTGCCCGGCGCGACCGGCGACAAACCGCTGCCAAAACCCAGCGACAGAATGTGCAGCGGATGCGACAGCATGAAACGCGCGGTAGCGCGGCGCGGCTGCGGACGCGGTGCGCGCGGACCGGAGGCGTTGGGCGGCGGGCTGCCGATCAGATCGTCGGCGGGGACCAGCGGGGGATCAGTCTGCATGGAAGTGGTCGAAGCCTTGCAACGTCAGAGTGAGCGGCGCGCCGGCGGCGTCGCGCCAGCCGATCGCCGGGCGGTCGGCCGCCGTATGAAGAGCGCTTATTGTACCGATGCGCGTAACCGGTACCGCCACCTCGCGGCCGGCTGCTTCCACCTTCGCGCGCGCGGCAACCGGCGCGGTGAAACACAGTTCGTAATCGTCGCCGCCGGCGAGCGTGCAGCGTCGCTGGATCTCGGGCGAGAGACGGCGCAAGGCGGGGGAGCGCGGCACGGCGTCGACATTCACCGTGGCCTGCACGTCCGAGCGTTCGAGGATGTGCAACAGGTCCCCGGCGAGGCCGTCCGAGAGGTCGAGCGCCGCATGCGCAATGCCTCGCAGCGCGAGTCCGAGGAAGATGCGCGGCTCCGGACGTTCGAGGGCGCGGCGAAACGTCGCAGTGTCGCTGGCATCGGCGGACCACTCGCCGCGCTGCACGCCGAGGCCCGCGCGCGCATCGCCGAGTGTGCCGGAGATCCAGATGTCATCGCCCGGTTGCGCGGCGTCGCGGCGCAGGGCATCTTGCGGCCGCACGCTGCCGAACACGGTGATGCACAGATTCAACGGACCGCCGGTCGTATCGCCGCCGATCAGATTGCAGCCGTATTGCCGGGCCAGTGTGAAGAGCCCATCGCTAAACGCGGCCAGCCATGCCTCGTCGGCCTTCGGCAACGAGAGTGCGAGGGTGAACGCCTGAGGCCGCGCGCCCATCGCGGCCAGGTCCGACAGGTTTACCGCGAGCGCCTTGTGACCAAGTGCCTGCGGGTCGATATCGGGAAAGAAGTGACGGCCTTCTACCAGCATGTCCGTCGATATCGCGAGCATTTCGCCGGGGCGCGGCGCGAGCAGCGCGCAGTCGTCGCCGATGCCGAGCTCACCTTCCTCGGCACGGGTCGCAATGTTGGCTGCGCGGTGGGCGAAAAAACGATCGATCAGTGAAAACTCGGAGAGCATGGGGCGATAGGCAATGAGTGAGTGCAAGCGATAAATGCAACCGGATAAGTACAGCAAAAAGCCGCTAACGGCCCGCATTGGTTGGAGATGCGCAGCGATTATCGCTCGATCGGTACTCGGCTCAGCTTCAATTCGTCGTCTCCACGAAGCACGCTACATCCTGTCTTTCGCACTGTTTCAGTCGCGGCAGTTGTACCCGTATTGAAGGGATCGAGCCGCCAATTGGGGCTACAATGCCGTCGAACATCTATTCTAATCCGCACTTCGAAGCCCGCCTTATGTCGACTCCCGTCAATAGCAAACTCCGCGAAGCCGCCCTCGATTATCACGAGTTCCCGACGCCGGGCAAGATCGCGATCGCCCCGACCAAGCAGATGATCAACCAGCGCGACCTCGCGCTGGCGTACTCGCCGGGCGTGGCGTTCGCGTGCGAGGAAATCGTCGAGAATCCGCTGAACGCCGCGCGTTTCACCGCGCGCAGCAACCTGGTCGGGGTCGTCACGAACGGCACCGCGGTGCTGGGTCTGGGCAACATCGGGCCGCTCGCGTCGAAGCCGGTCATGGAAGGCAAGGCCGTCCTGTTCAAGAAGTTCGCCGGCATCGACGTGTTCGATATCGAGTTGAACGAGTCCGACCCGCACAAGCTGGTCGACGTGATCGCGGCGCTCGAGCCGACCTTCGGCGGCATCAACCTCGAAGACATCAAGGCGCCGGACTGCTTCATCGTCGAGCGCGAATGCCGCAAGCGCATGAAGATTCCGGTGTTCCACGACGACCAGCACGGCACGGCCATCGTCGTCGCGGCGGCCATTACCAACGGCTTGAAGGTGGTCGGCAAGGACATCAGGAACGTCAAGCTGG
>NZ_JAXDPY010000367.1:0-4678 GCF_034668105.1 Paraburkholderia sp. | reverse complement strand
TCGAGCATCGCGTCGTGTTGAACGGCAGCAAGACGGTGGTGTTTCGCTAAGAGAAAGTAGTCGTCTCAGGTCCGGACCGCACCGCGGTTCTGACCGCATCCCGCCCGTTCTGTGCGAGCCGTGCGTTTTGCGCCGAACGGCGGCGTGCATTCAGTTTCTTCAGCCAGATCAGCCATCCCGTTGCGCTCAGCACGGCGACCGCAATCCCCATCGCGCTAACCAGAATGCGTCCGCCGAGACCGAGGATGCGCCCCGAGTGCAGCGGGAATTGCACCTGCATGAAGATATCGCCCGCCGTGCCCTTGCCGGGAATCTGCGCGCCGAGTTGCTTGCCGGTGGCGGCGTCCCAATACATCCACGGGTTGCCGAGTCCGAAATCGCCGTGATCGTTGCCGGTTGCGTAGAAGCCGACGCCATAGGCGTGCAGGAACTCCGCGTAGTAGAGGCCGCCCGGTGCCACCTTGAGGCTTTGTGCTTTGCCGGCTTGCTCGGCCAGCTGCACGATGCGCTCGCGGCTCAATACCTGATCGCCTGGCTCAGGCTTGCGCAGAATCTCGGGGTTGTTGATTGGATCAGGCGTGAGCGTCGAGAACATCGACACGATTGGCCGCACGACCGGCGCCGAGAGATTCATCGACACCGACGTCAGCGCGACGATCACCAGCAAGCCCCAGATCCACACGCCGCCCGAGCGGTGCAGATCGAAGGTGAGCGCATAGCCGCCGCGCGTGAGGCGAAACGCGAACGACTTGCGCCATGCCTTGAAGCTCGGAAACGACAGCCATAGTGCGACGGCGCTATCGAACAGCCACACGATCCCGACGATACCCATCAGCCACGTGCCGATATCGACACCGCCGGTAAACGGCAATTGCAGCGTGTAGTGCAGTTTGTAGATGAACGGAATCAGATTGAGCCGCGCGAGCGAAACGGCGCCCCATTCGCGCCGTCCCTGAATGTCGCCCGTGGCGGGGTCGACGGCAATCTGGTTGAAGTCGAGCGAGTAGGGCTGCTTCGTGGCGGGGTCGATGCGCGGCAGCACCATCATCTGCAACGTGTGGCCGGGTTCAGCGTCGAGCGGCAAATACGTTACCTGCAGGCGCGGATCGGCCGCTTCGACGCGATGGGCCAACTCGAGCCCTGACAGCGCAGGGCCCGCGGTGCGCGCTTTGAAGAACGACGGGTTCAGCGCCGCATCGAGTTCATGATCCCACGCGATGATCGCCCCGGTCATGCCGGCGACGAATAGAAACAGCGCAATGGCGACACCGAACCAGCGGTGCAGCCGGACGAGTTGCTGCCTCATAAGTAAGCCGGCGAAATGCGGCGGGAATTCTGACGGAGGGTCACGGCAAAGACATGGGTGCAAATGGGAATTGTTCTCATCTTAGGGAATCATGCCAGTGGCTGCAAGTTTCTCGTAAGCGAGACACGGTGCCGTAGAGTCGACACGCCGGCGCTGACGGCCACCCGGTATGGCTTTCAATCAGTGGAGGCAATCGCGAGGCCGGCGCCGCAATTCGCCGTTATGGGGAATATCAGTACGCGGATTACGTGACGCCGGGCGATCCGCGTACGTTGTCGCTGAACGCGCGCATCGACTTCTGAGCATAAAAAAGCAGCAGTTAAATGCCGCTTCAGACTGCCGATCAACCGCATGCTTTTCGGAGCGCGGGGTTTGATTCTTCTTCACACCAGCCGCAGATAAATCAATTCCCGCTTGATGTACGCATAGAAGATCGGCGCCGCGACCACGCCGGGGATGCCGAACGCGGCTTCCATCACGAGCATCGCGATCAGCAGTTCCCAGGCGCGCGCCTCGATCTGACCGCCGACGATGCGTGCGTTCAGAAAGTACTCCAGCTTGTGAATCAGGATCAGGAACACGAGCGACATGATCGCCGCCGGAAAGGTCACCGAGAGCGCCACGGCGACAATGATCGTGTTCGAGATCAGATTGCCGATCACAGGCAGCAAGCCGACGATGAACGTCACCAGCACAAGCGTTTTGGAGAGCGGCAGCGTGTCGTGAAAGATCGGCAGGATGACCAGCAGGAAGATGCCGGTGAAGACCGCATTGATCGCGGAGATCTTGACCTGAGCGAATACGATGCGGCGAAACGCGTCGGCGAAACGGCTCACGCGCGTGACGAACGCCGTGGACAACGGCAGCCGCTGCATATGCCTCTGCGCCCCCACGGCGATGATCGCGCCGATGATCATGCCGATCAGGATGTGCGTGAAAGCGCGCGCGGCAGACTTGCCGCTTTGCTGCAGCATGTTCGCGTGCGTCTGCATCAGTTCGGCCGCCTTCGTTTTCATCTGCTCTGTATCGACCGGCAGATAGTTGGCGACGAATTGCGGAATCCGGCCGCGCGCCTGGTCGATCAACTGCATTGCCTGGTCGAGCAGCTTCTGGACGCTCGGCACGTCGTTTTCGAAATGTTCGATGATGCCGAGCGTCAGCCCCGTCAGTGCACCGACAATCACCGTCGAGAGGATCACCACCGCGAGCCAGCGCGCGCGCTTACTCGACATATGCCGTTCGATGCGCGGCGCGATGGTGTGCACGAGTTGAAACACGAGTAGCCCGGCCAGCAACGCGCCGAGCAAACGCAGTTCGATGACCGCCCACATGCCGAACAGCATCAGCACGTAACTGCCGATTTCGACCGCCGACAGATCCGGCAGGCTCATGTCGCTAGTCAGCCTCACCGCGCGTGGGCGTAGGTCCTGCACTTGCCCGTCGTCGCGCGCCTGATTCCGCTTGGCCATGGCTTATTCCGTCTCCAACCCGTGTTGTGCAGCGTTACTTTCTGCTGGCGGTGCGTTTGAGCAGCGGCGCCAGATACTTTCCGGTAAAACTTGCCTTTGACTTCGCGACCTGCTCCGGCGTGCCTTGCGCGATGATCTGCCCGCCGCCGGCACCGCCTTCCGGACCGAGATCGATCACCCAGTCGGCGGTCTTAATTACATCGAGATTATGCTCGATGATCACGACGGTATTACCCTGGTCTCGCAAACGATGAATGACTTCGAGCAGTAAGGCAATATCGTGAAAGTGCAGACCGGTAGTCGGCTCGTCAAGAATGTATAGAGTGCGACCGGTGTCGCGCTTGCTCAGTTCCAAAGATAGTTTGACGCGCTGTGCCTCGCCACCGGAGAGGGTGGTGGCCGACTGACCCAGCCGGATATAGCCCAGACCCACGTCCAGCAAGGTTTTCAGCTTGCGCGCGACGACCGGCACAGGCTTGAAGAACTCGTAGGCGTTCTCCACCGTCATATCGAGCACTTCGCTGATGTTCTTGCCTTTGTACTGAACATCCAGCGTTTCGCGGTTGTAGCGCTTGCCGTGGCAGACGTCGCAGGGAACGTACACGTCCGGCAAGAAGTGCATCTCCACCTTCAGCACGCCGTCGCCCTGGCAGGATTCGCAGCGGCCACCCTTCACGTTGAACGAGAAGCGGCCGGCTTCATAACCGCGTTCCTTGGCGGCGGGCACACCCGCGAACAATTCGCGGATCGGCGTGAACAGGCCCGTGTAAGTGGCCGGATTCGAGCGCGGCGTGCGGCCGATCGGCGACTGGTCGACGTTGATGACCTTGTCGAAGTGCTCCAGACCTTCGATCGATTCGTACGGCGCAGGCTCGGCGGAAGACCCATACAGGTGATGCGCGACCGCGTGATACAGCGTGTCGTTGATCAGCGTGGACTTGCCCGACCCGGACACGCCGGTCACGCAGGTCAGCAGGCCGACCGGCAGATCGAGCGAGACGTGCTGCAGGTTGTTGCCGAACGCCTCGACGATCCGCAGACGCCGCTCGTCCGGTTCCTTGCGCTCGTCCGGGAATTCGATGTTGCGGGCGCCGGACATGTACTGCCCGGTCATCGACGCCGGATTCGCCTGCACCTGCTTGGGTGTGCCTTCGGCGATCACCATTCCGCCGTGCTCGCCCGCGCCCGGCCCCATGTCGACCACGTAGTCGGCCATGCGGATCATGTCCTCGTCGTGTTCGACGACGATCACCGAGTTGCCCAGGTCGCGCAGATGCTTGAGCGTGGCGATCAGCCGGTCGTTGTCGCGTTGATGCAGACCGATTGACGGCTCGTCCAGCACGTACATCACGCCGGTCAAACCCGAACCGATCTGCGAGGCGAGACGAATCCGCTGCGCCTCACCGCCCGAGAGCGTTTCCGCGCTCCGTTCGAGCGACAGATAGTCGAGGCCGACGTTATTCAGGAACATCAGCCGTGCGACGATTTCCTTGACCACCTTGTCGGCGATCTCGCGTTTCGAGCCTTCGAGCCGCAGCGTCTGGAAATAGCCCAGCGCGTCGCGCAACGGCCAGCCGCTGATTTCGAAGATGCCGCGCGCGTCGCCGTCCGAGCCGATCCGCACGAAACGCGCTTCCCGGCGCAGCCGCGTGCCGGCGCAAGCGGGGCAGGCCTGATTGTTCTGATACTTGGCGAGTTCTTCGCGCACCGCGACCGAATCGGTCTCGCGGTAACGCCGCTCCAGGTTCGGGATGATCCCTTCGAACACATGCTCGCGCACGGAAGTGCGGCCGCGCTCGTTGATGTAGGAGAACGGGATCTCCTGCTTGCCCGAACCGAACAGCAGAATCTTGCGGACTTTCTCCGGCAGGTCTTCGACGGCCGTGTCGATGTCGAACTCGTA
>NZ_JAXDPY010000366.1:0-11898 GCF_034668105.1 Paraburkholderia sp. | reverse complement strand
AACGATCAGTGCGTCCTTCTGCTCCGGTGTCAGATCCTTGATGTCGGGCATCTTCGTCATGTCCTTCACTATGCACAACCTGGTAGCAGTTTACAAGCGCTGAATAGTTACGCCGCGGCAAAGAAAGTAAGTGCCGCCCCGCACAGGGGCGACGCTAATAGACCGATAAGAAAACAAGGAAAGGCCAACGCCGTAGGCAAACAGCCGAACAAGCGCCCCGAGGGTACCAGCTCAAGGAAAGGCCAACGCCGTAGGCGAACAAACAAAACGCGCCCCGCAGACAACCCCCGCCGGGCAGGCTAAACCTATGATTAAGGGGAATCCCCTGCCTTGACAACCCGCCCGAAGGGCAACCATAATCCCCTAACCGTTCGCTAATCGAATCCATGTTCATGTATCGAACAAATCGATAAAGCAAACAACCCAAAGGCGCCAGCCCGCACCTCCACCCGGCGAGCCGCCGCCAGTCCAGGCCCGGAGACCGTCCCCACAAGCCCTTGCCTGCAAAGGCAGAAGCCCACCGGTACGCAGCGCCCCAAAAGGAAATTCGACATGATCAACAAGATTTTCGAGTCACTTCAATCGGCAGTCGCCGATGTCCACGACGGTGCGACCGTCATGATCGGCGGCTTCGGCACGGCCGGCATGCCGTCCGAGCTGATCGACGCGCTCATCGAACAAGGCGCGCGCGAACTCACCATCGTGAACAACAACGCCGGTAACGGCGACATCGGCCTCGCGGCGCTCCTCAAAGCCAAACGCGTGCGCAAGATCATCTGCTCGTTCCCGCGCCAAACCGATTCGTATGTGTTCGACGCGCTCTATCGCGCCGGCGAAATCGAACTCGAACTGGTGCCGCAAGGCAACCTCGCGGAACGTATCCGGGCAGCAGGCGCGGGTATCGGCGGCTTCTTTACGCCCACCGCCTACGGCACCAAGCTCGCCGAAGGCAAGGAGACACGTCTGATCGATGGCAAGCATTACGTGCTGGAGGCGCCGCTGCATGCGGACTTCGCGTTGATCAAGGCGTTCAAGGGAGACCGCTGGGGCAATCTGGTCTATCGCAAGACCGCACGCAACTTCGGCCCGATCATGGCGAGCGCGGCAAAAACGGCCATCGTGCAAGTGTCGAAAGTGGTGCCGCTCGGCGAACTCGATCCGGAAAATATCGTCACGCCCGGCATCTTCGTGCAACGCGTGATCGAAGTGCCGCAAGCCACGCATCAAGCCGAACTTGCATCCGCGACCGCCGCCTGAGGAGACCCGACATGAAAAAACTGACCCGCGATGAAATGGCCAAGCGCGTTGCCCAGGATATCCCTGAAGGCGCTTACGTGAACCTCGGCATCGGTGTGCCCACGCTGGTGGCCAACCACCTCGCCGCCGACAAGGAAATCTTCCTGCACAGCGAAAACGGCTTGCTGGGCATGGGCCCGGCACCCGCAAAAGGCGAGGAAGACGACGAACTGATCAACGCTGGCAAGCAGCATGTCACGCTGCTAACTGGCGGCGCGTACTTCCATCACTCGGATTCGTTCGCAATGATGCGCGGTGGTCACCTGGATTTCTGCGTGCTCGGCGCGTTCCAGGTGTCGGCGAAGGGCGATCTGGCGAACTGGCACACCGGCGCGCCCGACGCGATTCCGGCTGTCGGCGGCGCCATGGATCTGGCCATCGGCGCGAAGCAGGTCTACGTGATGATGGAACATCTGACCAAGCAGGGCGAAAGCAAGATCGCCGCCGAGTGCACCTACCCGGTGACGGGCGTGGGCTGCGTCGACCGCATCTATACGGACCTGGCGATGATCGACGTCACCGACAAGGGCCTGGTTGTGCGCGAGATCTTCTCGGACATCGACTTCGACGCGCTGCACAAACTGACCGGCGTGCCGCTGATCGACGGGACGCAAGCGGCACGCGCGGCTTAGGCATCGGCGCGGCAGCAGCCGTTGGCACAAAAGCGTGTGGCGAAGTCGAAACGCTGGCGAGGTGGCGGCAGCGCTTCCGTGGTCACCGCAACGCTGGCGAGGTGACGGCAAGGCTGACGCGGTCACCCGAACGCAGGCGAGGCAACGGCCGCTAACGTGTTCACCCGAACGCAGGCGAAGTGACGGCAATGCGGACGTGGTCACCGCAACGCAGACGAAGCATCGGCGACGCTTACGTGGCCACCACAACGCGGGCGAGGCAACGGCAACGCTTACGTGGTCACCACAACGCCGGTGAAGCAACGCCACCACGCCACGCAATCGGCCGCCAACACGTCTGAAGCGCACATGAAGCCTGCCTCATGCGCGTGACCCGACGTCACGGCGGTACCGCAAGCCGTCGCATCGGCATTCGAAGCAGAATGCGCTGCAACGCCGCGTGCGGTACGCTCTCAATAGATAGCGCTTTGGTACACGCTGAGCATGCCCACACACGTCCAGATCTCCCTGGTGAACAAACCCTTACCTTCGACTCCCTCATCGACGCCATCATGCTCGACTCCAGCGCCCGTCTGACCGGCCTTCTTTGCGGCACACAGCCGATGAACGACATCTGGGCGCCGCGTGCGACGCTGCAACGGATGCTCGATGTCGAAGCAGCACTCGCTCGCGCGTCCGCTGCCCATAACGTGATTCCGCAGTCCGCCGTGGCCGCGATCGAGGCGGCCTGCCAGGCCGATCAACTCGACGCCGACGCTCTGGCGCACGACGCGGCACTCGGCGGCAACCTCGCGATTCCCCTCGTCAAGCAACTCACCGCGCGCGTCAAGGCGGCGGACGCGGAAGCATCGAAGTACGTCCATTGGGGCGCGACGAGCCAGGACATCATCGATACCGCGACGGTCCTGCAACTCCGCGACACCTTCGAGCTGCTCGACAGCGGCTTGCAAGCCACGTGCGACGCAGTGGCCCAACTCGCGGCCGCCCATCGCGCAACGCCGATGATCGGCCGCACCTGGTTGCAGCAGGCGCTGCCCATCACGCTCGGCCTCAAATTCGCGCAATGGCTCGACGCGTTGCTGCGGCATCGTGAGCGGCTCGATGCATTGCGCGTGCGCGTGCTGGTGCTGCAATTCGGCGGCGCGGCGGGCACGCTTGCGAGCCTGCGTGACGCAGCGCCCCAGGTCACGCAATCATTGGCGCGAGAACTCAAGCTTGCTGTGCCCACCTTGCCGTGGCACACGCAACGCGATCGCATCGCCGAAACAGCGGCGCTGTTCGGCATGTTGATCGGCACGCTCGGCAAAATCGCGCGCGATATCTCGTTGCAGATGCAAACCGAAATCGACGAACTCGCCGAGCCCGCCGCGGCGGGCAAGGGCGGTTCGTCGACGATGCCGCATAAGCGCAATCCGGTCGGCTGCGCCGCCGTGCTGACCGCCGCGACGCGTGCGCCGGGGCTGGTGGCCACGGTGTTCGCCGGCATGGTGCAGGAGCATGAGCGCGCGCTCGGCGGCTGGCAAGCCGAGTGGGACGCTCTGCCGGACCTCGCGCGTCTGGCAGGCGGCGCGCTTGCGAACATCGAGCAGATTGCCGCCGGTCTCAACGTGAATGTGCCGCGCCTTGCCGCCAATCTCGACGTCACGCACGGCCTGATTCTCGGCGAAGCGGTGATGCTCGCGCTCGGCGACAGCATCGGCCGGCTCGATGCGCATCATCTGGTTGAGCGCGCATCGAAAGCGGCAATCGCCGGAAACAGGACGCTCTTCGACGTGCTCTCCGCGGATCCCGCCGTGACCGAACATCTTTCGCCCGAGCGCCTGAAGCAACTGCTCGACCCCGCTCAATACGTCGGCCAGGCGCACGCTTATGTGGACGCCGCGCTGGCACTTCATCACGCGCGCGCGAGCCGCGCTACTTCCAAGGAGTAATCCGCATGCCCTACGCCGCAGTCAACGGTATCGAGCTGCACTATCGAATCGACGGAGACCGTCACGGCAACGCGCCGTGGATCGTGTTGTCGAATTCGCTCGGCAGCGATCTGTCGATGTGGACGCCGCAAGTCGCGGCGCTGTCGAAACACTTTCGTGTGCTGCGCTACGATACGCGCGGTCATGGTCACTCGGAAGCGCCGAAAGGTCCCTACACGATCGAGCAGCTGACCGGCGACGTGCTCGGCCTGATGGATACGCTGAAGATCGCGCGCGCGAATTTCTGCGGGCTGTCGATGGGCGGCCTGACCGGCGTCGCACTGGCCGCGCGCCATGGAAATCGCCTCGAGCGCGTGGTGCTGTGCAATACGGCGGCGCGTATCGGTTCGCCGGAAGTGTGGGTGCCGCGCGCCGCGAGGGCACGCACGGAGGGCATGCTCGCGCTGGCGGATGCTGTGCTGCCGCGCTGGTTCACCGCCGACTACATCGAACGTGAACCAGTTGTGCTCGCCATGATTCGCGACGTGTTCGTGCACACCGACAAGGAAGGCTACGCGTCGAACTGCGATGCGATCGACGCCGCCGATTTGCGCCCCGAAGCACCCGGCATCAAGGTGCCGGCGCTCGTGATCAGCGGCACGCACGATCTGGCCGCGACGCCGGCACAAGGCCGCGAACTGGCGCAGGCGATTCCGGGCGCGCGTTATGTCGAACTGGACGCCGCGCATATTTCCAACATCGAGAAAGTCGACGCCTTCACGAAGACTGTGCTCGACTTTCTGACGGAGAAAAAATGAACGACGAAGACCGCTACGAAGCCGGACTCGAGGTACGCCGCGCAGTGCTGGGCAGCGCGCACGTTGACCGCTCGCTCGCCAATCGCACTGAATTGACGGAGGAATTCCAGAACTTCATTACCCGCTACGCATGGGGCGAAATCTGGACGCGCGAGGGATTGCCGCGCCACACGCGCAGCTTGTTGACCATCGCGATGATGGTCGCCTTGAACCGGAGCGAAGAACTCGCCCTGCATTTGCGCGCGGCAAAGAACAACGGCGTGACGCGCGAGCAGATCAAGGAAGTGCTGCTGCAAACCGCGATCTATTGCGGCGTGCCGGCGGCCAATTCTGCTTACCACCTCGCCGATAAACTGTTCCGCGAAGACGACGCGGCAGCGGCAGCGCCCAAGCCGTAACGGCGCACGCAGTTCTGGAGATCCGGAGCCTGAAGCGAGCGTCAGACGAAACGCGCTTCAGGCAATCCGGCTCTCATTCACCACCGCGGTTTCAGTCGGCAATTGCAAGCGCACCGCGCGCAATACCGTATCCTTGATGACCTCGCGCCAATGCGCGAGCGCCGCCTTGTCCATCAGCGGTTCACCGAGAAACGCACCCAGCGTGTATTGATTGGCGTTATAGAAATAACCGAGCGACGCGATCATCAGGTACACATCACGCGCCTTGACGTCGGCGCGAAAAACGTTCTGCGCCTTGCCCGCCTCCAGTAACTTCTGCACGACCGAAATCGCATAGCCCGAAATCTCCTTCAGCTTTAACGATTTCTTCGCATGCTTGCCCTGATGCAGATTCTCGCTCGACAGCAGGGTGACGAATTCCGGATGATCGAGATAGTACTGCCAGACGAATTCGACCATCTGTTCGAGGCCATGCACGGGATCGCCCAGATCGAGATCGAGCCTGCTTTCGGCTTCGTTGAACTGCGTGTAGATCGTTTCCAGAACTTCGACAAACAACTGTTCCTTGCTGCCGAAGTAGTAATAGATCATGCGGTCGTGCGAACGCGCGGCCTTCGAAATGCTTTCGACCCGGCCGCTTGCATAGCCTTGTTTTGCAAAGACCTTGATTGCCGCTTTGAGAATCTTGGCGCGCGTGTCTTGCGCCTGTTTCGCTCGGATGCCGATAGCGCCCGGCTTGCGGGCGGCAGTGGGACTCATGGCGGTCTCGGAACTCTTTGTTAGCGTCAGGTTGAACGACATGCGCCGCAGCCGCTTACGAGCACTCAGCTACGCTTCGGCATGGCGCGCCTTCATCATACAGCCCATCTCATGCGCGACGGAATGCCCTGCACGATCATGCGCTTCGGCGTAGATTGAAGCGTCATTCGCGCGCCGATGCCGCGCCGCAGCATTCAGGCGTGCGCCGGGAAACTCGTTGCGCAGTCTATTTTGATCGAGTAGATTTCTAGCAAGTTTGGTGTAGCGGATACTACACGAACGGTGAGTGAGCGCAACATGGAAAAGCGCGGCTCACGCGAAAGTCCCTTGAAACAGGGGCTATTCGTCAGCCGGGCAGGACCGATTGTAATGTCGTCGTATGGGAACCCCACCATGACAGAGCATACGAAGGTCGATTTCGGCGCGGAGAGCGTTGACGGCGAAATTGCCTCGACGCCCGGTCCCACCGTGCTTGAAAAAGCGGCGCCGCGCAGCGAGCGGATGGCGTCGAACAAGATCGAATGCAATGCGTGCCCGGTGTTGTGCCAGATATCGGAGGGCCGCACGGGTGCGTGCGATCGTTACGCCAATGCGAACGGGCGGCTGATTCGCGTCGACCCGGTGGTGTTTCTGTCGCGCGCGGCTGCTTTGCCTGGGGCGAGCGTCGGCAATGAGGATGCCGCGGTCGAATTTGGTGCATCGTCCGAAGTGCACGATCCCGCGGCGGAACAGGCGTTGTTCGTCACCGGCATTGGTGCATCGTCAACCTATCCCGACTATAAGCCCGCACCTTTCATCGTTGCCTCGAAGCGCGACGACGTCGACATGATCACTGTCGTCACCGAGGGCATTTTCAGCTATTGCAGCTTCAAGGTGAAGATCGATACCGACCGCTTTCTCGGGCCGGAGCAATCGAACGTGCGTTGCCATGGCGAGATCGTCGGCCATGTGACCACGGCGGAGTATGGCTCGCAAATGCTGAGCCTCGGCGGTGTCCATCATCTGACCGGCGGCAGCAAGAAAGAAGGCCGCGTGACGTGCGACATGATGCTCGCGCTCGGCAACAAGGAGGCTGTGGAGTTGAGCATCGACGGCGGGGCGAGTCTGGTGATTCGCGCGGGCGCGGCGCCGATTGTCGACGGCGTCGAAGAGCAGCGTATGCGGGTGGGCTGTGGGTCGGCCACCATCGGCATCTTCGCGAAGCAATGGTTCGGGCATGCCGACGAAGTGGTGGTGGTCGACGATCACATTACCGGTGTACTCACCGAACACCAGGCCGGCCGCTGTCTCGGCATGACGCGCTCAGGTCTGAAAATTCGCGGACGCAAATCGACGCCGGGCCGCTATTTTCAGGTTGCGAATCCCGGCACCGGCTGGGGCGGCACGGACATTCAGGACCCGCTGGCGATTGTCGAAGGCTTCGATCCCGCCGTGGCGAAACCGGGCATGCGCCTGCTGATGGTGTCGACCACCGGTGAACACGCGCAGTGGTATGAACTGGATCAGGACCTCGTGCCACGCATCGCGGCCATGCCGGATGCGGTGCGCCGCACGGTAGAACGAATCGGCGAGAATTGCGAGCCGTCGCTCGCGACAGTGCTGTTCCTCGGCGGCGCGGGCGGCAGTCTGCGAGCCGGGGCAACGGAGAATCCGGTGCTGCTCACCCGCGCGATCAAACAGAAACTGGTGAACGTGACATGCGGTGGTGCGCCGGCCTATGTGTGGCCGGGCGGCGGCATCACCGTGATGGTTGATGTCTCGCGCATGCCCGATCGATCGTTCGGTACCGTGCCGACGCCCGCGATCGTCGCGCCGATCGAATTCACCATGACCTATGATGCGTATCGCGATCTCGGCGGCCATCTCGATGCGGTGCGCTCATTGGCAAGTGTATTGGCGAACGGACCGGAGCATACGGAAGGGGCGCCGCTCGCGCGCAGGACGCTCGCGCGGCATCCCGACAACCCTTGGCCGCCGGCCATGCCGCCGATGCTCGGCTAACAGCGGCAACCTGACCGACACGACGCACGCAACGAACACGCCAAACACGCCAAACACGATGAACGCAACCCGCACCCAACTCGACGCGGCCCGCTGGCATTGGCAGCACGGCCCGATCGATCTGATACTCAACGCGCACGGCAACCCCTCGGCCGTGCAGGCCGCTTATGACGCATGCTGGC
Organism: Paraburkholderia sp.; assembly: GCF_034668105.1. GTDB lineage: Bacteria > Pseudomonadota > Gammaproteobacteria > Burkholderiales > Burkholderiaceae > Paraburkholderia. The sequence continues at coordinate 3,902 of NZ_JAXDPY010000366.1, read as the reverse complement.
TGCGCTTTGTCGACGTGTTGCCTGAGCTGGTCGGCGAGTTGAAGTTGCTTCGGCAGCCTGTGCCGGGCAGTGCGGCGCAGGGCGACTGCGCATTGAAAGGCACCGTAGCCCGCCGCATGTGGCTGGCATGTCATCCGCACCGCGCGCGCTACATCACGCCGATGGCGGCCGTTGCCGGCAGCGTCGCCGACGAATTGATCACGGCGTTCGCACGCGAGGGCATATCGCGCGCCTTCATCAACAACGGCGGCGACATCGCGTTCCACTTGACCGAAGAGCAACAATACCGCGTAGGCGTGTTCGCCGATCTGGCGCAGTTCTCTGGCGCCAGGCTGTCAGGCGATCAGGCCTTGGACGCCAACCTGACGCTTAGCGCCGCCATGCCGATTCGCGGCGTGGCGACAAGCGGCTGGCGCGGGCGCAGCTTCAGCCTCGGCATCGCCGACAGCGTGACCGTGCTGGCCCGCAACGCCGCCACCGCCGATGCCGCCGCCACGACGATCGCCAACGCCGTCAATCTGGAACATGCGGGCATCGTGCGCAGGCCGGCTTCCTCCTTGAAGGACGACAGCGACCTCGGCGACATGCTCGTGACTGTGGATGTGCCATCGTTGCCTCAACCGTTGATCGATTTCGCGCTGGCACGCGGCGTCGACGCCGCTCAACGTTTGCGGGAACAAGGCTTGATCGAAGGCGCCGCGCTGTTCCTGCAAGGACGGGCGCGAGTGACCGATATTCATCACAATGGTGCGTTGTTCAGGCATCGCGCTGAAATAACATTGGAGGCTCCGTGTTCGAAATACGCCGCGTGCTGACGCACGTCGAAGACATTTTCCACGAGTTCGGCCCCGCGCCCGCGCAACCGCTGCGCCGCGGCGCGATTGCCGCGGTGATGACGAATCCATTTGCCGGCCGCTACGAAGCCAGAATTGAACATGCGATGGAAGCGCTCAAGCCGATCGGCTTCGATATGGCGCAGCGGCTGCTGGCGGCGATGGCCGTGCCGCACGCATCGATCGAAAGCTACGGCAAGGGCGCAATCATCGGCTCGCGCGGCGAACTCGAACATGGCGCGTTGTGGCATGTCCCCGGCGGCTATGCAATGCGCGAATTGCTGGAGAAAAACGGTGTGCCGACCAACGCCATCGTGCCGTCGACCAAGAAAGTCGGTGCGCCTTCCACCGCGCTCGATGTGCCGCTGACGCATGTCAACGCGAGCTACGTGCGCAGTCATTTCGACGCGATCGAAGTGCGTGTGCCCGGTGCGCCCGCCGCCGACGAACTGGTGTATATCCTCGTGATGAGCACGGGCCAGCGCGTGCATGCGCGCGTCGGCGGGTTGGCGAAAGAAGCGATTGTGGGTAAGGACGGATTGCGCTGATAAGCGCCGAATATGCATCGAAACACGCATCGAAACACGGAGATCGAAATGGCAATCAAGCTTCGCAAGCTGGTCGTGCAGGTCGATGAAACACGCATTGAAATGGGCCAGGCCATCGAGCCGCCGGCACGCCGGGCAGTCGCGATTGCGGTGATCGACAATCCCTATGCGGGCCGCTACGAGGCCAGGCTCGACGCGCTGATCGAGGCCGGCGAGGAGCTGGGCGCATTGCTCGGCAACAAGTGCGTCGAAGCGCTAGGCATTAAGCCGGGCGACGCGCAAAGCTACGGCAAGGCGGCGATTGTCGGCGAAGCGGGCGAACTGGAACATGCGGCGGCGATCCTGCATCCCAAGCTCGGCGCCCCGCTGCGCGTCGCGGTCGAAAAAGGCGCGGCGCTGGTGCCGTCGGCGAAGAAAATGGGCACGCTCGGCACCGCGATCGACGTGCCGCTCGGCCACAAGGACGCCGCCTTCGTACGCAGCCATTTCGACGCGATCGAAGCGCGCGTGTCGGACGCGCCGCGCGCCAATGAAATCGTCGTGGCGGTCGCGGTGACGGCCTCGGGCCGGCCTCTGCCGCGCATCGGCGGCTTGCAGGTGAATGAGATCAAGGGCGAAGACGGTTTGCGCTGAGTTTTCTTAAGGGTCGCGATGCTTTCGAATTTGCTGGTACAGCTGGTCAACGGACTCGCCGATGCGTCGACGCTGTTTCTCGTCGCCGCCGGCTTGTCGTTGATCTTCGGCGTGACGCGCATCGTCAACTTCGCGCACGGCTCGTTCTATATGTTCGGCATCTACGTCGCGTATAGCATCGCGAGCCGCTTCGGCCATACAGCGGGCGGCTTCTGGCTGTCGGTGCTGGCTGCCGCGCTGGTGGTTGCCGTGCTCGGCGCGTTGGTCGAAATGATCGTGTTGCGGCGCATCTATCAGGCGCCCGAGTTGTTTCACCTGCTGGCGACGTTCGCGCTGGTGCTGATTTTCCGCGATGCCGCGCTGTGGCTGTGGGGTCCGGAAGATCTGTTCGGACCGCGCGCGCCGCATCTGGCCGGTGCAGTCGATTTTCTCGGCCATCCGCTGCCCACCTACGATATCGCGCTGATCGTGATCGGGCCGGTGGTGTTGCTGCTGCTCTGGTATGCGTTGACGCGCACGCGCTGGGGCACGCTGGTGCGCGCCGCGACCCAGGATCGCGAGATGCTCGGCGCGCTCGGCATCAATCAGGCGTGGCTGTTTACCGGAGTGTTTTTCGTCGGCGCTTTTCTCGCGGGGTTGGGCGGCGCCTTGCAAGGACCGCGGATGTCGGCGAATCTGTCGCTCGACCTGGAGACCATCGGCAATGCGTTCGTGGTGGTGGTGGTCGGCGGCATGGGGTCGATTCCAGGCGCGTTTGTCGCGGCATTGCTGATTGCGGAGATCAAGGCGCTGTGCATCGGCATTGGACATGTATCGGTGTTCGGCATCGATCTGTCGTTGAGCCGCTTCACGCTCGTCGCCGAATTTGTCGTGATGGCCGTCGTGCTGGTGGTGCGGCCTTGGGGTTTGTTAGGCAAGGCGAGTGCCGCGGTGCGGGGCATGGCCGCGCCGGAAGCGCCATTGCGGCCCGCCGGCAGGCGCCTGAAGTGGTTGGCGGCCATCGCGTTACTGGTGTTGATACTCGCGCCGCTTGCGGCCAATGCGTTTCCCTACATGCCTGTGCTGCTGGTTGAGATCCTGATCGCCGTCCTGTTCGCGACGAGTCTGCATTTCATCATGGGCCCCGGCGGCATGCATTCGTTCGGCCACGCCGCGTATTTCGGACTGGGCGCATATGGCGCCGCGTTGTTTCTCAAAGTCCTCGATCTGCCGATGGAAGCGGCGTTGCTGCTCGGCCCCTTGCTTGCCGTGGCGGGCGCGCTGGTGTTCGGCTGGTTTTGCGTGCGACTCTCGGGCGTCTATCTCGCCATGTTGACGCTTGCGTTTGCGCAGATCGTCTGGTCGGTCGTGTTCCAGTGGGACGACGTGACGGGCGGCAGTAACGGCGTTCTTGGCTTGTGGCCGTCGAACTGGTTGTCGTCGCCGGTTGCTTTTTATTATTTGACGCTCGCCTGCGCAGTGCTCGGCGTGTGGCTGCTGCGCAAGATGCTGTTCTCGCCGCTTGGCTATGCGATGCGGGCGTCGCGCGATTCCGTGTTGCGCGCCGAGGCGATCGGTATCGACGTGAAACGCGTGCAGTGGGCGGCATTCGTGGTCGCGTCGCTATTTTGCGGGCTCGCCGGATCGCTTTATGCGTTCTCCAAAGGGACGATTTCACCGGAAGTGATCAGCGTGAGCCGCTCCGTGGACGGCCTCGTGATGGTGCTGCTCGGCGGCTTGCAGACGTTGACTGGGCCGATCGTCGGCGCGGCCGTGTTCACGTGGCTGCAAGACACCGTCGCGCGGCAAACCGACTATTGGCAGGCGCTGCTGGGCTTCACGATCCTGCTGCTGGTGATTGCGTTTCCGCAGGGTATCGTCGGTTTCATTCGTGAGCGGTTTGGCGACG
>NZ_JAXDPY010000365.1:0-3936 GCF_034668105.1 Paraburkholderia sp. | reverse complement strand
GGTCATCAATAAGCATTGCTGCCCACAAAACCCTTCCACAACGTCAGCACGACGATCTTGATGTCGAGCCAGAAGGTCCAGTGCTGCATGTAGTACAGATCGAGCTTGACGCGGCCCATCATCTTTTCGATGCGATCGGTTTCGCCGCGATAGCCGTTGATCTGCGCCCACCCGGTGATGCCTGGTTTGATCCGGTAACGGTGCATGTAGCCCTTCACCAGATCCTTGTAGATGTCGTCGTGTTCGAGCGCGTGGGGACGTGGGCCGACCACCGACATCTCGCCGCGCAGCACGTTGATGAATTGCGGCAATTCGTCGAGGCTGGTGCGCCGCAGGAACGCGCCGACCGCGGTGATGCGCGGATCGCGCCGCGTGGCCTGAGTGATCTTGCCGGCGTCTTCCTTGTGCATCTTCATCGAGCGAAACTTGTAGATCTCGAACTGGTTGCCGTCGATGCCCTTCCTCTTCTGGCGGAAGAACACCGGCCCTGGCGAGCTCAGCTTCACCATCAGCGCGATCACCAGCATCACCGGCGACAGCGCGGTCAACGCCGCGAGCGCGAACAGACGGTCGAAGATGCGTTTGGGCAGCACGCGCAGATCGGTGATCGGCGAGGCGGCCAGGTTGATCGCCGGGACGCCGAGCAGATCGACCATCGGCTGATTGAACAGCGTGAGGCTGCGCACGTCCGGAATGAAGCGGATGTTCACGAAGTCGTTCTTCAGGTCCATCACGAAGCGGTGAATGGCTTTTTCCTTCGAGATCGGCAGCGCGAGCCACAGTTCGCGAATCGCGCGTTGACGCACCAGTTGCAGCATCCGCGCGTAATCGCGTTCGACCGGCACGCCTTCGATCGAGTCGCTCGACTCCGGGTCTTCATACGGGTTGATCGTGCCGTCCTCGTCGAACACCACGACGGGGCTGAAGCCCGCTTCCGGACGGCTGCGCATCTGTTCGATCAGGAAGCGCCCGTAGGGCGCACCGCCGACGATCGCCACCGCGCGCTGATTGAAACCTTCGCGGCGCAAGCCCCGCAGGATCGAATAGACGATCACCTTGGTGACGATCAGCAGCACGATCGTGGCGAGCGCCCAGTAGACGAGCCACAGCCGTGACAGACTGTCCGAGCGGTGCAGGCTGAAACTGATCAGCACGCCGGTGACTTCCACCAGCACCCAGCCGCCCGCGACGCGGCACAGCAGGTCGTAGAGCGGCTTGCCGCGCCACGACTGATAGATCCCCAGCGCGGGAAAAAACACCACGACCAGCAGACAGTCGAACGCGAGCGACACGCTTTGGATATCGTCCAGCCACACCAGTTTCCCGTTGTGCACGGCCGTCGCAATGGCGGCGCCGAGCGCGACCATGGCGATGTCGATGATTCTCGATAGAACGCTCAGCATGTGCTGCCCCTCAGTTCGTCAGTCAAGTGCCATCCATGGGTTGGTTGAAGTCCCGGGTTGGATTCCCGATTTGCATATCGGTCCGTGCGCTGCTCGCACAACGCCGCGATCCGCGTCCGCGGATCAATGCGCGACGCGAAATGGAATGGACCGATGCTAATTGCCCTGCCGCTTTCCGCTCTAAAAAGCCGCTCTAGAAAATTCCTGAACGGCCGAGCCCGAAAACATGTGTCTGAATGAGTGAATACCCTTGTACAGGTATAGATAAAGCGATATTAAAATTCCCGTTGCAAGACCGCAAAATATCTCAAATTGTATCGGTCAAAAATTCGGTATTTTTTCTGAATTTTGTTCGGCAATTTTTACCTGATTGACCCTTTGAGAGGCCTGTTTTAGGCCTTTCCCGAGCGCATAGCCATCAGATCTGACTGTTCTCCGACGAAGCTTACGCCGCGCCTTTCGTCTCTATTCTGCGTCAATGTGCCGAATAAAAAAATTGCCTGTGATTTTTTTCTGGTAATTTTTCTTTTTTATAAAGCCCGCGGACATTTTTTCTTCACGAAATGGAGCGTTTTTATTAGACGTTTTATATAGTTTATATTTAACGCGCTTTTATTGATTCTTTACTTCGTGATAAAACTCGACGCATTCACCCCGTCTTCACCCAGCCTCGAGGAGTCCATCATGACAGCTCCGGTTACGGCCACTCCCGCCGACACCCGGTCCACGCAAGCTATGTCCCTTAACGTCAAACTCAAAGTTCATCCCGTGATTCTGGCGGGCGGCTCCGGCACACGGTTGTGGCCCATGTCGCGTGAACAGTATCCGAAACAACTGATTGGTTTGCTGGGCGAAGACTCGCTGCTGCAGTCCACGACGCGCCGTCTCGATGGGCTCGAAACCGCACACCTTCTCTCCGAGCAACTCGTGGTGGTCGCCAACGAAGAGCATCGCTTCACGACGGCCGAACAACTGCGTACGAGCGGCAAACCGAGCCGGCTGATTCTCGAACCGGCCGGCCGCGACACGGCGCCCGCGCTCACGGTGGCCGCCCTTTCGATCGCCGCGCAGGACGAAGACGGCATCATGGTCGTGATGCCCGCCGATCATGCGGTGACCGACATCGACGGTTTTCGTGCGGCGGTCGCCGCCGGTGTCGAGCACGCGGCGGCCGGCCATATCGTGACGATGGGGATCGTGCCGACGCGTCCGGAAACGGGCTACGGTTATATCCGCATCGGCGCGGCACTTGGCAGACCTGACGATATGCACGAGGCAGACCGCGAACCAGCCGGCAGGATCGGCGTGCACAAGCTCGATCGCTTCGTCGAAAAGCCGCATCTGGAACTGGCGCAGCGCTATATCGAATCGCAGGAATACTGGTGGAACAGCGGCATTTTCATCATGCGCGCATCCACGTGGCTGCGGGCGATCCGCCACTTCCAGCCGGCGATTTACGAAGCCTGCGAAGCGGCCTTCGCGGGCGGCAAGGCGGACGGCGATTTCTTCCGTCTGCAACGCGACGCGTTCAGCGCCTCGCCGTCGAATTCGATCGACTACGCAGTGATGGAGCAACTGGGCAACGATCAGACCGCCGCGTCCGGCGTGGTCGTGCCGTTGCAGGCGGGTTGGTCGGACGTGGGTTCGTGGGACGCGATCTGGGACATCTCGCAGAAAGACGCGGATCAGAACGTGGGCCGCGGCCGCGTGATGTTTGAAGGCGCGCACTCGACCTTCGCGCATTCGGAAGGACGCCTGATCGCCTGCGTCGGCACGCAGGATCTGGTGGTGGTCGAGACGGCCGATGCGATTCTGGTCGCGGACAAATCGCGCGTGCAGGATGTGAAGAAAATCGTCGGGCGGATTCGCAACGATGGCGGGCTGGAAGCGGCCAACCATCGCAAGGTCCATCGCCCGTGGGGCAACTACGATTCCGTCGACACCGGGGAGCGCTTCCAGGTCAAACGCATCGTCGTGAAGCCGGGTGCGCGGCTCTCGCTGCAAATGCACCATCACCGCGCGGAACACTGGATCGTCGTGCGCGGCACCGCGCTCGTCACGCGGGGTGAAGAGCGCTTCATCGTCTCCGAAAACGAATCGGCTTATATTCCGCTGGGTGTCACCCACCGTCTCGAGAACCCGGGCAAGATGCCGCTCGAAATGATCGAGGTGCAGTCGGGCTCGTATCTCGGCGAGGACGATATCGTGCGTTTCGACGACACGTATGGCCGCCAATGAAGTCCGTGGGTGACGGATGCAATTGACACACGCGAATCAATCGGGACCGCCGGTGAAGGATGCCGGCGTGTCAGGTTATCGGTGTCGACTCAATGTTGAATGAGCGTTGAATCCGCGTTGAATCCGCGCCAAAGCAATGTCCTGGCGAGGTCGGTGTGCGTCAAACAGACAACGTCAATGATTCACTGCGAATGAAGCGGGGAGCCTGCGGCGGTTGCTCCTACCGGCCGCGGGGTTACTGCTGCGGTGCCGCTGCCGCTGCGCTAGACGCCGTGCTTACAGCCGTGCTATCCGC
>NZ_JAXDPY010000364.1:0-4920 GCF_034668105.1 Paraburkholderia sp. | reverse complement strand
TGTAAGCATGGTCCCGTCCAACCCTTCATCGGGAACGAATGTTGCGGCAGGGTGGCGGGTGCTTCATCGCTGCTGGAATTTGGTGTCGCGTTCGAAGCGTGGCAATGACGGCGTGTGAGGCTGTGCGTGTGCGTCTGTCGGTTCGCAGCGCGGGCTGGCGCAGTACGTCCAGGCTGTCGAAACGTGCGGGGGTGATGCGGCACGCCCGGCCACATTGCCATGCCCTGTTTCCCGAACGCTGCCGCTTAGAACGTCTCCCAATCCTGATCGCTGCCGGCGCTTGCCACTGCCTTGACAGGTGCCCTTGCCGGCGTAGCGGCAGCCGGCGCCGCCTCGGCAGGTGCCCTCGCTGTCGAGGCGGCCTGCGCACGCGGTGGCGAAGCAGCTTGTGAAGCACGTTGTGAAGCAGCTTGCGACATGGCTTGCGAAGCACTCTGCAAAGCCGGTTGTGACACCTTACGCGCCGCCGTCGGATGGCCCGGCGCGCCCGCGCGCTTCGGTGCCGCGCTCACCGGCGCCTTGTAACCGCTTTCGTCGAGCTGGAACACGGCGACCGCGGTACGCAGCTTGCCGGCCTGATCTTCGAGCGACGAGGCTGCCGCGGCCGCTTCTTCGACCAGCGCGGCATTCTGTTGCGTCACCTCGTCCATCTGCGTGACTGCGCGCGCCACCTGGTCGATGCCGTTGCTTTGCTCTTGCGAAGCCGCCGCGATCTCACCCATGATGTCGGTCACGCGCTGCACCGCGCCGATGATCTCGGACATCGTGCGGCCGGCTTCATCGACCAGCGCCGAGCCGGACTGCACGCGCTCCACCGAAGTGTCGATCAGCCCCTTGATTTCCTTGGCCGCCGCCGACGAGCGCTGCGCAAGGCTGCGCACTTCTCCCGCCACCACCGCGAACCCGCGCCCTTCTTCGCCGGCCCGCGCCGCCTCCACGGCCGCATTCAGGGCCAGAATGTTGGTCTGAAACGCTATCCCTTCGATGATCGAGATGATGTCGGCGATCTTCGCCGAACTCTGATTGATCTCGCCCATCGTGCCGACCACCTGGCCGACTACCGCGCTACCCCGGTTGGCAATCTCGGACGCATTGGCGGCCAGTGAGCTCGCCTGGCGGGCGTTGTCGGCGTTCTGCTTGACCGTGCCGGTCAGCTGCTCCATGCTCGACGCGGTTTCCTGCAAGGCCGAAGCCTGCTCTTCGGTGCGCGAGGACAGGTCGATATTGCCGGCCGCGATCTGGCGCGTGGCCGTCGCGATCGATTCACTGCCGCTGCGTACCGAGCGCACCGTTTCGGTGAGACTGCGCTGCATTCTGGCGATACCGTCGAGCAACTGCCCCATTTCGTCGCGCGAGGTGATCACCACCGGGCGATGCAGATCGCCTGCGGCGATCGCGGCAAAATGCCCGAGGGCTTCGTCGAGCGGACGTCCAATCGCGCGGCTGAGCGTCAGGTAGGACAGCACCGCGGCGAGCACGCCGACCAGCAGGGCAACGGCGCTCACCGTGCGGAACACTTGATAGCTGCTTTGCGCGGCGTCGAAACCTTCCTGGGCGGAGGTGAACTGGAACTTGCGCAGCGCATCGTCGGCGTTGGCAAGGTCGTTGTACGCCGCCTGCACGCGTTTGGCGCCGTCGACCAGATTGCTCGGGTCGTTTGCCGTGATGATCGCGGCAAACGCGTCCAATTGCTGATGCAGCGCGCCGCGTTTGGCCACCACGTCCTGGGCGAGACGATCTTCCTCGGCGCCGCGCGGCAGATCCATATACTTTTTCCACCAGCTGTCGGACGTGGCGCGCATCGAACGCGCGCGCTCGATCGTCGGCGCGACCTCCGGCGTGCCGGCCATGAACGCCGCCCGGTCGAGCGCCAGCCGTTCGCGCGCGGCAAAGAGTTCGGCGTTGCCGATATTGACCGCGCTCGGCATATTGTTAGTGAATGTGTCCTCGTACGCGGCGTTCGAGCTGCTCATGCCGAACAAACCGAAAACGCCAATGCCGACCAGCAGCGCGGCGAGAAAAGCCATTGTGAGGCCAATCCGCGCCTTGATCGTGATGCCTTTGTTCAACATGCTTGTTCCTGTGCTTAACAAATAAGAGGCTGCGTGCACAGCGCGGCTAGCGTGGGGCGTCTGCGTCTATGGCACGGCTGGATGCCGCTCTAATCCCCATGTTTACGGCATTTCATCCCCATACTTGAAGGTTGTATAGGGTACGAGGTAAGGCACCGTAGGCAGCTGGAAAACATTACAGTCCACTGACAGGGAGCACCCGGGCGAAGGCCGCGCGGTACTTGGGCGTTCAGACAATTGATGCGAGGCGGCCCGGACGAATTCACGGGGCTCGGGTGGCTGACCGCAGACGTGCGAGGGGTGGGGCAAAGCGGCTGGGTTGTACGAAAGTAATGACTTGCCTGAGGGACAGTCGCAAGGCGTTCGCACTCACCGTAGGCGCACGATAGAAGTCGAGCCGAGGCCAGGTTGCGTGAAAGACCGGACACGAAGCCATGGGCCTCGCGCCGGCTCAGGCGGCCAGATCGCGCCTCGCGGCGCCCGCCCATGTCGCGGTGGATTCGCGCACGATCAGGCGCGGCGACACGACACGCCGCCGGCCCGGCGCGCGCGGACTGCCTGACGAAGACCCGGCGATACGTTCGATCAACGTCTGCGCGGCCATATCGCCGAGCGCGCGGACCGACTGCCCCACCGTCGAGAGCGACGGATAGGTGAAGCGTCCCAGTTCGATATCGTCGAAACCGATGATCGAGCAATCGCGCGGCACGCTGATATTGCGCTCGGCCGCGGCACGCAGCGCGCCGATGCCCATCATGTCGTTGCCGGCAAAAATCGCCGACGGCTTCAGCGTGTCGAACAACTGCCCGGCCGCGCGATGGCCGCCCGTCCCCGAAAAATCGCTTTCGACAATCGCGTTGGCCGGAATCTCGATGCCGCGCTCGGTCATCGCGCGGATAAAGCCGTGCACCCGCATGGCGCTGACCGCCGTGTTCACCGGCCCGGTGATGCAGCCGATCCGCACGTGCCCCAGTTCGAGCAGATGACGGGTCGCGAGATAGCCGCCCTTGTCATGGTCGATCTGCACCAGATCGGCGTTCAAGCCTTCAATATTGCGGTCCACCACGACCAGCGGCTCGTGCGCATTCGCCAGGGTCTGCGCCAGCACGGCGTCGTCGCCCGCGGAGGCGACGATCAGTCCGTCGATACGCTTTTCCTGCAGCACGCGCAGATAGTTACGCTGCTTGACCGGATCGTCGTCGGAATTGCAGAAGAACAGGCAGTAGCCGTTGCGCGAGCAACCATCCTCGATGCCGCGCGCCATTTCCGCGAAATACGGGTTCGTACTGTTCGGCACCACCAGTCCGATCGTCGCCGTCGCCCGCGCCTTGAGCGAGCGGGCCACCGCCGACGGCACATAGTGAAGCTGACGGATCGCATGTTCGACCTTCGCGCGCACGTCGGCCGACACCGGCCGTGAGTTGTTCACCACGTGCGATACCGTGGTGAACGACACGCCTGCCACGGCCGCTACATCCTTGATCGTCGCCATAACCTGTTGCTCCCCGCCTGTTGTTCTCGCCGGCCGCAACCAACGGCAGCCTCGTGTCATACGGGCCCATGCGCGGACTGCGCAGGCGCTTTCGACTCCGCACCCTCCCGCCGGTAGCCGCCGCAAGGACGCTTACCTCTGGAATTAACGGCGGCGCGGAAGGTTTCTTGAGCGTTTATTGAATTAACGCAAATCCGCGCGTTTTTCGCCATGTATTCAATTACGGCGGCGTGAGTCGAATCCGCGTGGCTACACGTGTCGCGGTGTTTCTTACAGTTCGCATCCGGTGCGGACTGCCGCAAGCTTACTTGGTCACCAGATCGCACGGCGTTTCCACCACGCCGGACAACTGCGACTGCTTCTTGTGCTCGCTGATCGCCTTCAGCGCCGTATCAATGCCGAACACGGCCTGCTTGGCGGCGTACTGGTCGGCGGTGGCGAGCACGCGGCCGTCCTTGAGCATCGGCCTGATCGCGTTGATGTTGTCGTAGCCGACCACCAGCACCTTGCCCTGCTTGCCCGCCGCGCGCACGGCCGAAACCGCGCCGATCGCCATGTTGTCGTTGCCGGCCAGCAGCGCCTTCAGGTTCGGATACTCGTTGAGCATGGCCGACGCCACCGCATTGCCCTTGTCGATTTCCCAGTCGCCCGATTGCACCGGGACGACCTTGGCGCCGACGCTCTGCATGGCGTCCTTGAAGCCCGCGGTACGCTGTTGCGCGTTGGTGGTGGTCGACACGCCTTCGATAATGCCGACTTCATCGCCCGACTTGAGCTTTTTGGCAAGGTAGTCACCGACCTTCTGCGCGCCCTTGCGGTTATCCGGGCCGACGAACGGCACATTCAGGTCCTTGGACTTGAGCACGTCCGGGTCGAGCCGGTTGTCGATGTTCACGACGATGATGCCCGCGTCGACGGCCTTCTTGACAACCGGCACCAGCGCCTTCGAATCGGCCGGCGCCAGCACGATCACATCGACCTTCGAGACGATCATCTGTTCGACGATGCGGATCTGGTTCCCGGTATCGGTCTCGTCCTTGATGCCGTTGGTGATCAGGTCGAACTGGGAGGCATTGTGCTTCTGGTAGTCCTTGGCACCGTTTTCCATGGTCAGGAAGAACTCGTTCGCGAGCGACTTCATTACCAACGCGACCTTTGGCTTATGGGCGGGCGCGGTTTGCGCATAAGCGGACGAAAACGGCAACGCGGCAGTGGCAGCGGCAAGAACCGCGGCCGCCAGCATGCGGCGGCGAAGGCGAAGGTTCATGGATATCTCCAAGGTTTGTCCGGCTCGCGCCCGAGCCGTATTTTTAATGGTGCGCAAACGTTTGCGACGGCTATTCTCAGCGTGCTGAG
>NZ_JAXDPY010000363.1:0-27672 GCF_034668105.1 Paraburkholderia sp. | reverse complement strand
CCCGCCGCTTGGCCTAACGCTCGGACTAAGATAGCGGGCATAGGGCAATTGTAATCATCTTGGCCCGCCCGGCCACACTGCTATGATAAGCGCCCTCTGAAGGAGCCCAACCATGCCTGAACTCACTCATTTCGACGCCGCCGGCCAGGCGCATATGGTGGACGTCGGCAGCAAGCAGGAAACCAAGCGCATCGCTGTCGCGCGTGGCTCGATTCGCATGCTGCCTGACACTTTCGCGCTGATTCGCGACGGCAACGCCAGGAAGGGGGACGTAATCGGCATCGCGCGCATCGCCGCGATTCAAGGCTCGAAGCGCACCGCCGATCTGATTCCGCTGTGCCATCCGCTCGCGCTGACGCGCGTCAAAGTCGATTTCGAACTCGATGAAACGCTGCCTGGCGTGCATTGCACGGTTCAGGTCGAGACGCTGGGGCGCACGGGGGTGGAGATGGAAGCGCTAACCGCCGTGCAAGTCGGGCTGCTGACGGTGTACGACATGTGCAAGGCGGTGGATCGCGGGATGACGATCACCGATGTGAAGGTGCTGGAGAAGCACGGCGGGAAGTCGGGGGATTGGGTGGCGGGTTGATGATGAACAACGTCATCGCCCCGCTGCACGTCTAAAGCTTCGGCCCGGGCTAAGCCTCGGGCTATAAAACGACAGCGGCTCACTCCTCGTCGCTGTCGTCGTCCTGATTGACGTCGCCCGGCGGCATGCCGTAGCGCTTGACCAGTTCCGCCTTGAAACCGGTCAGCGTCTTCTGTTCGTCGCACAGCTCATACAGGTAGGCCAGCTGCGACGGCCAGTCGTGCAGTTCCTGAGCAAAGATCTTCAGGCGCTCGACGGTGTCGAATCCCCCCGCCGTGTCACCGCTCAATGCTTGCAGCACCGCGTACCGGCGCAGCACGGTTTCACCCGGTAGCAGCGCGATCGCCTGCTTGTGCATGGCGAGCTTGTGCTGCAGATCCATCGAATTCATCGGCAGCAAGGTCGCGAGGCCGTACTCGCCCCACGCCTGGAACAGGAACGACGGATCCGCCGGATATTGCTCGGCGGGACGTGAACCGTAATACAGCACCTCGGCGCGCGCATAGTCGCGATACACGGGATACAGCGCGGCCAGGCCGCCGAACACAACCACAACAAACACACCGAACGACAGGCGGCCAGGCACAAGACGCAGCGGCCGTGTCTCGAGCAGGCCGAACACGAACATCGCCGGCAGCAGGAAAAACATGTACTGCTGCGGATACTCGACCAACGCATGCATGACGAGCACGCCGATCAGCGCGATGCCGAACACACGTGCGGCGCTCTGCGGCGCGCGGACCACGCGCACCAGCCAGGTGATGAGGCCGAACAGCACGATCGCGAGGCCGATCAAACCGGTTTTCGCGAGCAGGTCGATAAAAATGTCGTGCGAGTTGTTGGCAATCTCGACGCCGCCCAGCGACTTCACATACTCGAACTGGTAGCTCGGAAATTCACCCCAGCCAACACCCAGCAGCGGATGCGCCTTGAACATCGTCCAGCCGTACTTCCACAGCGCAAGGCGCGGCGCGATCTGGCCGGCGTCCTGGAAGCGCTCGGCCGCGGACTGAGCAAGCTCCAGGTGATAGTGGACATTGGCCCAGCGGATCAACGCGTTGACGACAAAGAACAGCACCGCCAACGCGATCGGGATCAGCCATTCGCGATTGCCGCGACGAAGCTGCGGCTGACTGCGCATCTGCGCGAAAGCCATCCAGAAACCCGCCACCACGATCACGCCCATCTGCAACCAGGGCCCGCGCGACACGGTCAGCGCGAGTCCAACGGCGAAAATCGTCGACACGATCAACCAGATGCTGACGGCAAGCCGGCGTGTCTGCACGAGGTACAGCGCACCCGCCATTGCGAACGCGATATAGGTGGCCAGGTGATTCGCCTGCGCCATATTGCCGAACGGCCGGCGATCAACGGTCTTGCTATAAGCGACGACCAGCGGCGACACGCGCACCTCCAGGTGAAACAGCTGGATCACCTGACAGAACACCGCAAACAGGCCGCCGACAATCAACGCCCCCGCGACCCAGCGCAGCGCTGTTTCGTTCAGCTTGACGCGTGTGAAACCGTAGCCGGCGTGCGTGGCCATGAATGCGGCGAGCAGATAACCGCCGCCGAGCCAGTTCATCGACGGCTGTGAAACCGGCAGCAGCGCGGATTGCGCCACCAACAGCAGCCCGAACAGCAACGGCACCAGCGCGACAACCGGCGACGCAAACGTCACGCGCGGCCGCGCCGTCCATACCAGCAGCACGACACCCGCGCTCATCAGCAGATACAGCGCGAGCGCCGTGAATTCAGCGTAGAAAGTCGGAATCGGATACGTGTGGTTGACGACTGCATAGGGCAGCACCAACGCGAGAGCCAGCAGAATCAGAGACAGGTAGCGTGCAAATGGGGTGGGCATCGAGTAACCGGTGGGCGTCAGCAACCGGCGCACTATACAAAAAAATTCTCCTGCTGTGCGCCGGCTGGGCTGAAATATCCCGAAAATCAGCGCTTTACGATCGGATAACAACTCATCCGATCGTGCGCCCCACTGCTCAAGCGCGACACTCCGGCGGTGCAAGATTCGACGCCAACGACGGCGCATCGGCAGGTGCGGGACCGGCACCCGGCGCAGGCAACGAGGAGGCCGTTTTGCCGCCGGCGAAACACTCCCACGTGACCGCGCCCGCCTGCACCGCGCCCTTGCTCAACGCGATTCGCGCCGTGGGCGCGTCGGCATTGTCAGGCACCGACGGCACCATGGTCAGCGTGTTCGACCCAGCGGGCGCGACGCGGGTGGTGAACGCGATAGTGATCTGGCCGGTGTCGTCGTCGACGTGAATGGACTCGACGTTGCGGGTAGCCGGCGGCGATGCATAGCCGCCGCCGAACGCATTGCCGCTAGCGGCGTTTTCGGACACGGATAGCCGCGCGGACGCAGCCAGCGAGAGCCCCTCGCCCACCCGGCTGCGGGCCAGATAGTCCTGATACGCGGGAATCGCATAGGCCGCGATCACGCCGACAATCGCCAGCACGATCATCAGCTCGATCAGCGTGAAGCCACGTGCGCAACAGCGGCAGGCGCGGATGAAAGGCGCGGTCCAGCGCGCTCGTTCGAACGCGCTCCGGGGGGAAACCTCGGACAGTGAAAAAGGGGAATACGGCAAAGTAACGATCATCGGCAGGCTCCTGAAACGAAAAACGCCTGCCCCTCGAATCGGGGACAGGCGTTTCAATCGTAGCCAGCGGTGCTCGTTCCACACAGTCAGCCGAATGGCTAACGTTGCGCTGACGCGGCGGTGCTCTGTGCGTCAAGCCGCGGCGCGATTGGCGTTGCGGCGCTTGAACAGATACCCGAGGATCACGACGAACAGCGCACCGCCAATACTCATGCCGTACTCCGCCGCCGGTGTATCGAGGATCGGCCACCGGTCGCCGGCGGGGTCGTTGATGATCAGACCGCCCGCGATCCAGCCGAGCAGCGCGGCGCCGAGCGTGATGACGATCGGAAAGCGGTCGAGCAGCTTCAGCACCAGCTGGCTACCCCACACGATCAGCGGAATGCTCACCAGCAGGCCGAAAATCACCAGCGCGAGGCGATGTTCGGGGTCGGCGGCCTCGGCCGCACCCGCAATGGCGATCACGTTGTCGAGGCTCATCACCGCATCCGCGATGATGATCGTCTTGATCGCCGATATCAGCTTATCCGCCGGTTTGACGTTCTCGTGCGCGTCGTGCGCCGGCGCCATCAGGCGCACGCCGATCCACAGCAGCAACAGACCACCGGCAAACTTCAGCAACGGCACGTCGAGCAGCACAACCGCGAAGGCGATCAGCGCCACGCGCAGCACGATGGCGCCGACCGTGCCCCACAACACGCCCTTGGTGCGTTGCGCGGGCGGCAGGTTGCGGCATGCGAGCGCGATCACCACGGCATTGTCGCCACCCAGCAGGATGTCGATGACGATGATCTGAATGACTGCGCCCCAATGGAGCGTGGCGAAGAATTCGAGCATGGTTAAAAGAATAAGAAGGAATCAGACGCACAGCCAATAAAAAAAGCGGGGGAGTCGAAACTCCCCCGCTTTTTAAGACTGTCCGCTCACGAAAGGATTTCGTAAGCGTATCAAAAAACGCGCCGTGACTGCGCGCGAATTTCGATTTACAGCATCGCCTTCAGAAGACGCGCCATTTCCGACGGGTTCTTCGTGACCGTGATGCCGCAGGCTTCCATGATTTCCAGCTTGGCTTCAGCCGTATCCGCACCGCCCGAGATCAGCGCGCCGGCGTGGCCCATGCGCTTGCCCGGAGGCGCCGTGACACCGGCGATAAAGCCAACCACCGGCTTCTTCATGTTGTCCTTGATCCACTCAGCAGCGTTTGCTTCGTCCGGACCACCGATCTCGCCGATCATGATGACGGCGTCCGTTTCCGGATCGTCGTTGAACATCTTCATCACGTCGATGTGCTTCAGACCGTTGATCGGATCGCCGCCGATACCGACTGCCGACGATTGGCCAAGGCCGATCGCCGTCAATTGGCCGACTGCTTCATACGTCAGCGTGCCCGAACGCGACACGACGCCGATGCGGCCCTTGCGGTGGATGTGACCCGGCATGATGCCGATCTTCAGCTCGTCCGGCGTGATCGTGCCCGGGCAGTTCGGTCCGAGCAGCAGCGTCTTGCGGTTTTCCGCACGCATACGGGCCTTCAGTTCGATCATGTCGCGCACGGGAATGCCTTCCGTGATACAGATCGCGAGATCCAGATCGGCTTCGACGGCTTCCCAGATTGCGGCCGCGGCGCCTGCCGGCGGCACGTAAATCACCGACACGGTCGCGCCCGTTTCAGCCTTGGCTTCAGCGACGCTCGCGTAGATAGGAATGCCTTCGAAATCTTCACCGGCACGCTTCGGGTTCACACCCGCGACGTACGCTTCGCGGCCGTTTGCATATTCACGGCAAGCACGCGTGTGGAACTGACCGGTCTTGCCGGTGATGCCCTGCGTGATGACCTTGGTGTCTTTGTTAATCAGAATCGACATGTATTGACCTCTGTTCGTTTGGCGTCGCACCGGTGCGCCACGGGGCGGGATGTTCTCCGCCCGCGTCGCTCACGCGCCGCCATTCGTAATCCTGGTTGTCCTGGTTGAGCCTGGCTCAATGGCTAACCGAGCGCTCTTTACTTGCCTTGAGCGGCCGCGACGACCTTCTGGGCCGCTTCTTCCATGCTGTCCGCCGCAATGATCGGCAGGCCGGATTCAGCGAGCATCTTCTTGCCCAGGTCTTCGTTCGTGCCCTTCATGCGGACCACCAGCGGCACCTTCAGCGACACGGCCTTCGACGCCGCGATCACGCCTTCCGCGATCACGTCGCAGCGCATGATGCCGCCGAAAATGTTGACCAGGATCGCGGTCAGGTTCGGGTTCTTCAGCATGATCTTGAACGCTTCCGTGACCTTCTCGGTCGTGGCGCCACCGCCCACGTCGAGGAAGTTCGCCGGTTCGCCGCCGAACAGCTTGATGGTATCCATCGTTGCCATTGCGAGGCCGGCGCCGTTCACGAGGCAGCCGATGTTGCCGTCGAGCGAGATGTACGCGAGGTCGAACTTCGATGCTTCGACTTCAGCCGGATCTTCTTCGTCCAGATCGCGATACGCGACGATTTCCGGATGACGGAACAGTGCGTTCGAATCGAAGTTGAATTTCGCGTCCAACGCGATGACCTTGCCGTCGCCGGTCAGGATCAGCGGGTTGATTTCGGCCAGCGATGCGTCGGTTTCCCAGAATGCCTTGTACAGGCCTTGCAGGATCGCGCGCGCTTGCGGCAGCGAAGCGGCGGGCACGCCGATCTTCGTGGCGAGCTCGTCGGCTTCGGCGTCTTTCAGGCCGGTCGACGGATCGACGGCGATCTTGTGGATCAGCTCAGGCGTCTTTTCCGCGACTTCTTCGACGTCCATGCCGCCTTCGCTCGATGCCATCACGACGATCTTCTGCGAAACGCGATCGATCACCAGGCCGACATACAGTTCCTTCTTGATGTCAGCGCCTTCTTCGATCAGCAGACGATTCACCTTCTGGCCTTCCGGACCGGTCTGGTGCGTGACGAGCTGCATGCCGAGGATCTGGTTCGAATATTCACGAACCTGTTCCAGCGACTTGGCGACCTTCACGCCGCCGCCCTTGCCACGGCCACCCGCGTGGATCTGAGCCTTCACGACCCATACCGGGCCGCCGAGCTCTTCCGCGGCCTTGACCGCATCATCCACCGAGAAGACCGGCTTGCCGCGCGGTACCGCGACGCCGAATTTCCGCAGGATTTCCTTACCCTGGTACTCGTGAATCTTCATGCGTGATTCCCTTCAGTCTGAGAGTTGGATTGAACTTCGTTTCCGCTGCCGTCGTTCATGCCGGACGTGCTGCCGCCCTCACCTGCCTGGCGGGCTGCCCCGTTGCCTGACGCAGCCGCGCGATCCGCTGTATACGGAGCGCGGCCATACCAGCGCGGATAAAACTGCTGCACCGCCTCGCCGTCGAAACGCAGCGCGTGGCAGCGTCCCAGCTGGAATGGCGGTTTATCGTTGGCATGCTCGCCTGGGTTGCCAGACGACTCGTCTCCAGAACGTGCTTTCGCGCCTGGCGTACTGTCACCGGTGTTCCACACCTCGCCGGTGAAGGCCTGAATGGCAGCGGTCGGCAAAATCGCACATAGCTCGGTGAGATGCGTGCAACCCGCCGTGCTGCCCAGCAAGCGGGCAGCTTCGCGACGGAAGTTGTGACGGAGATTGAGCCCGATAAGGGCACGGTAGGCGGGATTGCTGGCTTGGCACAACCCTGGATAGGGCACCCAGTCGGACGACGCTTCGGCGTCGACGACGTTGAGCTTGCGATCGATGGTGATGCGAAGCCAGAGTTCATGGATCGGCTGACCCTTGGGCCGGACGCCCGACGCAAGCACCACATCGCGCGGTTTTTCGTCGGTCAAGCATGCTTCCACATCCCACAGGCCATCGGCTCGCTCATAGGCTTCCGCTCGGATTGCGCGACGGTGGCGCAACTGACGGGATACTGGCGGGGAGAGCGGCATGCGGAAAGGAAAGGCCGGATTGGAAAACCCATGAATTTTAGCATACTGGATATTTGAGACAGGTCGGAATCCGCAGGGCCGCGCGGCGGGCCGGGGAGCGCGGCAGACGCTATCTCGAAGTGAGACTGTGCTGACAGCAAAGCGCGAAGATTTTCGCGCCGGGGGCTGTACGGTACCTATGCTCGCGGTACTCAGCTAGTCGCCGCTCTACTCTTCGTCGATACCTTTGAGAATTTTGCCGATCGTGGCACCCGAGAAACCGCGCGATGCCAGAAAGCGCGCCTGCTTGGCCCGCTCGGCAGCCGTTTCGGGAAGCCGGCCGAATTTCTTCTGCCAGACGGCCTGTGCACGCGCGAGTTCGGTTTCACGCAGCTGCGCACTCGCTTCCTCGACTAGCGTCTGGTCGACCGCGTGCTGCTTCAATTCGCCGACGATCCGGCTCGCACCCAGGCGCGACGCGCGCCGATGGAGCAGGCTTTCGGCAAAGCGTGAGTCGGACAGCCAGTTTTCAGCTTCCAGCGTATCGAGCAAGGTGTCGAGCGAATCGGTTTCTTCGACGAATGGCTTCAGCTTGCGCGCCAGTTCGGCGCGGCTGTATTCACGCCGGGACAAATAGCCGAGCGCCCGTCCTTTTAGGGAACGGGCTGGGCGTTGGGATTTTTTTGCATCGTCCTGCCCGGACTTCGCCTCGCCGGGTGTGCGGCGCGAGCGGGTATAGGTGGTCTCGGACGGGTCTGTTGTGTCTTGCGCGGAAGAGTCAGACTGCGACTGACGACCTGCGGCGCGATCGTGCGCGTCGAACGATTCGAATGGCTCGAACGGATCGGCCTCGCCGGCTGCGGCAAAGGGATCGGGAGCTGATGTGGATGAGCGCTGCGATGTGACGTTGCTGCCCGGATAGCGCGGCGCACGCGAGGTGGAACGCCCGAAAGAGCTTCCAGAAGACTTGCCGAACGAACTATTAGACGAAGACGAACTGCCCGACGAGCCGCCGAACGAACTGTTCGAAGAACGATCGGAGGAATTGCCAAACGAGCTGTTCGAGGAACGCCCGGAGGAATTGCCAAACGAGCTGTTCGAGGAACGCCCAAATGAACTGCCTGAGGAACTGCCTGAGGAACGACTAGACGAACCGCCAAACGAGTTTCCCGACGATCGCCCAAACGACCGGGTGGACCTGGAGCTCGACGAAGAAGCTGATGAGGAAGGTTCAGAGGAAGACGATGACGACGACTCAAACGAATCGTCATCACCGTCACGCGGGCCGTCCGCGTTGCGTCCGTCTTTAGCAGCGTTGGACAGCGGCCGGCCCTTGCGGATCACGTGTGGGTTACTCTTCTTCGCCCGCAACTTCGGCGCTGACGCCCGTTGCCGCTTCAGCCATGGCATTCACGCCCAGCGATTCACGGATACGGTTTTCGATCTCACGGGCGACGTCCGGATTTTCACGCAAAAATTCGCGCGCGTTGTCCTTACCCTGACCAATCCGTTCGCCGTTGTAGCTATACCAGGCGCCGGCCTTGTCCACGATCTTTGCCTGCACGCCGAGGTCGATGACTTCACCCTGACGCGAAATGCCCTCGCCGTACAGAATGTCGAAAATCGCTTCCCGGAACGGTGGCGACACCTTGTTCTTCACGACCTTCACGCGCGTTTCATTGCCGATCACTTCGTCGTTCTTCTTGATCGAGCCGATCCGGCGAATGTCCAGACGCACCGACGCGTAGAACTTCAGCGCGTTACCACCGGTGGTGGTTTCCGGGTTGCCGAACATCACGCCGATCTTCATACGGATCTGGTTGATGAAGATCACGAGGCAGTTCGTGCGCTTGATCGTGCCGGTGAGCTTGCGCAGCGCTTGCGACATCAGACGCGCTTGCAGACCCGGCAGCGAGTCGCCCATTTCGCCTTCGATTTCAGCCTTCGGCACAAGTGCCGCGACCGAGTCGATCACGATCATGTCGATCGAGCCCGAGCGCACCAGTGCGTCGGCAATTTCGAGCGCCTGTTCACCGGTGTCCGGCTGCGAAACCAGCAGGTCGTTCACGTTCACACCGAGCTTGCCCGCATACTGGATGTCCAGTGCGTGTTCCGCGTCGATAAACGCTGCCGTGCCGCCGATCTTCTGCATTTCGGCGATGACTTGCAGCGTCAGCGTGGTTTTACCGGACGATTCCGGGCCATAAATTTCGACTACACGGCCACGCGGCAAACCGCCGACGCCCAGCGCGATGTCGAGGCCGAGTGATCCGGTTGAGACCACCTGGATGTCTTCGACTACCTCACCTGCGCCGAGCCGCATGACCGACCCTTTGCCGAACTGCTTTTCGATCTGCGCAAGCGCGGCAGCGAGTGCCTTGCTCTTTTCAGCAGTCAGTCCAGCCGAGCCTTTCTTGCTTTCTTCCATGAATCGTCCTTTGCTATGATGAACGGCGTCTGAGGCAGATGTGCAGCCCACGAGTTCAACCTCTCGGAAAGGACAGCACACGAAACTCAGACACTGTATAAAAAAACAGTAGTTTTGGCAAGCGCGATTCTCATGCGAACGCGCATTTTTACCGTCGCGCCGCCCAACTACCCACAATAATTTTCGGAGACCGCTGTGCGCCATGGATACCCACGGTGCCGGCAAGGCCAGGTTGGCGCACCATGCGAATTCTGATTGCCGAAGACGACAGCATACTCGCGGACGGTCTGGTTCGATCACTCCGCCAATCGGCCTATGCCGTCGATCATGTGAAGAGCGGCGTCGAGGCGGATACCGCCCTTTCGATGCAGACTTTCGACCTGCTGATCCTCGATCTGGGCCTGCCGCGCATGTCGGGGCTCGAGGTGCTGCGCCGCCTGCGCGCCCGCAATTCGACCGTGCCGGTGTTGATTCTGACGGCGGCGGACAGCGTCGACGAACGCGTCAAGGGTCTCGATCTCGGCGCCGACGATTACATGGCCAAGCCCTTCGCGCTCAATGAACTCGAGGCGCGCGTGCGCGCGCTGACCCGGCGCGGCGCGGGCGGCGGCCCGACCGTGGTGCGGCACGGCTCGCTGTCGTTCGATCAGGTCGGCCGGATCGCCTATGTCAACGAGCAGGTGATCGACCTGTCGGCACGCGAACTTGGTTTGCTCGAAGTCCTGCTGCAACGGATCGGCCGGCTGGTGTCGAAGGAACAGCTCGTCGACCATCTGTGCGAATGGGGCGAGGAAGTCAGCAATAACGCGATCGAAGTTTATGTGCACCGGCTACGCAAGAAGATCGAGCCGAGCGGCGTGCGTATCATCACCGTGCGGGGGCTCGGGTATTGCCTTGAAAAAGCCGCCCTGCCAACGAACATGAACGCGAACGCACACCTGAGCGCCGGCATGAGCGCAAGCAGCCCCGCCGAGCCCGAGCCGCCCTCCTCATCCCCTTCGTCCCCGTCGGCAGCGATGCCGGCGAGCCATCACTACAAATAGAGCACGCCCATGTCCGCACGGGCAGACCGCGCTACGGCGCACGCGGCGGACCTCGACGAGGCGCGCGACGAGCGCTACGCCAATCCGTTCGCCCCGCCCGACGAAACCGAAGCCGCCGCTGAAGCACGCCCGCGCTCGCTGTTCGGCGAGATTCTCGACTGGATGCTGGCGCCGCTGCTGCTGCTCTGGCCGATGAGCCTCGCGGTCACCTACCTGGTCGCCAAGTCGATCGCCAACGGTCCATTTGACCGCGCGCTCGAAACCGACGCCTATGTGCTAGCCCGCCAGATCCATCCGGTCAACGGCGTGGCGGAGCTCTCGCTGCCCGACTCCACCCGCGACTTCCTGCGCGCCGACAACGTGGACAGCGTGTTCTATCAGGTGCTCGGCACCCGCGGCGAACTGGTGGGCGGCGAGCGCGACATGCCGCTGCCGCACGAGGAAGACCGGCCGCCGCCGGGTCTCGTCGAATTCCGTGACGACATGCTGCGCGGCAACGATATCCGCGTCGCCTATACGACCGTCGAGTTTCCGCAGACACCCGGCGCGCAGCCGGTGCTGGTGCAGGTTGCCGAGACGCTCGACAAGCGCAGCCAGCTTGCCAACGACATCATCAAAGGCGTGATCCTGCCGCAGTTCGTGATCTTGCCGCTGGCGATCCTGCTGGTCTGGTTCGGCCTGTCGCGCGGGCTCGCGCCGCTGCATGCGCTGCAGGCGCATATTCGCGCGCGCCGCCCTGACGATCTGTCGCCGCTCGAAGCGCGCCGCGCTCCGCCGGAAATCGAACCGCTGGTGACGTCGTTCAACGATCTGCTGACGCGCCTCGAACAGAACATGGAGTTGCAGAAGCGCTTTATCGCCGACGCCGCGCATCAGATGAAAACGCCACTTGCCGGCCTGCGCACCCAGGCTGAACTCGCGCTGCGCCAGGACGCCTCCGCGGAAGTCCACCGCTCGCTCGAACAGATCGCCACCAGTTCGGAGCACGCGGCGCGTCTGGTCACCCAGTTGCTGGCTCTCGCGCGCGCGGAAAACCGCATGTCGGGCCAGATTTTCACCCCGGTCGAAGTGACGGAAGTCGCGCGCAGCGCCGTGCGCGACTGGGTTCAGGCCGCCCTCGCCAAACAGATGGACCTCGGTTACGAAGCGCCCGAAGAACCAGTCGAAGTCGACGGCAATCCGGTCATGCTGCGGGAGATGCTGTCGAATCTGATCGACAACGCGATCCGCTACACGCCGGCTGGCGGCCGGATCACCGTGCGGGTCAGACATGACGCGACGGCGCGGCGCGTGCATCTCGAAGTGGAAGACACGGGGCTTGGCATTCCGGTAGCCGAACGCCCGCGGGTAGTCGAGCGCTTTTACCGGATTCTCGGCCGCGAAGGCGACGGCAGCGGCCTTGGGCTCGCGATCGTCCGAGAGATCGCGACGATGCACCGCGGCGAGATGACGATCGACGATAACGTCTATCAAACTTCCCCACGGCTTGCAGGAACGCTCGTTCGTGTCAGCTTGCAGGTGCTCGAACGGGTACGGGACTTACCCTAGGCGCGCAAGCATCCAGCTCCTGGACGCCGCTATATTGAGATACGTTTGTCGCGCCTTAGAAGAATTTATGCGCTGGTTGAGGTATTTTGATCCAAATTACGCCTGTGCGGTTGGGACTGCCATTTCGCCCCGCCACGTCAGTACGCCGTAAGTTTCCACTCCAATAATCGGTTTCACGGGAACGCCTTGCCGGCGGACCGCGTGTACATATCAATATTGGAGACGACATATGGCTACCGTTGGCGGGCAAATCTCGCACGTGCCGATGACGCACGATGAGAAGCGGGTAATCTTCGCATCGTCGCTAGGCACGGTTTTCGAGTGGTACGACTTCTATCTGGCCGGCTCGCTTGCGGCTTTCATCAGCAAGAGCTTCTTCTCCGGCGTCAATCCGACGGCCGCCTTCATCTTCACGCTCCTCAGCTTCGCCGCCGGCTTCGCGGTGCGGCCGTTCGGCGCGATCGTGTTCGGACGCCTCGGCGATATGGTGGGGCGCAAGTACACCTTCCTCGTCACCATCGTGATCATGGGCTTGTCGACGTTCCTGGTTGGCTTCCTGCCGGGTTATGCATCGATCGGCATGGCCTCGCCGGTGATGTTCATCGCGATGCGGATGCTGCAAGGTCTCGCGCTCGGCGGTGAATATGGCGGTGCGGCGACCTATGTCGCGGAACATGCGCCTGCGGGACGTCGCGGCTTCTACACCGCATGGATCCAGACGACCGCCACCCTCGGCCTGTTCCTCTCGCTGCTGGTGATTCTCGGCGTGCGCACGGCTATGGGCGAAGACGCGTTCGGCGCGTGGGGCTGGCGCATTCCGTTCGTCGTGTCGATCCTCCTGCTCGCCGTCTCGGTGTGGATTCGGCTGCAATTGCATGAGTCGCCGGTATTCGAGCGCATCAAGGCCGAAGGCAAGACCTCGAAGGCACCGCTGTCCGAAGCATTCGGTCAATGGAAGAACCTGAAGATCGTGATTCTCGCGCTGATCGGCCTGACCGCCGGCCAGGCCGTGGTCTGGTACACGGGCCAGTTCTACACGCTGTTCTTCCTGACGCAGACGCTGAAGGTGGATGGCAGCAGCGCCAACATCCTGATCGCGATCGCGCTGCTGATCGGCACGCCGTTCTTCCTGTTCTTCGGCTCGCTGTCGGACCGCATCGGCCGCAAGCCGATCATCATGGCCGGCCTGCTGATTGCTGCGTGCACGTACTTCCCGCTGTTCAAGGCGCTGACTCACTACACGAATCCAGCGCTGGAAGCGGCTACGGCAAAAGCGCCGATCGTCGTAATTGCGAACCCGGACGAGTGCTCGTTCCAGTTCAATCCGGTCGGCACCTCGAAGTTCACGAGTTCGTGCGACATCGCCAAGAGCGCGCTCTCGAAAGCCGGCTTGAACTACGAGAACGTCGCGGCGCCGGCAGGCACGCTGGCGGAGATCAAGGTCGGCGATACGGTGATCAACACGTATGACGGCAAGGCCGCCGACGCCAAGGACCAGGGCAAGGTGTTCGACAAGACCCTGGCCACGACGCTGAAGACCGCCGGCTACCCGCCGAAGGCCGATCCGTCGCAGATCAACTGGCCGATGAGCGTGGTGATCCTGACGATCATGATGATCTACGTGACGATGGTGTATGGGCCGATCGCGGCGATGCTGGTGGAGATGTTCCCGACTCGCATCCGCTATACCTCGATGTCGCTGCCGTATCACATCGGCAATGGCTGGTTCGGCGGCTTCCTGCCGGCCACTGCATTCGCGATCGTGGCGGCCAAGGGCAACATCTACTCGGGGCTGTGGTATCCGATTGTGATCGCGCTCATCACGCTGGTGATCGGTCTGCTGTTCGTCAAGGAAACCAAGGACTCGGATATTTACGCGAAGGACTGAAACGCCTGACGGATGGGCAATTTAAAAAAGTTGTGCGGCTGGGGTTGACAGCCCCCGGCCCTATCCTCATAATCTCGCTTCTTTCGGCGAATTAGCTCAGTTGGTTAGAGCGACGGAATCATAATCCGCAGGTCCGGGGTTCGAGTCCCTGATTCGCCACCAGTTGCAAGAAAAAGCCGCTGATCCACAAGGTCAGCGGCTTTTTTGTTTTGGCTTTCCAAACAGCAACTTCAAGGAGGTTTCTCGATGACGTTCCGCATCGCCGCGCTTGCCGTGGCCACCGCATCCATCGTGCTTCTCGTTGGCGCAGCGCCGCTCACCGCCGCCGCCCAGACGCCTTCCGACAGTCAGTGGCGCACCAGTCCAATCACGCTTTCGACGTTGCTGCAGGACGGCTACAAGATCGTTGCCGTCGTGAATGATGCTCGTGGTAATACCGCCCCCGCCGATACGATCTTTGTTCAACGCGATCAGAGCGCGTTCAAATGCATCGACCCGCAGCAACCCGATTCAAAAGCGAAACCGCCTGCCACGCCGGCTGCCTGCTTCGAACTGGTCCAGCCGTCCGGTGCGGTTGCGGCCTCCGAGGCCAAGTAGCCGCACGCTCTCGATAACCGGCGGCGGCCCGCTCATTTGCGGGCGCACCCTGCTCAACCCGCCAACCGATCAAAAGATCGAGCCACTTGCGCTGCTCGGGCCGTGCAACACGGCTATAGGTCAGACCGGATCCAACTCGTTCCCGGCATCGAGCCATAGCTTCCTGCTGTCCTCGCAGTCCACCCGTCGAGGCGGCAGTGTGCCGGTCAGCAAGTAGCGCGTGACCGGTTCGTCCACACACGGGTTGCCGATCGGATAACCGTGATGCGAGTGCTCGTCTTTTATGTAGAGCAAGCTCGCGTTCGGGAGTCTGCCGAACATGCGCAGCGCACCCTCGGCAGCGGTGAAACCATCGAATTGCGCCTGAATCATGAGGATTGACGGCGCGCGCGCCACCGCGTCGATGCTCGGCTTGATTACCGTCGGCTGCGGCGACTTCCAGAACAGGCAACTGAAATTGAGCACGCTACCACCCAACTGGCCACTGCCCAGCGGATATCGCTGCGCATAGTCCCGGTGCTTGTCGATCCAGAATTGCCTGCTCGTGCTCAACGCAGGCGTGTCGTTACACATG
This sequence comes from Paraburkholderia sp., assembly GCF_034668105.1. Classification (GTDB taxonomy): domain Bacteria; phylum Pseudomonadota; class Gammaproteobacteria; order Burkholderiales; family Burkholderiaceae; genus Paraburkholderia. The sequence continues at coordinate 12,496 of NZ_JAXDPY010000363.1, read as the reverse complement.
ACCGCCAAATCCACGGCAGCCTCGGGTGTCATATGCAGCGCGTCGTCTTCGAAGATGGCAGGTTGAGCAGCTTCAAAGTACTTGGGGATGACAACCTTCGTTGCGATCTCGAGTGCCATCCGGTTCGCGAGCCCATGGCGCGAAAACACGTGATGCCTGGCAAGTGCCAGAACCTGATCCTGCGTACTACCGGGGTTCTGCTCGAGTATCTGCTTCACACCTTTCGCCGCGACGAACACAGACGCCCCTTCATCGATGTAGCCCGCCAGACCAAATACGCGCGATTGATCGAGTGCGGACGAAGCCGCTGCCTGCAGCCTCGGCGGCAACGCCGCAAATAGGTGCCGTGTCGCCGCCGGGTCACTGCCAAGATTGAAATGCGCGTCATGGCGTGCCGCGTAGGGCCCAATGATCTCGTCAGCGATTCGCTGGATTGCTGGCGGCTGCTGCAAGGTGCCGGCTTCGGCGAAGGTACGCGCGGAGAAATCCAGATTCGCGCTCAGCACCATTCTGCCGGCGCGCTCAGGAAACAGCCCTGCATACCAGGCACCGAGCCATGCGCCATACGAGTGGCCCACGTAATTGAGTTTGGCGTCACCGGAGATTGCCCGAATCAGATCCATGTCCCGCGCAATCTGATCGGTATTGATATAGGGGGTGAGCGGGTTGTTCTGGCACGCCCTCGATTTGAGTTCGGCGTTGCGCAGCAACGCATCGACGGTTGTCGCACTGGCATCGCCGCCCCACCAGACGGTGCTGAGGCGCTCGTTCGAACCGCAGGTCAATTGCGTGCTTGAACCCATACCTCGCGGTGAATGGCCGATCAGATCGTACGCCTCGAGCAGTTGTCGCTCAGATCCGGAAACAGTCGCATCCATCCCAACCAATTCGCCATGGAAGGTGAGATTCGTCAGGCGGCCGTCTCCGCCCGGCCCACCAGGATTGAATAGCAGCGAACCAATGCGCGTCGTCGGATCCTTCACGGCAAGCCGCGTGACTGCAATCGTTATCTCGCCTTTGGCAGGATCTCCCCAATCCATCGGCGCGCGAAGATCCGCGCAACGAAAACGCGCAGACTCTGCGATTTTCTCGTAAGCCGAAGGCAAGCCGGTCTTGTCACACGGGTGCCAACCCACCTGCTGCTCAAAGTACGGCTTCAGTGCCGAAGCGAGTTTCGGGTTTGGTTCGAAGCGCTGGCCCAGTGCTGAAGCGCGTTTCTGGTCCGGTGTCATGTCGTCTTGCGCGCCACCGCCGCAGCCGGCCAAGGCAGCGGCGAAGATGATCGACGTCGTTCTTGTCGAGATGGCTTTCATTCGTACCTCCCCCCGACCTGGTCGGCCGGCTTGCAGCCGTCTGCATCGCGCACGACAGCCTCGGGTGACTGAACGTCCCGGCTGAGCGGCAATAACACCTGATCAAGAGGAACGGCAGAGTGAAAGATCGACAGACACGCTGCCTATGAATCCTGGCAGGTCAAGGACCGAATTCAGCGTGGTACAACGCCGCAACCGCCGGTAAGCACTGACATCAGCGGGAGTGCGGCGGCTTCAGCGATCCACGAGGCGGCTGAGATTGCCGCGTACCCTTTGCAGCAAGGCGATCAGTTGCTTCGCTTCTTCGTCGGTAAACCCGTTCAGTGCTTCGAGCGCGACTTCATCGCCCACTTTGCGCGCCTTGCCGAGCGTGCGCTCGGCCTTTGGCGTCATCCGTACCTGCCGCTCGCGGCGATCCTGCGGATTGGCCGTGCGCTCGATCCAGCCGCCCTCCTCCATCCGGTCCAGCAGACGTCCCGCCGAAATCGGCGCGACTTCGAGCAGATCCGCGAGCCGGGCCTGATTGACGTCGCCGTAATGGGCGAGATTGGCCAGCACGCGGCACTGCGCGCGCGTCAGATCGACCGATGACTTCGCGAGATCGTCGAAACGCTTGCCTGTCAGGCGGCCGACGTCGGAAATCAGAAAGCCGAAGCGTTCTTCGAGTTGGGTGTTCATGCGCGGATTATACGAAAGGCCTTCGCTTGTCATCATCGGGGTGGGTGCCGACTGGATGCCGAATGGGTTCGGGATGCACGCAATTCAGGCTCCGCATAATTCCTGGTGGGCGCGTGCGCTTGCAGCCGATATACTAAGCATGCTTACTATATCGAAGATCCGCTTCCACATGTCCTCCGACTCCCCGCCGACGAGCGCCGCCGCCCCGCTCAACCGGCCGATGATCACCGTCTCGATCATGCTCGCGACGCTGATCCAGACGCTCGACAGCACGATTGCCAACGTCGCGCTGCCGCACATGCAGGGCGCGCTGTCCGCGTCGCAGGATGAGATCACGTGGGTGCTGACGTCGTATATCGTCGCGGCGGCGATCGCCACGCCGCTGACCGGCTGGCTGTCCGACCGGCTGAGCGTGAAGCGGCTGCTGATCTTCTCGATCGGGGGCTTCACGGTGGCCTCGGCGCTGTGCGGATTGTCGGAGACGCTGACGCAGATCGTCGCGTCACGGCTGCTGCAGGGCATTTTCGGGGCCTCACTGGTGCCGCTGTCGCAGTCGATCCTGCTCGACATCAATCCGCGCGAAAAGCAGGGCCAGGCGATGGCGGTGTGGGGCATGGGCGTGATGGTCGGACCGATTCTCGGACCGACGCTTGGCGGCTGGCTCACCGATAGCTACAACTGGCGCTGGGTGTTTTTCATCAACGTGCCGATCGGTGCGTTCGCGCTGTTCGGCGTGGCGACCTTCCTGCCCGCGCGCGAACCGAAGCACGACGCGAAGTTCGACGCGTTCGGCTTTGCCACACTCGGTCTCGCTATCGGCGCACTGCAGGCCATGCTCGACCGCGGCGAGCAGCTCGACTGGTTCGGCTCGCATGAGATTGTGGTCGAGGCGCTCGTCGCGGCAATCAGCTTCGCGTTCTTCCTCGTGCATACCGCGACGGTCGGCAAGAAATCGTTCTTCAAATACGAGTTGCTGAAGGATCCGAACTTCGCCACCGGCACGTTCTTTATCTTCGTAATCGGCGCGGTGATGTATGCGACGCGCGCGTTGCTGCCGCCGATGCTGCAAAACCTGATGAACTATCCGGTCGCGACCACGGGTCTCGTCACGGCGCCGAGCGGTGCGGGAACCATGGTCGCGATGCTGTTCGCCGGGCGGCTATTGAAGCGGGTCGATGCGCGGCTTCTACTACTCGCCGGCTTCCTGATCTCCGCGTTCGCGCTCTGGCAGATGATGCATTACACGATCGTGCTGTCGGCGTCGGACATTGTCTGGCCCGGCGTGATCCAGGGCTTTGGTCTCGGCCTCGTGTTCGTGCCGTTGAGCGCGCTGACCTTCTCGACGCTCACGCCCGCGTTGCGCGCGGACGGCACCGCCACGTACAGCCTGATGCGCAATATCGGCAGCAGTATCGGCATTTCGATCGTGCAGACGCTGATGACGCGCAATACGCAGGTCTCGCATGCGGACCTCGTTGCCAATATCACGCCGTTCAATCCGGCGATCCAGCCGATGCTCAACAGCGGCTCGAACTACGACATGGCGGCGCTGAACGCGTCGATTACGCAGCAGGCGTCGATGATCGCCTATCTGAACGACTTCAAGCTGATGTTCATGGCGACGCTGTTCGTGATTCCGTTGCTGCTGTTGATCCGTCCGGCGCGCCACGCGCCGGATGCGTCGGTCGCGCATGCGGCGATGGATTGAGCACGATCATTGATGTCGAGCTGGAGCGCCGGCGCATTCGCGCCACGCTCACCCTTCGATCCTGCCGCGCGTCACGCCCAACAACCCCGCCATCGCCTCTCGCGCCGCCGCCGCATCACGCTCGCGGATCGCTTCGAATACCGCCGTGTGCTCGGCCAGCGATGCGTTGAATACATCCGCGCGTTTCGCATTCAGGCGTAATTGCGCTTCCAGCGTGCGCTCGATCAGCGTGCCGAGCGGAATCAGCAATTCGTTGCTGCATGCCGTCAGCACGCTCAAATGAAACTGCAGATCGGCCCGCACCCATTCATCGACATTGCGCGCCCCGACCATCGACGCATGCGCGGCCTCCAACGCGTTGAAGGTGTCGTCCGTATGCGAGGCCGCCGCCAGACCCGCCGCGTACGGCTCGATCATCTCGCGCATCTCTTGCAGCTTGAGCGCGAACGCCATCGGCTCGGCAACGCGCGAGTACCAGTCGAGCACATCGACATCGAGCAGATTCCACGCGATTTTTGGCCGCACCCGCGTGCCCACGCGCGGACGCGATTCGATCAACCCCTTCGACGTCAGCGTGCGCAGCGCCTCGCGCAACACCGTGCGGCTTACGCCGAAGGTGTCCATCAACTCCGCCTCGCGCGGCAGGATCGAGTCGGGCGCGTAGTCGCCGCGCAGAATCGCGGTTGCCAGTAGATGGGTCACGCGCCCATGCAGATCATGCTGAATAGTTTTCTCCCGACAGCCTTGCGGCACTGTTGATATCAGACCTGAGCCCGCAACGCGACCGCGATTATCCAGCATTTCAACGGGCGGACTCACTGGTTCGGCGCTGTCTCGGCCGCGATTCGCCGCCCTCGGCCTTCCGACAAACGCTGGCCACTATCTGGCCAATAATACTATTAATACTACTTAAACGCGCTTTTGTTGTAGCATGTGAATCCTCGAAATATTTCGCATGGGACCACCATGAAAATCACCAAGCTCGAAACTTTCATCGTTCCGCCACGCTGGTGCTTCCTCAAGATCGAAACGGACGAAGGCATCGTCGGCTGGGGCGAGCCGGTCGTGGAAGGCCGCGCGCATACCGTGGCGGCCGCCGTCGAGGAACTGTCCGACTATCTGATCGGCAAAGACCCGCTCTTGATCGAAGACCACTGGCAGGTGATGTATCGCTCAGGCTTCTACCGCGGCGGCCCGATCACCATGAGCGCGATCGCCGGGGTCGACCAGGCGCTGTGGGACATCAAGGGTAAGCATCATGGCGTGCCGATTCATGCGCTGCTGGGCGGCCAGGTGCGCGACAAGATCAAGGTGTATTCGTGGATCGGCGGCGACCGTCCGAGCGATGTCGCGAACAATGCACGCGCCGTGGTCGAACGCGGCTTCAAGGCCGTGAAGATGAATGGCTCGGAAGAATTGCAGATCATCGACACCTTCGACAAGGTGCAAGGCGTCATCAACAACGTCGCCGCCGTGCGCGAAGCGGTCGGGCCGAACATCGGCATCGGCGTGGACTTTCACGGCCGTGTGCACAAGCCCATGGCCAAGGTGCTGGCCAAGGAACTCGACCCGTACAAGCTGCTCTTCATCGAAGAACCGGTGCTGTCGGAAAACGCGGAAGCCTTGCGCGACATCGTCAATCAGACCAATACGCCGATCGCTTTGGGCGAACGTCTGTATTCGCGCTGGGACTTCAAGCACATCCTGTCGGGTGGCTATGTCGACATCATCCAGCCGGACGCGTCGCACGCGGGTGGGATTACCGAGTGCCGCAAGATCGCGTCGATGGCCGAAGCGTACGACGTCGCGCTCGCGCTGCACTGCCCGCTCGGTCCGATCGCGTTGGCCACCTGTCTGCAGATCGATGCGGTCAGCTACAACGCGTTCATCCAGGAGCAAAGCCTGGGCATTCACTACAACCAGGGCAACGACCTGCTCGATTACATCAGGAACCCCGAAGTCTTCAAATACGAAGACGGCTTCGTGTCGATTCCGCAAGGCCCCGGCCTCGGTATCGAAGTGAACGAAGAGAAAGTCCGCGAAATGGCGAAGGTCGGCCATCGCTGGCGCAATCCCGTGTGGCGCCACGAGGATGGCAGCGTCGCCGAATGGTAATGACGTAGTTGAACGCCGCCTGCGGGCGGCGTTTCTGTTTTTGCACGACCCGTGACGCGGCAGAAAGCCGGCACGAGGGCGTGCGTTACGGGAGCGTGACGTCACGCCGTCGCAGTTACGTAACATCACGGACCGGAACGGCCCGAAAGCGCGTTTTCCGGGCCTTCAAAAGTTCGCACCGCATCACTAAAAGCCTTATCCACAAAGGCTTTCAAGCCGTTTGTTCGGCACCCGACATACACATGGCCCACTCCTTGCTCAAATGCATTCAAACGACCAATGCATCGGGGAAACACCATGGGCGAGTTCCTTCCAGACTATCTGCTCCGCGAACAGGCCGCCGTCGGCGCGCTGGTAGTGTTCGGCGTGCTGCGCATCATCGGCGCGATGCTCGCCTATGAACGCGGCTGGCGCATCTCGGTCGTCGAAAAATGCTTTATCGCCGCCGCAGTGCTGTATTGCGTGCCGCAGCTCTGCGACCTGTTGACGCATATGTACGGCGCGCGCGCCGCGGGCGCGGAACTGGAAGGCAAGGCCGCGGGCTGCGCGATCGCGCTTTTCTGTGCGCCGATTCTTGGCCATCGGCTCGGCCTCGAATAACCGGTCTCACTCAGCGGAAACACACCATGCGACTGGGAAAGAGATCTGCGAGCACTCCAAAGCCTGCCTACCGCGCCGGCGACGTCGTGACGCTCAGGTCCGGTGGACGCCCGATGACCGTCAGCTGGACCGGGCCGGTGCTGTTTGCGCCAGGGTACTGGTTGATCTGCCAGTGGTTTGGCGACGACGGCGAACTGCAGCAGGAGATGTTTGCGCAAGAGACGCTGGAACGGGCGGACAACGCGCTCGCCGCCTAGAGGGCAGTAACGGATCAGCCGGCCACCGCCGGGCGACCGTGTGTATTGCGCCGCACGCTTTTGCTGTGCGGCGCTTTTTTATGTTGCATGGACGAAGCAACGGGGACACGCACCGTGATTCGCGCGCCTGACTTTTCCTGACGCCGACTCAACCCAACGCGGCGAACGCCGGCACGCTGTGCGACAACACGGCAGCCGCGACGAACACGCCGATCATCGCCAGCGCTTCCAGATACAGCACGTTGACGAAGGTATGCGCGTCCATCGTCGAAGCCGTGCGGCGCAAGCGCGGCAGCGCCGAGAAACGGTTGAGTCCGCCGAGCACCAGCGCAAGCGCGACCAGCGCAAGCTTCAGCGTCAGCACGTGGCCCCATGTGCTCATCTCGATCGCCTCGAACGAGCCGCCCGAACCGCGCACGGCATTGAACACGCCCGTAATCAGCACCAGTCCGACCGCCACCACCGATACGTGCGACACCTGCGTCGCCGTGCGGATCAGGATCCCACGCGCGGTCGACGTGCCGAGCGCGGGCAATACCGAGAGGCCCGCTGCCATCGCCAGGCCGCCCCACACGCTCGTGACTAGCACATGCAGCGTCTGCATGCCGATCGCCGCCGAGGTCGGGCCGGCATCGGCCGCATGCCCGAGCGACGCCTTGCCCGCCGCGATCGCGATCACCGCAAGCCACAGCAGCGCATTGCGCAGCATGCCCGTATGACTCGCCATGGCCGTGCCCAGCAACACCAGCGCGCCGGCGAAGGCCACGCTCCAGCCGTAGCCGACATGCGTTTGCGTCAATACAGTCGGCACCACGCCAATCGCGGACGGCAACGCGACGCCGCTCATCGACGCCGCCTGATACAGGAGCCAGCCGAGGTCCGCGAGCACCAGCACGACAGTGGCCGTCAGCATGGACCGTTGCGCGCGCAACCAGGCGGGCCGTGCCGGCGCGATCTTGGCCTTCGCGTCCTTGGCGAGCCACGCGCCGAGCAATGCCGAACCGACGGCAAACGCAAACGCGACGTTCATGAGCGCGGCCATGGCGACCTGCCCGATCCACAGTCCGTCGATGTTCATTGGACGACGAACGCGAAGTTGCCTTGAGTACGGTGGCCGTCCGTGGCAACCGCGATCCAGTGCACGCCGTAGCGGCCGGCCGTCAACTGCGGCAACGGCAGGTGCATCACCTTCGCATCACTTTGGTCGACTTGCGACGCCGCCGTTGCGGCGGGCTTGCCGCTTGCGTCGTTCAGATCGATCCTGCTGAAAGCCGGCTCGAGCGGCTCGGTGAAATGGATCGTCACTTCCGTGGGGGCGGCCACTTCGGCGTTCGCCGCAGGCTCGCTCGACACTAGATGCGCATGCGCGAAAGCCGTGGATGTCATGACCAGGGCCGCGACGCCGAACGTCGATGCACGCAGCGCCGGACGGGAAAAATTGAATAGCTTCATGTAAGGCCGATAGCTTATGGAAAGTAAAACGGTAGGCGTTGAGCCGGAGGCGTCCGCGTCGGACAGAGGCCGGCGCGCCCGGAAGTGTACGCTTCGATGGTCCCCGCGCGCGTCGGTTCAACCTGGTTTGTCATACACGCCGGCAAGAACGTTACTTGTGCCAGCGATCACGCACATACATTCGACATGGCAGACCAGCCTGCACTCGCGGCGATGCGCGGCAAACCGTCGCACGGGCGTGACAAAGGGAACCTTCTCCAATCTGACAAATAGCCACCATCAGCCTTCGATGATAGAATGCTGCGTCGCCGCAGCGCCGGCTGCCTTTCACACCGAGCCGCTCGAAGTTCGGTCAGGTCCCCGCTTTTGATGGAGTTACGCGTGTCTTCAAGACGCATTTTCCGCCCGTTGCTCGCTCTTCTGCTGATCGGCTCCGCGGGTGTCTATAGCGCTGCGAAAGCGCAGACTCAACCGAAGGCCCCCGATACGATGGAAGCGCGCGTGCAAGGTTGCACGGCTTGTCACGGATCGCATGGCCAAGGTACCGACAACGACTACTTCCCGCGTCTGGCGGGCAAGCCGGCAGACTATCTGTACAACCAGTTGCAGAACTTCCGCGAAGGGCGCCGCAAGTATCCGCCCATGAACTACCTCGTCACGTATCTCTCGGACGACTACCTTCATCAGATCGCCACGTACTTCTCGCAGCAACGTCCGCCGTACCCCACGCCGGCCAAGCCGACCGTGTCGGCGGCCATCGTTGCGCGCGGCCAGCAGATCGTGCTGAACGGCGACGCATCCCGACAGATTCCGGCCTGCGCGGCGTGCCACGGCAAGGCGCTGACCGGCATGGAACCCGCTATCCCGGGTCTGGTCGGTCTGCATTCGGACTACATCAGCGCGCAGCTGGGCGCATGGCGTTCGGGCTCGCGTCATGCCATCGCACCTGATTGCATGCACACCATCGCCACGCGTCTCACCGACGATGACGTGAACGCCGTCGCTTCATGGCTTGCCACGCAAACGGCCCCACCAAACCCCGTGCCGGCTCCGGCCCGCTCGATGAAGACTCCGCTTGCCTGCGGCAGCGAACCGCAATAAGGCACCGGGAGAGACACTCAAATGAAACGCAAGTCTTTGTTCGCCCTCTCGGCAGTCGTCGTCGTTGCGGCTGCCGCACTCGTTCCCGTCCTGTGGTCGGGCGGCGACAATCTGCATAACGGCACGGCCATGGCGGCAACGCCCGCCGACCAGGCCGCACTGGTCAAGAAGGGCGAATACCTCGCCCGCGCCGGCGACTGTATCGCCTGCCACACGGTGCGCGGCGGCAAGCAGTTCGCCGGCGGCCTGCCCATGGCCACGCCATTCGGCACGATGTTCACGCCGAACATCACGCCTGACGACCAGTACGGTATCGGCAAGTGGACACAGGACGACTTCTACCGCGCCATGCACACGGGCCGTTCGAAAGACGGCAGCCTGCTGTACCCGGGCTTCCCGTTCACGAGCTACACAAAGGTCACGCGCGCCGACTCGGACGCGATTTACGCGTACCTGCGCTCGGTCACGCCGGTCAATGTGCCGAGCCGTCCGCACGAACTGAAATTTCCGTTCAACCAGCGCAACATGCTGATCGGCTGGCGCACGCTGTTCTTCCGCGAAGGCGAGTACAAGGCTGATCCGACCAAGTCGGTGGAATGGAACCGTGGCGCGTATCTGATCGAAGGCCTCGGCCACTGCGGCATGTGCCACACGTCGATCAACGCAATGGGCGGCCCGGTCAGCTCGGCGGCGTTCGCCGGTGGTCTGATCCCGCTGCAGAACTGGTACGCACCGTCGCTGACGTCGAACAAGGAAGCCGGCCTCGGCGACTGGGAAACCAAAGACATCGCCGATCTGCTGAAGACCGGTGTGTCGAATCGCGGCGCCGTGTTCGGTCCGATGGCTGAAGTGGTTCACAACAGCCTGCAGTACATGTCGGACGAAGACATCAACGCGATGGCCACGTACCTGAAGACCATTCCGCAGAAGAGCGAAGCACCGGAACCGCTGCAGCTCGAGACGTCGGAAAAGTTCGGTGGCGAACTGTTGAAGCAAGGCCAAAAGATCTACGCTGACAATTGCGCGAAGTGCCACGCGGAGAACGGCCTCGGCATGCCGCCGTCCTTCCCGCCGCTCGCCAACAATCAGTCGATCCAGATGCCGTCGGCAGTCAACCCGATCCGTATGGTGCTCAACGGCGGTTATCCGCCGAGCACGGACGGTAACCCGCATCCGTACGGCATGCCGCCGTTCGCGCAAGCGCTGTCGAACACGGAAGTAGCTGCTGTGGTGACGTACATTCGTATGACCTGGGGCAACCACGGTACGGCTGTGTCGCCGCAGCAAGTGTCTGATCTGCGCTCGGCGCCGCTCGACTAAGCAGCGTTAGCAGCACCTGGGGCGCGGCCTGCGAATCACGCGGCCGCGCCCTTCGTTTTTTCAGGACCGGTATCATGTGGGGATTAACCCTGATGAAACCGCGTAGGAGGAAAGAGCCGTGCATGTCGGAGAGCGTTTCAATAGCATCACCCACCTCGTCGGCGCCGTGCTGTCGGTGGCGGGGCTTGCTGCGCTCGTGACGATGGGCGCGCTCGACGGAGACGCGTACAAGGTGGTGAGTTTCAGTGTCTACGGCGCAATGCTGTTCGTGCTGTATGCTATCTCGACGCTTTACCACAGCGTGCGCAACCCGCGCGTCAAGGCGGTTCTGCAAAAATGCGATCATTCGGCGATCTACCTGCTGATCGCCGGCAGCTATACGCCGTTCACGCTGGTTACGTTGCGCGGGCCGTGGGGCTGGTCGCTGTTCGGCGTAAGCTGGGGGCTTGCCGCTCTCGGCATCTTGCAGGAACTGACGCTCGGGCGGCGCACCCGCAGCGTTTCGATGGTGCTGTATGTCCTGATGGGATGGCTCGCGCTCGTTGCCGTCCGCCCGCTGGTTCAAGCCTTACCGGCAGCGGGTACCGCCTGGCTCGTGGCCGGCGGGATCATCTACAGCGCCGGCATCTACTTCTTCATCAACGACGAGCGCATCCGGCACGGACATGGTATCTGGCACCTGTTCGTACTGGCGGGCAGTCTGTGTCAATTCGTCAGTGTTGCGCGCTACGTCGCGTAACATCCCACGGCGGCGAAATGCAACTTAAGGCCAGTCAACGTGTCTGCATAGCGCGTTGAAGCATTCGGCACGCGTTTCCCGCGTGCCGCCGATTTCTCTGCGACCGGAACTGGGCTTTGGCCTCGAACGCGCCAAGTGGGCGTGTTCATGCCGTGCTTGTGCCCGCTTTGGCCTGATTCGGGCCACCTGGGTCCTTCTGGTGCCGTCTGGTGCCGTTCGCGAAACTGCATTGCAAAGAGCATTTATGTCTTTTGATTCCCTCGGCTTGTCCGAACCGCTGGTCCGCGCTGTACACGAACTCGGCTACACCACCCCGACTCCGATCCAGACCCAGGCAATCCCCGCCGTGCTCAACGGCGGCGATCTGCTGGCCGGCGCACAGACCGGCACCGGCAAGACCGCCGGTTTCACGCTGCCGATCCTGCAGCGTCTGAACACCATGCCCGCTGTCGCCACGGCCTCGGGCAAGCGCGTCGTGCGCGCGCTGATCCTTACCCCGACGCGTGAGCTGGCCGCGCAGGTCGAAGAAAGCGTGCGCGCCTATGGCAAGTACCTGAAACTGAAGTCGACCGTGATGTTTGGCGGGGTCGGCATCAATCCGCAGATCGGCGCGCTGCGCAGCGGCGTGGACATCGTCGTTGCCACGCCGGGCCGTTTGCTTGATCACATGCAGCAGAAGACCATCGATCTCTCGCACCTCGAGATTCTCGTGCTCGACGAAGCCGACCGCATGCTCGACATGGGCTTCATCCACGACATCAAGCGCGTGCTCGCGAAGTTGCCGCCGAAGCGGCAGAACCTGCTGTTCTCGGCCACTTTCTCAGACGAGATCAAGACGCTCGCCGACAACCTGCTCGACTCGCCGGCATTGATCGAAGTCGCGCGGCGCAACACGACGGCAGAGACCATCGCGCAGAAGATTCACCCGGTCGACCGCGACAAGAAGCGCGAGCTGCTCACGCACCTGATCAAGCAACACAACTGGTTCCAGGTGCTGGTGTTCACGCGCACCAAGCACGGCGCGAACCGCCTTGCCGAACAACTGACCAAAGACAGCATCAGCGCACTGGCGATTCACGGCAATAAGAGCCAGTCGGCTCGTACGCGCGCGCTCGCCGAGTTCAAGGACGGCACGCTGCAAGTGCTGGTCGCCACGGATATCGCCGCACGCGGCATCGATATCGATCAGCTGCCGCACGTGGTCAACTACGAT
>NZ_JAXDPY010000362.1:0-5849 GCF_034668105.1 Paraburkholderia sp. | reverse complement strand
GTGCCCATCGGGATCGGATCGATACCGTACTTCAGGTTCGGTGCTTCCTTCTTGATCTGCTTGGCGAGGAACGGCGCGGAGATCATCATCGCGACGCGGCCTTGCTTGAACAGGTTCTGCACGTCTTCGCGGCTGTAGCCGGTCACGCCAGGCTGCGTCAGGCCGTCGTCGATCAGAGTCTTGTACAGCGTGGCCGCCTTGATGCCGGCCGGCGAATTGAAGGCCGCCTTGCCGTCCTTGCCGACCACATCGCCGCCGTTGGTCCACAGCGCGTAGTAATAGTAGACGTCGGTTTCGATTTCCTTGCCTTGCAGACCGAAGCCGGCAATGCCCTGCGCCTTCAGTTTCTTCGACGCGTCGATCACGTCATTCCAGGTTTTTGGGCCGTCCGGGTAGCCGACCTTCGCGAGCAGATCCTTGTTGTAGTACAGCCCGCGTGCGGAAGCCGCGATCGGCAGGCCATAAATCTTGCCGTTGATTTCGCCCGGTGCCAGGAACGGGCCGATGAAGCGGGCCTTGAAGCTCGCGTCCATGTAGCCGTCGAGCGGCTCGGCGACGTCGTCCTTCACGAAGTCGAGCAGCCAGCGCGTGCCGACAATCGCCAGGTCGGCGTTGGCGCCGCCGGAAATGTCCGTTTGCAGTTTCTGTTGCAGCGTGTCCCAGTTCACGTCTTCGATCTTGATCGTGGTGCCGGGATTGGCCTTCTCGAAGTTACGGGCCATCTTTTCGAAGTACGGCGCGGTCGCATCGCTGTAATGCGCGACCGTCACGCGGACCGTGTCGGCGTGAGCCGCGACGGCGATACCTGCAAACGCGAGCGCCACGGCAACTTTGCCTAGCGCGAGGGAAGCACGGGCATGCAACGACATTTCTCTCTCCTGGGGGTGGTCTGCTGCCGTCGCCGGCCGCTTGGGTTGAATTGTTTGAAAAAATCCTACATGACGCAAAATAGCTTGTCACGTAGGGTCTGCCATATTTCGTCTTAGTCAGTTTTGTGCATAAGATGCTGTAAAGCAGGGATATTCTGCGTGACGGGAAGAAACGGATACCCAATATTCGGGATGACTAGACGACTACGCCGCAATCGGTTTGTAGGAAATTTACACGCCATATGGCGCTGCAACAGGGTTGAGGAGCGAGGGCAGACATGAATCGTGTGGTCTTGGTAACGGGCGCTTGCGGTGGCATCGGCAGCGTGTTGTGCAAGCGCTTCGTGGAGCAGGGCGATACGGTGCTGGCGCTCGATATCGACGCGGTCGCGCTGCACGGCTTGACGGCGCAAATCGGCGCCGCGCATGTCACGCCGATTGCGGTCGACCTCGGCGACGCCGCCGCAGTGCAGCAAGCGGTGGCCGAAGCGGTCAAGACGCGCGGTCCGGTGGACGTGCTGGTCGCCAACGCGGGCGCCGCGAAAGGCCTGACGCTCGCCACGACGGACGCCGCCAGCTGGCAACGCGACATCCATCTGAACCTGAACGGCACGTATCACACGGTGGAAGCGGTGCGCGCGTCGATGATCGAACGGCAGACGGGCGCGTTGGTGCTGATCGGCTCGGTGAACGGCATGGCCGCGCTCGGGCATCCGGCGTATAGCGCGGCGAAGGCCGGGCTGATCAGCTACACGAAAGCGCTGGCAATCGAACTCGGCCGCTATGGGATTCGCGCGAACATTGTCTGTCCGGGCACGGTGAAGACGCAGGCATGGCAGGCGCGCGTCGACAAGAATCCGCAGGTCTTCGAGGATCTGAAAAAGTGGTACCCGTTACGCGACTTCCCGACGCCCGACGACATCGCCGACGCGGTGTTGTTTCTCGCCTCGCCGATGGCGCGAGTGATTACCGGCGTCGCGTTGCCGGTCGACGGTGGGCTGATGGCCGGCAACCGTTTGATGGCGGAAGAACTGACGCTTGAATCGATCTGAAAACATTGAAGGGATAACGCGGCGTGCCGCTTGCTTCGACTTTGACTTTGACTTCGGCGAAGCAAAGCAAAACAAAACAGCACGACCGCATGACAGCACGACGATGAGGACAGCATGGCAGCAGTGCAACTGAGCGGCATCTTCAAACGCTATGGCGACACGCAAGTGGTGCACGGCATCGATCTCGACATCGACGACGGCGAGTTCGTCGTGCTGGTCGGCCCGTCGGGTTGCGGCAAAAGCACGCTGATGCGCATGGTGGCGGGGCTCGAGGAGATCAGCGGCGGCGATCTGATGATCGGCGGCACGCGCGCGAATACGCTTGCGCCGCAGCAGCGCAATATCTCGATGGTGTTCCAGAGCTACGCGCTCTATCCGCATCTGTCGGTCTACGAAAACATCGCGTTCGGGCCGCGGATTCGCAAGGAATCGTCCGCGAGTTTCAAGCCGCGGATCGAAGCCGCGGCGAAGATGCTGAACCTCGGCAGCTATCTGGATCGCTTGCCGCGTGCGCTGTCCGGCGGTCAACGTCAGCGGGTGGCAATGGGCCGTGCGGTGGTGCGCGAGCCTTCGCTATTTCTGTTCGACGAACCGCTGTCCAATCTCGACGCCAAACTGCGCGTGCAAATGCGCACGGAAATCAAGGCGCTGCATCAGCGTCTGAAGAACACGGTGATCTACGTCACGCACGATCAGATCGAGGCGATGACCATGGCCGATCGCATCGTCGTGATGAACGCGGGGCGCATCGAACAGGTGGGCCGTCCGCTCGATTTGTACGATCGTCCGGCCAATCTGTTCGTCGCGAGTTTCCTCGGCTCGCCGTCGATGAATTTTGCTGAAGGGGTGTTGGCCAATCGGGTGGAAGGACAGGGCTTCGCGTTAAAACTCACGGACGGTGGCGAGATCGTGCTGGAAGGCGCGCCGGCGTCCGCGGTGGTCGGCGCGAAAGTCACACTCGGCGTGCGGCCCGAGCACATCGAAACAATGACCGACAAGCCGGACGCCACGCTGGAAGTCGAAGTGGTCGAGCCGACTGGCGCCGAGACCCATTTGTACGGGAAGATCGGCGGCAGTACGTGGTGCGTGACGACGCGCCAGCGCTCGAAAGTGGAGCCCGGTCAGCGCGTCACGCTGCGCCTGCCGGCCGAGCATATTCATCTGTTCGATACGGAGAGTGGACGCAGGCTGGTCTGAACCGCGTGTTGCCTTTTACAGCGGCAAGAAGCCGAATAAGCCGATTGAAGCTGCGACGCGACGCGGATTCATCTAACCCTTAAGGAACACCGGGTGTCCGCACCGAACTTGATTCCCCACATCCGCGGCGCGCTGGACAATCTGCGGCCCGCCGAGCGCAAGGTCGCCGAGATGGTGTTGAGCGACGTCGACTTTGCGATGCGCGCGAGCATCACCGAGCTCGCGCAGCGCGCGGACGTGTCCGAGCCTTCCGTCACGCGCTTTTGCCGCGCGATCGGCGCGCATGGCCTGCGCGACTTCAAGATGCAATTGGCACAGAGCGTGGCGGGTGGTGTGCCGTATGCATCGACGGCGGTTGCACGTGACGACGATGTGCAGACGTTGATGGACAAAGTGGGTGAGGCCGCGGTCGATGGCGTCACGCACGCGTGTGCTGCGTTGGATCCGGTGGTGGTTGAGAGTGCGATTGCGGCGTTGTCGAGTGCGGGACGGGTTTTCTTCTTCGGCGTGGGTTCGGGGTCGGGACTTGTTGTACAAGACGCGGCTTTAAGGTTTTTGCGGCTGGATATTGCGGCCACTGCGTTTACGGATGGCCATTTGCAGCGTCTATACGCAGGCCTCATGGAACCGGGCGATGTGGCGTTTGCGATTTCGCATTCGGGCCGCAGCGTCGAGGTGAATGAAAGTATTCAGATCGCCAAGGAGCGTGGCGCGACGACGATTGCGCTGACGAATGTCGGCTCGCGCCTGGCGTGGTTGGTGGATATTCCGCTGCTGCTGCGTGTGCCGAGTCCGATTGATCCGAATACGCCCGGCGTGTCGCGGCTCGTGCATCTTTGCATCATGGATGCGCTGGCGATCGGCGTCGCGTTGAAGGCGGGGCCCAAGACGCTTGAAAAGATGCGGCATGCCAAGGCGCGGTTGTCGTCGCATGAGCCGGAGGCGACGGGGGATTGACCGAGAGGGTCCGCGTCAATCTCTGTGACAAACGAACGACACGAGCGCATGAACCGTCACGCCGCTTGAGGACGCCAGGCGATCATGCCGGCCGTCCGCGCACGAACTTCCGGTGAGGCTAAACACGTCGCGACGGCCTCGTATCCTGGTGATCCCGGAAAAGGCGCCACGCGAGTGGGCGGACTGTGATTGGCCGGGCACAGGATAACGGATTCGTCGGGGCCGATTGCCGCCAGATCCAGAATCGCTGAAGAGCGTGTCATCAAGAACAAAGGGCGTGCGCCAAGCCTGGCGCGTTGGCGGAGATGGACGATCAATGCTTCCTGTGTTGCCTGATCCAATCCTTGCTCGACCAAATCGACGACTAGCACGTCTGGCCCTTCAGCTTCCAATCCGACGAGCAGCGCAGTTAGCGCTTCCGATTCCACGGCACCTTCATCAATAAGCCACGCCAGCGTCGGAGCGACTCGCGATTTGAGCGCTGTATCCGCTTCGAGGCGTGTTGCGGCAGTGCCATCTTTTATCCGCTCAAGACCGAGGAATGTGGCGTTAGGTAGTTTCTCAGCCAGTCGCATAGCCAGCCGTGTCTTGCCACTTCCCAACGGCCCGATGATGTAGTTCAGCGGCCGGATCTCGCCAGTTTCGAAACGTTCGCCGCCCCAAGGCCAAGGGAGCTCGAAGGACACGTTGAATCCCGCCGACGGGTTTAGCAGACGCGCCAATTCTCCGTCGGCTGGTGCCTGACCGCGGGCAAGATCGGCGCGCAGCCTTTGGACCTTGTCGATCGTATTCACGAGGCGGCGGATTTCAGCGTGGAGCGTTGCCTCGTGCGCAGCCAGGGCCGGCTCCAGGCTTTGCGGATCGCCTTCCAGCACACGTGACACTTGGGCAACGCTGAGGCCAAGCGCACGCAGCGCCACGATCGCCGCAGCCCGCGCCATCATCTCGGGACCATAGGTCCGGTATCCGGCAAGGGTGCGTTCTGGCGTCAACAAGCCTCGCTGCTCGTAGAGCCGCAGAGCCTTGGTTGATACACCGAGTTGCCGCGCTGCTTCGGAAGCATTCAAAAACGGAGTGGAGCAAGCCATGGGTCACCTCTTCGTATGCTGACCACGCACATGATGCAGTCGGCCCTTGGGGCCGAGTCAACAGGATATCCGCAGCGCGGTATCGTTTTCGTGTCATCGTTTTACAACGAACAGCGCGCACCCTAGAATCCGCGAGGTTGGCGGAATCCATCAAACCACTGCGCGTTGTTCGAAAAAAAACCGAAGGGAAAATGAAAAAATTAATAGCTTCAGCCATGCTCTGTCTGCCCCTGTTCGCCCACGCCGCAACTGACGCGACGGCCGACTGCCAGTCCCACCTCGCCACCTGGATGAAAACTTTGCATCCCGGACGGCAACTCGACACTGAACATGCCGCGTGCAAAATCTGGCCCGCCGATCCTTCGCTGACGCTGGCCGTGCAGGCGCTGCCGAAAGCCGGCAATACAGACGACGGAGGCCAGTACGACGTCGAAGTGCTGGTCGCCGACAGCAAGTCCGGTGCAATCATCGCACATGAATATGAGCCGGCCGCTATTAGCTCCGACGCGATCCAGTTCAGTCAAATCGATCTGGATACCGCTCGCTATCAACTCACTCCGCAATTGCGCGCATTTGGCGTTCGCGTGACCTACGAGGGTTCGTCGCGCGTCAATCCGTACGAAGGTCAGTCGCTGAGCTTGTATGTGCTGGACGGCCACACGCTGCGTCGCGTGGTCGACGATCTG
>NZ_JAXDPY010000361.1:0-2530 GCF_034668105.1 Paraburkholderia sp. | reverse complement strand
GGCAATGAATAGGCGTGGCGCTTGCCATGACACGCGAAATCTTTACAAGCTGTGGCGTTGCTTTTTGTAAAGCTCATGACGGGCACGATTGAAAGGTGTCCGATCAAAAGGAGGTGATGATATGTCGCGCATCTGGTCGAACTCGTGCGCAATGGCTCTTGGTCCACTCGGCGTGCTGACGCAACGCGAACCGATCACCGATGCAATCGAGGCCTACCGAGCGTTCGGCCGGCGCGAGCCGGGCTGGATCAAGGTGAAACTGGAACCGTAGGCGCTTCATAACGTGGAGAAGCAAACATGAAAGCACTCAGATGGCATGGCAAGAAAGACATCCGTTGCGACACGGTGCCGGATCCGCAAATCGAGCATGCGCGCGATGCAATCATCAAGGTCTCGACCTGCGCGATCTGCGGCTCGGATCTGCATCTGTTCGACGGCTTCATGCCGGGCATGGAATCGGGCGACATCATGGGCCATGAGTTCATGGGCGAAGTCGTCGAGGTGGGTAAGGAGAACAGCGCGTTGCGGGTGGGCGACCGCGTAGTGGTGCCGTTTACGATCATTTGCGGCGAATGCGACCAGTGCAAACGCGGCAATTTCTCCGTCTGCGAGCGCACCAATCGCAACAAGGACGTGGCGGACAAGATGTTCGGCCACACCACGGCCGGGCTGTTCGGCTATACGCATCTCACCGGCGGCTATCCAGGCGGCCAGGCCGAATACGTGCGCGTGCCATTCGCGGACAAGACCCACGTGAAGATTCCGGACGGCCTGACCGACGAGCAGGTTCTGTTTCTCGGCGATATTTTTCCGACCGGCTGGCAGGCGGCCGTGCAATGCGACATCGAGCCGACCGATACCGTTGCGATCTGGGGCGCTGGCCCCGTCGGCCAGATGGCGATCCGCAGTGCGATGCTGCTGGGGGCCAAACAGGTTATCGCGATCGACTGCGTGCCGGAGCGTCTATCGATGGCGCGCGCGGGCGGTGCGGTCACGATCGACTTCAAGAATGAAAGCGTGCTTGAGCGGCTCATGGATCTGACCGCCGGCAAGGGCCCTGAAAAATGTATCGACGCGGTCGGCATGGAATCACATGCAACCCGCTCCGTCGACGCGATGTACGACCGCGCGAAGCAGGCCGTCATGCTGGAGACGGACCGCCCGCACGTCTTGCGCGAAATGATCTACGTGTGCCGCCCGGCCGGGGTGTTGTCGGTGCCCGGCGTGTACGGCGGCCTGATCGACAAGATTCCGTTCGGTGCCTCGATGAACAAGGGACTGACGTGGCGCATGGGGCAGACGCACGTCAACCGCTGGACCGACGATCTGTTGCGGCGGATTCAGGAAGGGCAGATCGATCCGTCGTTTGTGATTACGCATACGGTGTCGCTGGACGAAGGGCCGGCCATGTACAAGACGTTCCGCGACAAGGAAGACGGTTGCATCAAGGTTGTGCTCAAGCCGTGAAAGAAGGCGCGTGCGCAGCTTGTGGGCTACGCGCGCGCTATTCGGCCGGCGATCTCGGACTCTATCTTCGAAGGTGACACGAGTGGACTCAAATGCAAACTTATCTGCGGGCTCAGGAGCGGGCCCGGACTCCGCCCCGGGACGCACTGACAGCCCCGGCATGCTTCGGACAGCGTTGCAACCCGCCATGGTCGCGCGCGGCCTCGGCTGGTTCAGCATCCTGCTCGGCGTCGCGCAGGTGCTCGCGCCGCGCGTGATGTCGCGTGCGGTCGGCGTAAAAGCATCGCCGGCCACGATGCGAATGACCGGATTACGCGAACTGACGTGCGGGGTCGGCATTCTCGCCGCGCGTGATCCGAGGCCGTTCCTGTGGGCGCGCGTAGGCGGCGATGCGCTCGATCTTGGCACGCTCGCGACGGCATCGTCCGGCCTCGATGCACACAGGCGGCGCGCGATGATTTCGGCGGTCAATGTGGCCTGCCTGAGCGCGCTGGACGTGTACGCGGCGAACCGCTCGAGCGCCGCTGCGCCGGCGGACGCCACCCGGCGCGCGATCCGCGACTACAGCGCGCGGAGCGGCTTCCCACGCCAGCCCTCGGCGATGCGAGGCGCCGCGCTCGCCGACTTCGAAACCCCGCGCGACATGCGCACGCCAGAAGCGCTGCAGTCGTTCACGCGGGAGACGTCGCCGGCGGCGGATCGAAGAAAACGGGCGGGCAGTGTGACGTCGCAAGACTAACCAGGCGGCAGGACTCTCAAGCAAAGGACGCAAGCGCCCAGGGCAATGCCGAGCGTTCGGTATTTATGCAACGTGGCGCTCGCGTAGGCACTCGATTCCAACGCTCGGGCCTGGCGCGGCGAGGCTGAGGAGGAAAGGGCAGGAAAGAGCACCCTCAACACAGCAGATGCCGCTTGAGCGCGAAATGTTGCCGGATCGGCCCGAAGCACAAGAGAAATTTCTGTGTGCGTTTCGGGTCGCGAAAGCCTCGCATGCGACGCTCGCGTTCGCGCCTCGGTTGATGGCTGTTCTCTGCTCGGTTGTTCAGTCGGGCCGCAGCTTTGA
>NZ_JAXDPY010000360.1:0-8423 GCF_034668105.1 Paraburkholderia sp. | reverse complement strand
TGTTCGCGTGGGAAACGTTGTTGCCGCTCATCGGCGCTTTCCCAGTTACTTGGCATACGCGTGCCATGAGAGCACTCCTAATACGCTAATTCTGAGTTCGAACGCCGTGAAAGTTTCCCGAAAAGAGCCGCGCTTAAGTTTTTGAACTTCAGTCGCGTTTCCTTTCCGGAACGCCTTGGTGGCTTCGGAACAGGGGGTTGGAAATAGGCAAACCGGGATTATAGCGGAAAAAAAGCCGCAAAATCAAACCTTATTTGCGATGCGAAACACGGTGCAACGTTGTCGCAAGCCAGGTTGGCGTCGTGTCAGGGCCAGCCGGCGCGCGCAAACGAGTAGGTATTGTCGGCGCCGATCACCAGATGATCGATCAGTTGCACGTCGATCAGCGCAAGCGCCTCGCGCAGCGTGTGCGTCAGCCGGCAGTCGCTCGCGCTCGGCTGGACCGCGCCGGAAGGGTGATTATGTGCGACGATCAGACTGGCGGCATTCAACGTCAACGCTCGCCGCACGATCTCACGCGGATACACCGCCATACGTGTCAGCGTGCCGCGCGCGCTTTCCTCGCAGCGGATCAACCGATGCCTGGCATCGAGAAAGAGCGACACGAAGACCTCTTGCGTCTTGCCGCCGATGCGCAGGCGCAAATAATCCTGCACGGCCTCGGGCGAATTCATCAGCGAACGGTCACGCATTTTATCGACCAGCGAGCGCCGCGCCATCTCCATGATGGCGATCAACTGCGCTTTTTTTGCCGGGCCGATGCCGCGCAGGCCCTCGAAGTCCGAGTAAGTCGCGTCGAGCATTGCCCGTAACGTGCCGAAGCGGTCGAGCAGGGCGCGCGCGACATTAAACACATCATGGCCAGGGAGGCCAGAGCCGAGCACCAGCACGATCATTTCAGTGTCGGACAGCACGCCCGGCCCTTCCTCGATCAGCCGCTCGCGCGGCATGTCGTTTTTTAGCCATTTGCCGCGTATGAGCTTTCGGGCCGGGGATGTGCCGGCGTTTGCGATGGCGTCGGCGGTGCTGGCGCGAGTGCTCACTGCAGTGCAAGCGGGCGGCGCCACCAGGGCGATCGCCGGGGTGGCGGACGCGACAGGCTTCGGCAGGGCCGCTTCGAGTGCCGCCTGGTCTGTCGTGCGGGCATAGTCGGCCATATAGATAAGAATTCTCCAGTTCGGGTTGGCGGCGGGCGGGGTCGAGGCCCTTGCCGTGCCGCGGTGCGCGCGACGGACCCAAGCCGCCGCCCGTTATGTGGCTTACAATAGACGCTTTGCGCATGGCACCCCGACGGTCTGCCACACGCGTTTACTGCGCCCGCGGCGCACGCGTGCAGCGCGCTTCGACAGAGCGAGCATTGCATGAGCATCATCGACATTTCCGAAGTGAAACCCGGTTCGCACGTGACGCTTCACTACCGGCTTTCCCTTGCCGATGGCGCTGAAGTCATCAACACGTTTACCGACAAGCCGGCCACGCTGCTGCTCGGCGCAGGGCAACTCGCGCCGCCGCTGGAAGATATTTTGCTGGGTTTGAAGGTGGGCCACCATTCGACCTTTCAGCTAACGCCGGGCCAGGCTTTCGGTCCGCGCAATCCGGAGCTGATCCAGCGGGTTTCGCTGGCCACCCTGCGCGAAAACAGCATGATCGGCGAGGATTTTTCGCCCGGTGATCTGGTCGAATTCAACGCGCCGGGCGGCGGCCGCTACGCGGGCGTCCTGAAGGAGGTGGGTGAAACGTCGGCGCTGTTTGATTTCAACCATCCGCTTGCCGGCCAGGCGCTGGCGTTTGAAGTGAAAATCATCGGGATTCTGTAAACATGAGCACCACGGATACGACTCTTGCCGAAGCCGAGATCCTGCTCGCACAGCCGCGTGGGTTCTGCGCCGGCGTCGATCGGGCCATCGAAATCGTGGAGCGGGCCATCAAGCTGCACGGCTCGCCGATTTACGTGCGCCACGAAATCGTCCATAACGCCTATGTCGTCGAGGATTTGCGCAAAAAGGGCGCAATCTTCATTGAACAGCTGGAAGAAGTCCCGGCCGGCAATACGGTCATTTTCAGCGCACATGGCGTGTCGAAAGCGGTGCGTGCGGAAGCCGAGTCGCGCGGCCTGCGGGTGTACGACGCCACCTGTCCGCTCGTAACCAAGGTGCATATTGAAGTCGCGAAGATGCGCCAGGACGGTTTTGACATCGTGATGATCGGCCATAAGGGCCACCCTGAAGTCGAGGGCACGATGGGACAAGCCGGCGAGGGCATGCATCTGGTGGAGGACATCGCAGACGTCCAGGCCTTGCAACTGGCCGATCCCGAGCGGATCGCGTTCGTTACGCAAACTACCCTGTCGGTCGACGACGCCGCCGAGATCATCGGTGCCTTGAAGGCGAAATATCCGGCAATCCGCGAGCCGAAGAAGCAGGACATCTGTTACGCCACGCAAAATCGCCAGGACGCGGTCAAGTTCATGACGCCGCAATGCGACGTCGTGATCGTGGTCGGCAGCCCGAATAGTTCGAATTCGAACCGGTTGCGCGAACTGGCCGAAAAGCTCGGCGTGCCTTCCTATATGGTGGACTCGCCGGACCAGATCGATCCGGTCTGGGTCGAAGGCAAGCGCCGGATCGGTGTAACGGCGGGTGCGTCGGCACCGGAGGCGCTGGCGCAGGCGGTGATTGGCCGGTTGCGTGAGCTTGGTGTGCGCAACGTGCGCGCGCTGGAAGGTATCGAGGAAAACATCGCGTTTCCGCTGCCACGGGGGCTGGGCCTGCCAGCCTGACAGTCAGCCGACGGTTTTAGAAAGAAAAAACGCGCCCGCGGGCGCGTTTTTTTTCGTCCATAGATTCATGGCGCGCTCCTTAATAAAGTGCCAGATTGTAGGTGAACACTGTTTTTAGCGCCTTGCACACAAATTCTTTTGCAAATCCAATGGGCTGTTAATTGATTTTTGATCAATGTGACCCCGTTTAATTCGCTACAAAGCCGTTGCGCGAGTTTTTGACGCACTAAACTAGTGCGTACATGTTGATATCCCACGCAAACGTAATACTTGACGCGAACCACGCTGCAATCGGGGATCGGGCCATATCGCTGCAACAGTTGATGCCACTGGGCGCAACGCCGGTGCAACTGGTGCACGAAAATAGTCGCAACCCGGTTGCACCTTTTGTCAAATTCCTCTTTAAAAATATGGTTGCAATGCAGGAAAACCCCACCGGTTCAACAATATTGCGCGTCGCATAATTGGAGTTACAATGCGCGCGTTCTCAAGGCCTCCGGGTCCCGAACAACGGATTTTGCAAGGCGCGGGAGACCTACTTAAATGCGAGTCAAGTTTGCTTACGCCGTGTCCATCGCGACCGCGGTTGCGATGTTGACCGCGTGCGGCAAGAAACAGGACGGCGAGGCGGGAGCGGGTGCATCGGCTGCCACGGCGGCAGCGGCGCCGGCGAGCGAGGCGACTGTCGTGAAAATTGGTCATGCGGCCCCATTGACGGGCGGCATTGCACATCTCGGTAAAGACAACGAAAACGGCGCGCGTCTGGCGGTCGAGGAAATCAATACCCAGGGCTTGACCATCGACGGTCGCAAGATCCAGTTGGAGCTCGACGCGCAAGACGATGCAGCGGACCCGAAAACGGGTACGGCCGTCGCGCAGAAGCTGGTCGACGATCACGTCGTCGGCGTCGTGGGGCATCTGAATTCGGGGGTATCGATCCCGGCCTCGAAGATCTACAGCGATGCCAGCATCGTGCAGATCTCGCCGTCGTCGACCAATCCGGCGTACACGCAGCAAGGTTTCAAGACGACTTATCGAGTCGTCGCCACCGACGCGCAACAAGGACCGGCGCTCGCCAATTACGCCACGAAGGCGTTGGGCGCCAGACGCATCGCGGTGGTGGACGATGCAACCGCCTACGGTAAGGGGCTCGCGGACGAATTCGCGAAGACCGTGGAGGCAAGCGGAGCGAAGATCGTCGCGCGGGAAGCGACGAACGATCGGGCCACGGATTTCCGGGCCATCCTCACAAAGATCAAGAGTGTTCAGCCGGACGTGATCATGTTCGGCGGCATGGACGCGACGGGCGGGCCGTTCACCAAACAGGCGGCGGCGCTCGGTATCAGGGCAAAAATCCTTGGCGGCGACGGTGTGTGTACCGACAAGGTGGGTGAGCTGGCGGGAACCGCCGTGCAAAACCTGGTCTGTTCGGAGGCGGGACTTGCGCTTTCGAAAATGGACAAAGGAGCGGACTTCGAAAAGAAGTACGTCGACCGCTTCCACACGCCGGTGCAGATTTACGCACCGTTCACGTATGACGCTGTGTACGTGATTGTCGATGCAATGAAGCGCGCTAATTCGATCGAGGCGCCCAAGGTGCTGGCTGCGATGCCGTCCACCGATTACAACGGGGTAATCGGCCACATCGCGTTCGACGACAAGGGTGATTTGAAAGAGGGCGCCATTACGCTTTACGACTTCAAGGACGGCAAGAAAGCGGTCCTCGACGTCGTGAAGATGTGATGACGGGACGTTCAGCCTGACGGCACCGAAACCACCCCACGGTGCCGTTTTTGCATCCGCCATCGGCGAGTCTCCGACTGCATCACAGTCGTAAGACGAACCGGGTAGCGGATAACCCTTACCGGTCTTTTACATCAGTACCCGCAGTGCCGTTGAGATTGGCGTACCGCATCACCGCCCACCGGCTGATG
Source organism: Paraburkholderia sp. (assembly GCF_034668105.1). Taxonomy (GTDB): domain Bacteria; phylum Pseudomonadota; class Gammaproteobacteria; order Burkholderiales; family Burkholderiaceae; genus Paraburkholderia. Next base: position 3,710 of record NZ_JAXDPY010000360.1, on the reverse strand, counting down.
AAGAACGCGAATCCAGTCGCACGGGCTAAGGAGTATTAAATGGATATCTTCGTCCAGCAGGTCCTCAACGGGCTAGTGCTTGGCAGCGTTTACGCCATCATCGCACTGGGCTACACGATGGTTTACGGCATCCTGGGCATCATCAACTTCGCGCACGGCGATGTGTTGATGGTGGGCGCGATGGTTGCGCTCTCGGCCATAGGCGTGCTGCAGAACCACTTCCCCGGCCTCGGCAATGTGCCGACGCTCATCATCGCGTTGATCATCGCGGCAGTGGTTTGCTCGCTGGTCGGCTACACGATCGAGCGCGTGGCCTACCGGCCGTTGCGTAAAGCGCCGCGCCTCGCCCCGCTGATCACCGCGATCGGCGTGTCGATCCTGCTGCAAACGCTCGCGATGATGATCTGGTCGCGCAACCCGCTGCCGTTCCCGCAGCTGTTGCCCACCGACCCGATCAACGTGATCAAGGCCACCGACACGACGCCAGGCGCCGTGATATCGATGACTGAAATCGTGATCATCGTGGTGGCGTTCCTCGTGATGGGCGGCCTGCTGCTGCTGGTTCACAAGACCAGGCTGGGCCGCGCGATGCGTGCGATCGCCGAGAATCCGGGCGTTGCCAGCCTGATGGGCGTGAATCCGAACTTCGTGATTTCGGCGACCTTCATGATCGGCTCGGCGCTGGCTGCTCTGGCCGGCGTGATGATCGCGTCCGAATACGGTAACGCTCACTTCTATATGGGCTTCATCCCAGGGTTGAAGGCCTTTACCGCGGCGGTGCTGGGCGGGATCGGCAATCTCGGCGGGGCGATGGTGGGCGGCGTGCTGCTCGGCCTGATCGAACAGTTGGGTGCGGGCTATATCGGCAACCTGACCGGTGGTGTGTTCGGCAGTAACTACCAGGACGTGTTCGCGTTCATCGTGCTGATCATCGTGCTGGTGTTCCGTCCGTCGGGCCTGCTCGGCGAACGTGTTGCGGATCGCGCCTGATCCAGGGAGAAAACAGACATGACCTCAATTCAACCGATCGAGCCGTCCACGACGCTCATCCCTGAAAAGAACCTGACGAAGACGCTGACCGTCGGCATCATCACCGCGATTTTCGTGATCGCGGCGCCGATGATCATCGGCGCGGCCGGCGGCAACTACTGGGTCCGCGTACTCGACTTCGCGATGCTGTACGTGATGCTCGCGCTGGGCCTGAATGTGGTGGTCGGCTTCGCCGGCCTGCTGGACCTGGGCTACATCGCGTTCTACGCAATCGGCGCGTACGTCGCGGCGCTGCTGAGCTCGCCGCACCTGACCTCGCAGTTCGCGTGGATCGCGCACCTGTTCCCGAACGGGCTGCATACGCCGATCTGGATCATCGTGCCGGTCGCGATGGCGCTCGCCGCGCTGTTCGGGATTCTGCTCGGTGCGCCGACCCTGCGTCTGCGTGGCGACTATCTCGCGATCGTGACCCTGGGTTTCGGGGAAATCGTGCGGATCTTCATGAACAACCTCGACCGTCCGGTGAACATCACGAACGGGCCGAAGGGGATCACGGGGATCGATCCGGTGTCGGTGGGCGGCTTCAGTCTCGCGCAGACTCACTCGCTGTTCGGCCTGCAGTTCCCCTCGGTGTACTCGTATTACTACCTGTTCGTGCTGTGCGCGCTGCTGGTGATCTGGGTGTGTACGCGTTTGCAGCACTCGCGTATCGGCCGTGCGTGGGCCGCGATCCGTGAAGACGAAATCGCCGCCAAGGCAATGGGCATCAACACCCGTAACGTGAAGCTGCTGGCGTTCGCGATGGGCGCATCGTTCGGCGGCCTGTCGGGCGCGATGTTCGGTTCGTTCCAGGGCTTCGTGTCGCCGGAATCGTTCACATTCTGGGAGTCGGTCGTGGTGCTGGCCTGCGTGGTGCTGGGCGGTATGGGCCACATCCCCGGCGTGATTCTCGGCGCGGTGCTGCTCGCCGTGTTCCCGGAATTCCTGCGCTCGACGATGGGTCCGCTGCAGAACGCGATCTTCGGCCATGAAATCGTCGATACCGAAGTGATCCGTCAGTTGCTGTACGGCCTCGCGATGGTCGTGATCATGCTGTATCGCTCGGAAGGCTTGTGGCCGTCGCCGAAGCACGAAGACAAGATTGCGAAACTGGCGAAGCGCAGCGGCAAGAAGCCGGTGCGCGCCTGAGGCCCGTGGGAGAAATTACATGAGCGATAACGTAAATAACAGCGTGGGCAGCGACCAGATCCGTCTGTCGGTGAAAGGCGTGAACAAGCGCTTCGGCGGCTTGCAGGCACTTTCTGACGTCGGCCTGCAAATCAGGTCGGGGCAGATTTACGGCCTGATCGGCCCGAACGGCGCCGGCAAGACCACCTTCTTCAACGTGATCACGGGTCTGTACACGCCGGATTCCGGCGAGTTCAAGCTCGACGGCACGGAATACACGCCGACCGCCGTTTATCAAGTCGCGAAGGCCGGTATTGCCCGTACGTTCCAGAACATCCGTCTGTTCGGCGGCATGACCGCGCTGGAAAACGTGATGGTCGGGCGCCACGTGCGCACCAGGCATGGCCTGATCGGCGCGGTGTTCCAGACGCCGTCCGAGCGCAAGGAAGAGCGCGAGATCAAGGAGCGCGCGATCGAACTGCTGGAGTACGTCGGCATTGCGCAGTATGCGGACTACACGTCGCGCAATCTGTCGTACGGTCACCAGCGTCGTCTGGAAATCGCCCGCGCGCTGGCCACGGATCCGAAGCTGCTCGCGCTGGACGAACCGGCTGCCGGCATGAACGCTACGGAAAAGGTCGAGCTGACCAAACTGCTCGACAAGATCCGCAGCGACGGCAAGACGATCCTGCTGATCGAACACGACGTGAAACTCGTGATGGGTCTGTGCAACCAGATGACGGTGCTCGACTACGGCAAGGTGATTGCGCAAGGTCTGCCGTCAGACGTGCAGAAGGATCCGAAGGTGATCGAAGCTTATCTGGGTGCGGGAGTCCACTGATGTCCACAACGCAAGCAATGTTGAAAATCAAGGGCCTGCAGGTCAATTACGGCGGCATCCAGGCAGTCAAGGGGATCGACCTCGAAGTCGGGCAGGGCGAGCTGGTCACGCTGATCGGCGCGAACGGCGCGGGCAAGACCACGACGATGAAGGCGATCACGGGGCTTAAGCCGTACGCGGCCGGCGACATCGAGTACATGGGCCAGTCGATCAAGGGCATCCCGGCGCACGAGCTGCTCAAGCGCGGTCTCGCGATGGTGCCGGAAGGCCGCGGTATTTTCTCGCGCATGTCGATCGTCGAGAACATGCAGATGGGGGCTTATCTGCGTACCGACACGGACGGCATCAAGGCGGACGTCGATCGCATGTTCGGCTTCTTCCCGCGCCTGAAGGAACGCGCCTCGCAATACGCGGGCACCTTGTCGGGCGGCGAACAGCAGATGCTGGCGATGGCGCGTGCGATCATCAGCAAGCCGAAGCTGCTGTTGCTCGACGAACCGTCGATGGGTCTGTCGCCGATCATGGTCGAGAAGATCTTCGAAGTGGTGCGGGCGATCTCGGCCGAAGGCATGACCGTGCTGCTGGTCGAACAGAACGCGCGTTTGGCTCTGCAGGCTGCCAACCGTGGCTACGTGATGGACTCGGGTCTGGTGACGATGTCCGGCGACGCGAAGCAGATGCTGGATGATCCGAAGGTGCGCGCGGCTTATCT
>NZ_JAXDPY010000359.1:0-3236 GCF_034668105.1 Paraburkholderia sp. | reverse complement strand
CGGGGCGGGGCGCTGGACGCTTCATTACATGACCCCATGACCCACACTGCAGCGCTGCCGATGCGACCCTACCGGCGCGTCGGTTCGCACCCAGCACAGGCGCTTGTCGACGCGCTCGAACAGTGCGGGGGAAACAAATCGCGCGCGGCGCAGCAGTTGGGCATGACAGCGCGCCAGTTCAGCTATCGCTGGCAAAAGCTTGGCCTGCCGAATGACTGACAGCCAGGCAGGCCTCGTATCGCAGAATGAACAATGTCGACAATGTCGACATTGTCGGTTCGCTGCTTGATTGAATAGGAGTCTCGCCGAAGCAGGTCGGCGCTTCCTGTTCGCCCCGGAAGCCCCGCCAGGAAAGCAGTTCGGCGATACGCAGTGAAACTGGCACGCCTGTTGCATTGAGTGATGTGCCGGCGCCCCTCGACCTTCGATGCGACGCCGCGCCTTCACCATCCACGCATCAGGAGCGTCACTTGAACACTGTCACCGATAATCCCACGACTATTTCCACCTACCTGCGGCCGATCGACCGCGATGGGCTGCTGGCCTTCGCCGAAAAGGGGCGCAATAACCCGGGGTCGCGCGGCAAGAACAACGTGCACACGGTCATGCAAGGTCAGTACCGCTCGTTGAGCTATGTCGGCAACCATACGCCCGTCGTGGTCGATGAGCCGCTGCATCTGTTCGGCGAAGACACCGCGCCGGCGCCGGGCGAGATCGTGCTGTCCGGTCTCGGCGGCTGCCTCGCGGTCGGCATCACGGCAGTCGCCACGTGGAAGCAGGTCAAGCTGTCGAAGCTCGAAGTGTTCATCGAGGCGGATATCGGCAATCCGGCGGCATGGGGCGCAGGCGGCGCCCAGATGGAATCCGCGCAGATGGGTTTTCAGGCGATCCGCGTGAAGATCGTGATCGAAGGCGATGCGACGCGCGAGGAGCTTGATGAGATCGTCCGCCATGCTAACTACTTCTCGCCGGTTGCGAACTCGATGCGCAATCCGATTCCCATGACTGTCGCGCTCGCCGACTGAAGCGCCGCTTCGCTCGTTCGCGCCGCGCGTAGCGGCCGCCCCGGGAACCCGAAGGAAAACCAACATGGAACACGCATTGGTAGCAGAGGCGTCCAGCGTCGACACCTGGTGTGACGAAGCGGTGCTGGCGCGGGTGGCCGCGATCGCTCGCGGTCCGCTCGCGGCAGCCGCGCCACGGATCGACCGCGAAGGGGTCTATCCGCTCGACATCATGGGAGACCTGGGCGCGGCCGGCGCGCTCGGCGTCCACCTCGACCGGTACGGCACACGCTTCGGACTGTCGCTCGCCGCGATGCAGGAAGCGAGCCGCGCGTGTGGCTCGACGGGCTTCCTGATGTGGGCCCACGATGTCTGCGGGTTGTACATGGAGCAGTCCGGCAACCCGTCTCTAGGCGGCGCGCGGCTCGACGCGCATGCCCGCGGCCAGACGTTCGGCGGCACCGCGCTGTCGAATCCGATGAAAGCGTTCTCAGGGATCGAGCCGATGATGTTCCGCGCTACGCCCACGCCGGGCGGCTATCTGATCAACGGCACGCTGCCGTGGGTCAGTCACATCGGCCTCGGCCAGTATTGCGGCGCGATCGCCGCGGTACATCGCGAAGATGGTTCGGTCTCGCACGAGGTGATGTTCCTGCTGAGCTGCGACGAGCGCGTCGAGTTGCGCCACTGCCCGGTGTTCTCCGGGATGGAAGGCACCAGTACGTGGGGCGTCAAGCTCACCAACTATTTCGTCGGCGAAGCCGACCTGATTGCCGATCCGGCGCGGCCTTTCGTCGCGCGGATCAAGGCGGCGTTCATCCTGCTGCAGGTCGGCATGGCGCTGGGCGTCGCACAAGGCGGTATCGATTCGTGTCTCGAAGTCGAGCCGGTACTCGGTCACGTGAACCGCTTCCTGCACGACCGGCCAGACGAACTGACCGCCGAACTCGACGAAGCGGTGAGCGCGACGCAGCGGCTTGCGCGCACCGCCTACGACGGCAGCACCGACTATCTGCTGGAAGTGCTGGATCTGCGCACACGCGGCGCGGAGCTCGCGTTGCGTGCAGCGCAGGCGTCGCTGCTGCATCAGGGCGCGCGCGGCTATTTGATGAGCGCAGCGCCGCAGCGGCGGATTCGCGAGTCGCACTTCGTGGCGATCGTGACGCCTGCCATCAAGCATCTGCGTTGGGAAATGGCCCGTCTCTCCGCCGAGGAGCTTCCAGCATGAGCGTCCTGATTGCCGACTGGAAGCAATACATCTGCCGCGCGTGCGGCGTCATCTATGACGAAGAACTGGGGGATCCGGATAGCGGCATTGCGGCCGGCACGCGCTTCGACGCGATCCCCGACGACTGGGAGTGCCCGCTATGCGGGGTAACAAAAGCGGATTTCGTGCTTTACGAGCCGGTTGTGGCCGGTACAGCGGCGTACGCGCCGGCGCAGGGCGCGCCCTCGCGCACCCCTGGGGTCATCGTGGTCGGCGGCGGCACGGCGGGTTGGGCAGCCGTCGAAGCAGTCCGGGCGCTGGATCCGGACGTCCCGATCACGCTGGTGAGCGCGTGCTCGGCGGACCGTTACCGCAAGCCGGAACTGTCGGTTTCGCTGAGCGAGAAACGCACACCGGAGCGGCTCGTATTCGAGACCGGCCTGGCCGCCGCAACGCGCCTCGGCGTACGGCTGGTCGCCCATACCTACGCGATCGGGTTGTCGCCGGCGCTGCATCAACTGCGCACGACGGCGGGCACGTTCCGTTACCGGCAACTGGTACTCGCCCAGGGGGCGCGGCCCGTGGTGCCGTCCGGCTTGCCGCGCGAGCTGTGCTGGCGCGTCAACGATCTGTCGATGTGGAGCCGCATGCAGCGCCGGCTGACGACGGGGCCGGCGCGCGTGGCGGTGATCGGCGCGGGTCTGATCGGCTGCGAGCTAGCGGAGGACATGGCACGGGCGGGACATACGGTCACTGTGCTGGATGTGAGCGACAGGCCCCTCGCAGCGTTGCTGCCGGCGGCGGCCTCGCGCCGCCTGCTCGCCAACTGGACGCGGCTTGGCATCCATTTTCTGCCCGGTCGCAGCGTGAGCGTCGAGGACCGGCGTGGGATCGACGTGTGCGCCACGCAACGGACGAGTGACGCGAGGACGGCAAGCGGCGATGTCGCCGATGTCGGCGCCACGCCAAACGAAAAAGTGATCACGACGCAGCATGGCGAGCGGATTTCCGCCGATCTCGTGCTG
>NZ_JAXDPY010000358.1:0-8592 GCF_034668105.1 Paraburkholderia sp. | reverse complement strand
TATTAGCGTCGCCCCTGTGCGGGGCGGGCACTTACTTCTCTTTGCCGCCGCAAAGAGAAGTAAGCAAGAGAAAGCGGCTCAAACCGCTAACTCTTAAGCGGGTCCCCCGCACAGCCACGGTAGTGGTGCATCTGGAATCCGTGCCCTCGCACATTCGGCGTCAGTGACACAGCCGTCATACTTCCGGCGGCGCTGCGCGCGCCGAAGCGCATTTCCTGGAATCGTTCGCGCGGTTTTTGCGGCTGCCGTCCACTCGGGCCAATGGCTTAGCCTCCCGCCATGCACCGCGAGTCACCCATGTCTCTCGCCACCGACACACGACGCCTGCTTCCCATTTCAGTGCAGTCCCATTCTCGCCGAAACGAATCCCGTGGTGTCCCACGCAACACCGTCCTCGCCGAGGCGAGCCGATGGCACCCGCCGCGTTGAAACGAAGCCCGTGGTGTCCCGCGCAACGTCGTCCTCGCCGAGGCGAGCCGATGGCACCCGCCACGTTGAAGCGAAGCCCGTGGTGTCCCGGCCGGACCCATCCGCGACGCACGCAGTGCGGAGTGGGAGCTGATGAGTGCGTTGTCACTCACGCCGAATGTGCGAGGGCACGGATTCCAGATGCGCCACTACCGTGACTGTGCGGGGGACCCGCTTAAGAGTTAGCGGTTTGAGCCGCTTTCTCTTGCTTACTTCTCTTTGCGGCGGCAAAGAGAAGTAAGTGCCCGCCCCGCACAGGGGCGACGCTAATAGACCAATAAGAAAACAAGGAAAGGCCAACGCCATAGGCAAACAGAAACGAGCGCCGCGCAGGCAACGAGATCAAGAAGAAGCCCACCCCGCAGGCAACCAGATCAAGAAAAAGCCACCGCCGCAGGCAAAGCAAAACCACTAAGCAAAAGTATCCACCAACCCCACACTCTGCCGAACGGCGCCACGATCAACAGACCCAGAATCCCCCCCAGCGCCGCTGGCAAAAGACCCCGCTGCCCCGCTGCCTCCCCTCCCTGATTGCCCGGAATCAGCACCCTGCCCGCCGCCCCCCTGGCGGGCAAACCCATCGCTGACACTAGCACTCCCCAACCCAATCCCATTGGACTCCATCGCCTCACGAAGCTTCGGCAACGCGGCCTCGACAGCCTCCCGCACCTGCTGATGCTGCGACACAAACAATGCATGCGCATGGTTATCGGCCACCTGCAACACCACCTGCAGCGGCCCCAGATCCTTCGGATTCAAAGTCAGCTCGGCACTCTGCGAATGCGCATTCGACAAAAACACCACCTTCTGACTCAACGCATCTTCCCAGTCCGGCGTGCCCACCTGCGGCGACAACGCATTCGCCGCTTCCGCAGCTCCGGCGTTACCCGTCGTTTGCACGGCCACCGTCGTACTCGCGGCGCTCGCCGCGGCCTGACTCGCCGCCAACGCCGCCGTCGCGGCATCGGTCGCGCTCTTGAAGGACGCCAGATCGTCCGCCTGTGCACCGCCGGCAGCCATCGCGCCCAACGCATCAGCCGCAGCTTTCGCCGCCGCCGACGCATCGGCCGTGGCCGTTGCCGTGTTAGCGGCCGCTGCCGCCAACCCAGCCTTGCCAGCGCTCGACCCCTTGCCTTCGCCAAACATGCCTGCCGCAAATGTCTTGCCGTCCGCCGATCCGTGCAGTCCGTTGTTCGCGCCAGCACCCAGACCGCCTGCCGCGTTCGCCGCCGCACCGCTCGCCAGCGCCTGCGCCGGCACCACGCCCTGACCGTTCGCCAGCGCGGCTAGCGCCGCCTGCAAAGCGTCCTGCGCCGACTTCGGATCGCTCGCGCCCGTCTTTTTGCCCGAGGTGCCGCCGGTCTTGGCGTCCGTGCCCGTGCCGGGCTCCGCGGTCGCCGCGTCAGTCAGCGCTGTGTCGGGGTCGGCGCTCGCCGGGTCGGTGGCGTTATTCGCCTTGGCTTGTGCTTGTGCTTGCGCTTGAGCGGCGGCCGCGGCGGCTGCCGTGTCGGCGCTGGTCTGCGTGGTCGTGTTGCCGGACTTCGACGGCGTCGCGTTGGTCTTGTCGCCCGAGGCCTGCTGCGAATGGGCAGACGAGGCAGACGAGGCAGACGAAGCAGACGAGCTGGACGACGACCCGGACGACGAAGCGCTCGTCGAATTGTTCTTGTCCGTGTTGCTGCTGCCGGTATCCGCGCTCTTCGTGGGAGGCGCGGGCGGCGGCGGCGCGTCATGCACGCTCGACGACGAAGCCGAAGCCGGCGGCGGGCTCGCGCTCTGCACGGCTAGCTGGTTCTGCAGCTGGATGCTCTGTTGCAGAGTTTGCGAGAACGGTTTGGCGTTCGCCGCAGCGGCAAGGGCAGCGCTGGTGGACGGGCTGCTGGCGGAGCCGAGCAGTGAGCCGATCGGTGAAAGAGGCGACATAGGGAATCCTGTCAATCCGTCAAACGGGGTGGTCCGCCAATCGAGGCGGCACTCGGGCGCGTCAAGCGCCCTCGGCGCGCATCCTCAGAATGCGGGCGGCGTGTTCGTCGGCATCGCGCTGGTCGCGCCGTGCCACGGTTTTCGCCTCGGCGGCTTCGCCGCGCGCCTTCAGCACTTCGTACGAACCGAGCTTCTGTTTCTGGCGCTGCCAGTCGGGCTTGGCAGCCTCGACGCGCGCATCGGCCGTCGTCAGCAGGTTGCGCTGCTGTTCGATGGCGTTGTCGAGCGTGTCGATGAATGCCTGAAAATTACGCATGTTGCCGGCGGGCATGCCCGCCTGGGCGGTCGCCGTGAATCGCGTGTGATATTCGTCGCGGTACTGCACGAGCGCGTCGAGCTGCGACTGCACGTCGTTGCGCTCGCGCTGCGCGCGGCCCAGACGTTGCGCGGCGGCATCCACGTCGTCCTGGGCCAGGCCGATGAGTGTCTTGATCGGAAAGTGTTTCGCCATCGTCAGCCTCCTTAGGCAAACAGCGCGTCCAGCATCTTGAGACTCGGTTCAAAGTTCGCGCACTCGCGAAAACCTTGCTGCAAAAATGCTTCCATTCGCGGATACAGCGCAATCGCCCGGTCGAGCAGCGCGTCGCGCCCGCTCGAATAGGCGCCGACGTTGATCAGATCGCGGTTGCGCTGATAGCGCGACAGCATCTGCTTGAACATACGCGTCTTCTCGAGATGGTTATCGTCGATCAACGCGGTCATTGCCCGGCTAATCGACGCTTCGATGTCGATCGCGGGATAGTGGCCGGCCTCCGCGAGCGAGCGCGACAGCACAATATGGCCGTCGAGAATCGCGCGCGCGGAGTCGGCGATCGGATCCTGCTGGTCGTCGCCTTCGGTCAGCACGGTGTAGAACGCGGTGATCGAGCCGCCGCCCGCCGGACCATTGCCGGTCCGCTCGACGAGCGCCGGCAGTTTGGCGAACACCGAAGGCGGATAGCCCTTGGTGGCGGGCGGCTCGCCCACGGCCAGCGCGATCTCGCGCTGTGCCATCGCGTAACGGGTCAGCGAATCCATCAGCAGCAGCACGTGCTTGCCCTGGTCACGGAAATATTCGGCCAGCGAGGTCGAGTACGACGCGGCCTGCATCCGCAACAGCGGCGAGACGTCGGCCGGCGCGGCGATCACCACCGAGCGCGCGAGACCTTCCTCGCCCAGAATCTGTTCGATGAACTCCTTCACTTCGCGGCCGCGTTCGCCGATCAGGCCGATCACGATCACCTCGGCGCTGGTGTAGCGCGCCATGGTGCCGAGCAGCACCGATTTACCCACGCCCGAACCGGCGAACAGGCCCATACGCTGGCCGCGGCCGACGGTCAGAAGCGAATTGATCGCGCGCACCCCGACGTCGAGCACCTGATGAATCGGCTCGCGGTTGAGCGGATTGATGACCGGTGCGGACAGCGGCGCGTCGGCGTGCGCGCCGAGCGGGCCGAGGCCGTCGAGCGGGCGGCCGGAGGCGTCCAGCACGCGGCCAAGCAATTCCCAGCCGACCGGCAGGCGCTTTGCGCCCGCCATCGGATCGGCGATCGGCGCGCTTTCGAGCGGATAGACGCGCGCGCCGGGCAGGAGGCCGATCACTTCGGTGGTCGGCATCAGAAACAGTTTGTCGCCGGAGAAGCCGACCACTTCGGCTTCGGCCATCGGCAGCGAACTGCCGGCCGGCAGTTCGATCATCACTTCGGCGCCCACCGACAGGCGCAGACCGACCGCTTCGAGCACCAGGCCGGCGGCGCGCGTCAGCCGGCCGCAGGCACGCATCGGTTTGGCGATCGCGCTGCGCGCGCGCAGCGCGTCCAGCCGGCCGCGCCAGGCCTGGACGTGCGGGTTGCTGTCGAGTGCGGGATCGTACGGGGCGTGGGCGGCGGCAGTTGAAGCGGGGCTCGAAGTGGAGGATTCACGGCTCGCGGTGGCGGATTCGCGGCTTGCCGCTGCACCCGTTGCCGGGTGGCCGGCCCCCGGTAGGCCGGCCCCCGGATGCCCGGCGCCCGGTACGCCGGCGCCCGTATCCCGCAACGCAGCCTCGATGGCCGCGACTGCGGCCGCAGCGGGCGTAGCGGCGGCCGGCATATCGACCAGCGCCTCGGCGCCGAACGACGCCAGCGCGAGCTCGCGTTCGAGCGGCGTCAGATCGCTGGCGCGGATCTCTTCGAGCGTCGGCTTCACCATGTGCTGACCTTGCCGAGGGCGCCGGCGACGCGCTCCCAGCGCGTATCGATACCGGCATCGACTTCACCGGTGGCGGCTTGCGCGCGGCAGCCGCCGCGTTCGACCGACGGATCGGTGCGCACCGTCCAGCCACGCGTTTGCAATTCTTCCATCAGATAAGCTTCGACGACCGGCAGGTCGGCCGGGCTGACGATCAGCGCCGGCGCCCCGATCAGCGCCGGTTCCGTAGCCAGCACCTCGCGGGCGGCGGCAATCAGCGCGGTCGGATCGTGCTGCACATGCTGGCGTACCACCTGTTGCGCGATATCCAGCGCCAATGCCACCAGCGTTTCCGAGATCGCGCCCTGCGCGCCCTCGAGTGCTTTCTTGAAGGGCTCGGCCAGCGCGGCGAGGCGCGCCGCTTCTTCGCGTGCTTCGCTCTGGCCTTGTGCAAAACCTTGAGCGTGGCCCTGGTCGTAACCGGCCTGATAACCGAGCGCCTGCCCGGCCACGTGACCCGTCGCGACGCCCTGCGCATGCGCGGCGTCGCGCAGACGTTGGAGTTCGGCTTCGAATGCGCCGTCGTCGACTTCGGGTTCGGGCGGCGCGGGCGGCACCGGATCGAAGGAGGCCATCTCCCAGCGCTGGTAGGCCGAGAGCCTTTCCTTCGTTGGGGCATTCTGATCAGACATATGCATCTTCCGCCTTGCCGCCTAGAACGATCTGGCCGCTTTCCGCCAGATTGCGCACGATCTGCAGGATGCGGCGTTGCTGCGTCTCGACTTCGGAGACGCGCACCGGTCCGCGCGCATCGAGGTCTTCGGCGAGCAGTTCGGCGGCACGCTGCGACATGTTCGACAGGAACTTCTGGCGCAGCGCGGGCGGCGCGCCCTTCAGCGAGATGATCAACGCCTCGGACTCGACTTCCTTCAGCAACAGCTGGATCGCGCGGTCTTCCAGATCGAGCAGGTTCTCGAACACAAACATCTGATCAATGATCTTCTGCGCGAGTTCCGCGTCGTACTGGCGAACGTTCTCGATCACGCCTTCTTCATGGTTGCTCGACATGAAGTTGAGAATTTCGGCCGCCGTGCGGATGCCGCCCATCGGGCTGCGCTTCAGGTTGTCACTGCCGGACAGGAGGCCCGTCAGCACGTCGTCGAGTTCGCGCAGCGCGGCCGGCTGGATGCCGTCCAGCGTCGCGATTCGCAGCAGGACGTCGTTTCGCAGCCGTTCGCTGAAGCAGGCGGAGATTTCGGAGGCCTGGTCGCGGTCCAGGTGAACCAGGATGGTCGCGATGATCTGCGGATGCTCGTTCTTGATGAGCTCGGCCACCGCCGCGGAGTCCATCCACTTGAGGCCTTCGATCCCGCTGGTATCGCTGCCCTGCAGAATCCGGTCGATGATGGCGCCAGCCTTGTCGTCGCCCAGCGCCTTGGTGAGCACCGAGCGGATGTACTCGCTCGAATCCAGCGACATGCCGGTGTGCGTTTCCGCCTCGCGGACGAACTCCTGCAAGACCTCGTCGACCTGCTCACGCGTCACGCTCTTCAACGCGGCCATGGCGACGCCGATCTTCTGGACCTCACGGGGCCCGAGGAACTTGAATACCTGCGCGGCTTCTTCCTCGCCGATCGACATCAGCAGGAGCGCGCTCTTCATTACGCCTTCAGCGCTCATCGGTCACCCAATTTTTCACGACGGTTGCCACGACCTTCGGATCCTGGCGCGCGATGTTGCGCGCGAACTCCAGGTTCCGCTCGTATTTCTGTTTGGCGCTTTCGAGCGCGAGCATTTCGGTGTCCGTTTCCAGCTGGACGATTGCGCCTTCGCGCTCGGCGGCCGGAATGCCATCGAGCAGGATCGGCTCGTCGCCCGGCGACGGCAGCGCGGCGACGACCGGCTCCGGCGGCGGGAAAGCGCGGCGCAGCGCGGGCTTCACCATCACGAAGTAGAGGAACAGGGCCACGGCGCCAATGCCGAGGTAGGTCGCGATCTGCTTGTAGAGCGCGATCATGTCCGGCGTGCGCCACCACGGCAGGTCGGCAATCGGGTCGACGTCGGCGGTGAACGGGCTGTTGACCACGTTGACCGAGTCGCCGCGCGTGGCGTCGAAGCCCATCGCGTCCTTCACCAGTTGATTGACCTGGGCGAGCTTGTCGGCGGCGACCGGTTGCATCGTCGCGTGGCCTCTCGCGTCAACCACGCGCTGATAGTTGACCACCACGGCCACCGACAGGCGTTTGATGCCGCCCATCGGTTGCTCCAGATGCTGGACGGTCTTGTTGAGTTCGTAATTGGTGGTCGAATCCTTGCGGTCGCTGACCGGCGTGGTGGTCACGCCCGGCGTGCCGCTGGCCGCCGTGATCGGTGCGGAAGCAGGCTGCGGCGGTTGATTCGACAGCGCGCCTGGCACGCCCGAGGCGCCGGCTTGCGACATCTCGGTGGCGGTGCTCGATTGCTGGCTTCGGATCGCCGCCTGCTGCGGGTTGCCGTTCGGACCGTAGTTTTCCGAGGTCTGCTCGCTGTGCGAGAAGTCGATATCGGCGCTGACCTGCGAGTGCGCGTTGCCGGAGCCGAACAGGGGCGAAAGGATCGCGTCGATCCGCTGTTGCGTGCTGCGTTCGATCTGCTGGCGGTACTTCAGTTGCGAGGCGTCCAGACCGCTGCCGGTGGACGGCTGCGTCAGCAGGTTGCCGTCCTGGTCGAGGATGGTCACGCCCTTCACGGGCATATCCGGCACCGCCGACGACACCATATGGGTAATCGCCAGCACCTGGCCTTCGTCGAGCGCGCGGCCCGGATAGAGGTTGACCAGCACGGAAGCCGACGGCGTTTCCTTGTCGCGCACGAACACGGAAGGTTTCGGAATGGCCAGATGCACGCGCGCCGACTTCACTGACGAAATCGACTCGATCGTGCGCTCCAGTTCACCTTCCAGCGCCCGCTGATAGTTGACCTGTTCGGCGAACTGGCTGATGCCGAACTTCTGGTTGTCCATCAGTTCGAAACCGACCGAGCCGCTCTTGGGCAGCCCTTGCGAAGCCAGGCGCAGACGCATTTCATGCACCTGTTCGGCCGGCACGAGGATCGCGCCACCGGAGTCGGAGAACTTGTAGGGAATGTTGGCGGCTTGCAGCGCGGTGATGATGGAGCCGCCGTCGCTGTCCGACAGATTGCTGTAGAGCACCTTGTAGTCCGGTGCCCGCGACCATAGGAACAGACCCGCGACGATGGCGACCAGCAACGCGACGGCGAAAATCAGCGGCGCGCGCGGGTTACCGCGCATCTGCGCGAGCCCCGACAGACGCTGGCCGAAGTTGCCGCCCAGGTTGCCCCCGAGGCCGCCGAGATCGGCTGCGCCGCCGGCCTGGCCGGTGCCGGCCGCGGCCGCGCCTGGCTGAGCGCCGGCGAGACCCATGCGGGCGTCGGGGTTGATCAAAGAGTTGGCTGACGAATCCATGCGTCGGGTATCTCCGGGATGCCTTTGCGTTTCTGTCGCTCAGCCGCGCCGAGGGTCGGCGGGCGCACGGACAGAGACTTTCACCATTGAAATTATCCGCAGCGCCGCTCGAGCCGATTGCTTGAATAGAGCCGGGTTTCCCCCCTAGTTTCGGGGCTTTCCCGGATGGTCCACTGCTATGCTTTCGCTCAGATCGGTACGGTTTCTGGCATGCCGGTCGTCATTCCCTGGAGAGAACATGACATTGCCCGTGAACGCGCTCTCGTCGGCGCTGCAACAGATGCAGTCGATGGCGGCGCAAGCGGCCGGCAGCAGCTCGGCGGCCGGCGTGGCCGACGCGTCCGGCGCGGCTTCGGCCGGCGGTTTCGCCTCGGCGCTGAAGGCCTCGTTGGACAAGATCAGCGGCGATCAGAACAAGGCGGTCGGCGAATCGCAGGCGTTCGAACTCGGCTCGTCCAACGTCTCGCTGAACGACGTGATGGTGGACATGCAGAAGGCCAACGTCGGTTTCCAGTTCGGCCTGCAGGTGC
>NZ_JAXDPY010000357.1:0-11720 GCF_034668105.1 Paraburkholderia sp. | reverse complement strand
CTTCCTCGTAGCTTTGACCGAATGACTCCGGATGTGCCTTTAGTCCTCGCAGCCGAAGCTGGAAGTAGGCATCGCGGTCGGCCGGACCGAGCTGGCGCACCAGTGGGGCGTTGTTGATCAAATGCGTCTCCATGTGGTTTGGATGATCGTGCACAAGCGGTAACAACTCGGTCTGTATCTCGCCCGGGATTCTGCGGCCCCGCTGCCATGCTATTGCTTCACGGCTTCACGGCTTCACGGCTCCATGGCTTCACGGCTTCGCAGCTTCATGCTCGTTGGCCTTCGGCGCGTTGGCTTTCGGCAAACTCTCGCAATGCCGCCGCCGTTTGCTGGTCGGCGGGAAAGAACGCTTCAATGGCAAGTTCCGACAGCGTTACATCCACCGGCGTTCCGAATACCGTGGTCGTGCTGAAGAACGACAGCTCGCCGATAGGCGTGCGCAGCCGCAGCGGCACGGCGACCTGATCGGTCGCGATGTCGTCGTGGTCGGCCGCTTCCGCGCCGGCTGGAGAGGGGTACGTGACTAGCTCATCACGCAGTGCGCTCAACGTATCGTCACCGCTCACGTCGATTTGCCGCTGGAGCCGGGACAGCGCGTGCGCGCGCCAGGCATGCCAGTTGACGATCGACGCCGCGATGCCTTCCGGATGCAAGCTCAGTCGCATCGCATTGACCGGTGGTTTCAGCAGTGCCGGGCTTGCGCCCGCAAGCAGCGGCGCAAGCGCATTGTTCGCGGCGACGATGGTCCAGTGACGGTCGATCGCGAGTGCCGGATATGGCTCGTGACCTTTGAGCACTAACTCCACTGCCTCGCGCGCGGCGGCCAGTTGCGGGTCTGTCAAAGGACGCTCGCGGAACAGCGGCGCATAACCCGCCGCGACCAGAAGTGCGTTGCGTGCCCGCAGCGGCACGTCGAGCCGCTCGGCGAGGTGCATGACCATTTCCCGGCTGGGCACCGCACGCCCTGATTCGACGAAGCTCAGATGCCGCGTTGAAATATCGGCTTCAGCTGCGAGCAGCAACTGGCTCATTCTTCGCCGCTGCCGCCATTCACGCAGCAGGTCGCCGACCGTGCGGCTTGCCGTCGGCACGTTCGACGGGATGGTTTGCGCGAGAGAGAGTGTGTTCATGTTGCCGATGATAGCCAAAGCGCGTGAGCGATCCATTACTTGAGAGGTAATGACAGACCCGGGCAGGCCCGGGCAGACCCGGAACATCCGGAAGAAGCGTAGGACCTTCCACAAATACGCGGCACATTTGGGGCATTGCCCCAGGCGACAAACGCGGGAAGCGCGAGTCAGGCGTGCGCCACGCCGTCCGGCACGGCGTTGAGCTTGACGCCTAACGCGTGCAGCAACTTGAACACGGTATCCATGCGCGGTTTGGAGCCGGGTGCGAGTGTTTTGTAAAGGCTTTCGCGCCCGAGCCCGGCGTCGGCCGCGACCTTCGCGATGCCGCGTGCTTTTGCGATATCGGCGATTGCGGCGAGGAGGAGGTCGGCGTCGCCTTCTTCCAGCGCAGCGTTGAGATATTCGGCGATCATCTCCTCGCTATCGAGGTAGTGCGATGCGTCGAACCGTGCGGTTTTGACTTTGCTCATGACTATTCCTTTCTGATTGCTGCCCACATTGATTTGGCATGCTTGATGTCGGCTGACTGTGAGGACTTATCGCCCCCGCAGAGCAGCAGGTACACCGAACGCCCTTCGCGCGCGAAGTAGACCCGATAGCCGGGACCGCAATCGATGCGCATCTCGGACACACCGTCTTCCAGCAACTTGACGTCGCCGAAATGACCTCGCTCCGCACGCCGGACCCGCACCAGGATTTTTGCCCTCGCTCTTAAGTCTGCGAGGCCGGCAAGCCAACTGTCGAATTCCTCTGTGCGGTGGACCGTGTACACAGGCGGTGAACCGATTTGCTGATGAGTGTATCCTGTCGGATACGATCTTGCAAGCGTAAAAACCATATTTAAAAAGCGGCTCGTGTCCGCACCCGTTCAGTTCATCACATGCTGCGTGGCAACGCCGCGCGGCTCCCGCTAGCCCAATGAGATTAGCGGCTGAGGCCGCCTGTGACGACTCGGCCGGATGGCCAATCCGGCGGGCAAATGGACGTGGATCACCGCAGTGCATCCGGATGCTTACCTCCCACGTAATCGACGTGCTGCGCTCGAGGCGCCAATCTTCACTCCGAGCCCGCCGCATACAGCCAGTCTGCCGAGCGTAGTGCTCAGTCATGCCAATCAAGGAGTTTGAAATGAATGCGCATACCGATCTGATCGACCGATATTTCGACGCATGGAATGAAACCGATGCGAGGCGCCGCCGCGAACTGATCGCGGCGACATGGGCCGCCGATGCCGACTATCGCGATCCGCTGCTGGCAGGCGCGGGCCACGATGGCATCGACGCAATGATTCGTGCGGTGCATGAGCGTTTTCCGCATCACACGTTTCACCGCACGACGGAGGTCGACGGCTTCGCGAACCGGCTGCGCTTTTCGTGGGCGCTCACCACGCCGGGCGGCGAGGCGATCGTGAAGGGATCCGACTTCGGCGTGCTCGACGCACACGGCCGCCTCCAGGCGGTGACCGGCTTCCTCGACCAGGTGCCTGCCGCCGCCTGACCCGCCACGCTTTTTACGGAGACGATCATGCACGAATCCGCTGCCGCCACGGCTCCCGGAGTTGTCCTCAGGGTCGCGCGCCTCGCGGGCGCCGTCGACGCGCTCTCCAGCGCGATTGCCGGCTTCGCTCTGCTGGCCGGTGCGCGCGCGTTCACCTTCACTGCGTTGCTGGCCTGGCGCGAGCCGGTGTTGGGTGGCGCGGGTCTCGTGCTGCTCGCACTGGTCGGATGGCTGCGGTGGCAATGTCGTCAGAATCGGCCAGGCGCGTCGTGCGCAAAAGCGGATTGACGATCAGGCATCGGCACCGGACCGTGCGCTAAGGTCTTGCTACAATCGATCTCAGTGCGCTGGAAGGACAGCGCTACAAGGACAAACCCTTCGGACCCGGGCAGCTCGCCACCAAAAACGGACCGCAAGGACCCAAAGGATCTCAAGGAGACAACGCGTGCTGAAAAATCTGGACCCGCTGCTAAATGCCGATGTGCTGCATGCGTTACGCGCGATGGGACATGGCGACGAACTGGTGGTTTGCGACGCCAACTTCCCGGGCGCGTCCGTCGCGCAGCAGACGGTGTTGGGCAAGCTGCTGCGACTCGACGGCGTGAACGCACCGCGCGCGATTCGTGCGATTCTTTCGGTCATGCCGCTGGATACCTTCATCGAACACCCGGCCTCGCGGATGGAAGTGGTAGGCGAGCCGAATACGGTTCCGGCCGTTCAGCGCGAAGCGCAGATCGAGATCGATGCGGCGGAAGGGCGCGAGGTCCCGTTGGCGTCGGTCGAACGTTTTGCTTTCTATGAGCGGGCGCGCAAGGCTTATTGCGTGATCGCAACCGGTGAAGCGCGCGGTTACGGCTGCTTCGTGTTTACCAAGGGCGTCCTGCTCGCGCCCGATGCGCCGCAACAGTAGCCCGTCTCCATGGCGACGAAACCTATGAGCTTCTCGATAGACAGTCTCGATCATCTCGTTCTGAATGTCGCCGACGTGGAAGCGAGCGCGGCCTGGTATGCGCGCATGCTCGGCATGCGGCGCAGCCAGTTCGAATCGCGCACCGGCACGCGCGTGGCGATGACGTACGGCAATCAGAAAATCAACTTGCGTCCGGCGGATGCGGACACGCTCGCGTGGTTCACCGGGCGCGAGCCGGTGCCGGGCAGCGCCGACCTGTGCTTTATCACCACTGCGAGTCCCGCCGAGGTCAAGGCCCACTGGCTCGCTCAGGGTGTGGAGATAGAGGCCGGCCCGGTTGAGCGCGACGGCGCGCGCGGCAAGATGACTTCGGTGTATTGCCGCGATCCGGACGGCAATCTGATCGAGGTCGCGACGTATCCTCGGCCATGAGCATCGCGGCACGAGGCGTGGCGCGTCGTGCGGAATCGGGTGCTTGCTGAGCGCTCGGACACCTTTTTTGCTCCGCTGAGACGGCGCGAAGTGCGCCGTTCACTCGGGCCCGCTGGGAAAATGGCGGGCAACGTGGCTATTCCCAGGTCGAAAGTGGGGAACTGCGGCCGCCTGGCCGGGTCTGCTGCTTATTCATTTACAGGAGCCCCTCATGACGCGTCCCGTCGATTCCGGCGTTATCCTCATCGCGCGTATCGCTCTTGCCGTGCTGTTTTTGTGGGGCGGCGTGATGAAACTGCTGGGCTATGCGGGCTTCGTGGGCTACCTGCATTCGAAGGGCGTGCCCTTCGTTCAGGTCGCCGCACCGATCGCAACCGCGGTCGAGGCGCTCGGCGGCCTGCTGCTGATCGTCGGCTTCAAGATCCGCCCGCTCGCGCTCATCCTGGCTGTATACGCCGTGGCGACCGCGGTGCTGGGGCACGATTTCTGGAACGTGACCGATCCTGCCTTGCAACGCGATATGGTGATTCACTTCTGGAAGAACATCGGTATCGCCGGTGGTTTCCTGCTGTTGTTCGTGACCGGGGCGGGCCGTATCAGCATCGACGGCGCGCGTGCGCCACGCGGCGGACTGAGTCTCTGATCATGCAGTTGAGGTAGTCTGTGCAGGTTGCTATCGATATTGATTGTGGCGATCATCAAGGGAGCAAATAATGATTCAGAGTTTTGAGCAAACCATTGGCGGCAAGGTTACGCAGTTGTGCGCAAGTCTTGGCGAAGGGCCTACGCCGCATCGCGTGATCATCAGCCTTGCCGATTCGGCGAAAACACTGGTGGTGCTGGATGCTTCGGGCCTCATCAGCACGATCAAGGCCGAGATCGAGGAGCCGGAAAAACTGATCGCCGACGCGATTGTCAAGGCGCAAAACGAAGGGCTGATCGAGCGCGCAATCGACACCGGCACGATTCAGGAAGCGGCGTTGTAAATCGTGTGGCGCTAGTGTGAGCGTATTGCAGCTCCTCGCGCCGTATAGCGTTAAAAAATGACCCCCACGGTGCGTAGGCATCGCGGGGGCATTTTTTTGTACTTTCGACCAGGTGGTGAGATGCTTCGTCCGGTTTGCCGGTTTGCCGGTTTGCCGGTTTGCCGATTCGTCGATTCACCGATTCGCCCACGCGCTGGTCAAAGCCGTGAGACGCTCAGCGCGATTCACCCACTTGCCCAGAGCCAGTCGTCTTGTGCGGGTCCGAGGCCGACGCGTGCGGCTCTGGATGGACAAGGCGATCTTCGGCAGCGCGATGTTGACGATAGTCACGTCGAGTTGAGTGACGACGAAACCGACGCTGACGGTCGCGAGAATGCGGCCGAGGGCCGGCGTGAAGGACGTATTGGAAGAGTTCATGCAACACATCGTAGGCCGATACGTTGCACGATATTTCGCACTGTCGTGAAGTGTCGAAACCGCCGAAACCGCCGAAACCGCCAGCTGTGGAGCCGCTGCAAATAACGGCGCACGACACGGTGCACCGTTGCGAACAACTCGCTTAGCGCGCCTGCGGCGCGTCTTTAATAAACAGCGTAGCCAGCGCACCGAGAATGCAAATAGCGCCGACATACAGCGGCGCGGCCATCGGGTTCGACTTCATCATCAACGAAACGGCGATCGGCGTAAGGCCGCCGAACACCGCATAAGCGACGTTATACGAGAACGAGATGCCGGAGAAACGAATGATCGGCGGGAACGCCTTGACCATCACGAACGGAATCGCGCCGATCACGCCGACGAAGAGGCCGGCCACGGCGTAGAGCGGCACCAGCGCCGACGTATCGACGGCGAGCTGCTGGAACATCACGTAGTACGTCAGGGCCAACGCCAGGCCGCCAATGAAAATCGTGCGCCCCGCACCGATCCGGCCGGCGATCGAGCCTGCCATCACACAGCCGATCGTCAGACACAGCGTCGCCACACAGTTCGCCAGCAGCGCGGTGGCCGGCGCGATGTGAAACTGCTTCTGCAGCAGCGTGGGCGTCATCAGAATCACGACCACGATCGCGGCCGACAGCATCCACGTGAGCAGCATCGACACGATCACGGCGCGGCCATGGTCGCGCAGGACGGCTTTGAGCGGGACTTCCGCGGCGATCGCCTTGCGTTGCTTGAGCTCGGCGAACACCGGCGTTTCATGCAGCCAGCGGCGCAGATAAACCGAGAACATGCCGAACACGCCGCCTACCAGGAACGGAATACGCCATGCGTAGGCGGAGATTTCCGCCGGTGCGAAATGGCGGTTCACCGCCGATGCGATCAACGAGCCGAGCAGGATGCCCGCCGTGAGGCCGGCCGTCAGCGTGCCGCACGCATAGCCGACGTGCCGCTCGGGCACGTGCTCGGAGACGAACACCCACGCGCCCGGCACTTCGCCGCCCACCGCCGCGCCTTGCATCACGCGGAACAGCAGCAGCAGGACCGGCGCCATCACGCCGATGCTGGCGTAGGTGGGCAACAGGCCCATCATCAGCGTCGGCACTGACATCAGCAGCACGCTCAGCGTGAACATGCGCTTACGGCCGAACAGGTCGCCGAAGTGCGCCATGATGATGCCGCCGAGCGGCCGCGCCAGATAGCCCGCGGCAAAGATGCCGAAGGTCTGCACCTGACGCAGCCAGTCGGGCATCGCGGCGGGGAAGAACAACTGGCCGATCGCCGGCGCAAAGAATACGAAGATGATGAAGTCGTAAAACTCCAGCGCCCCGCCGAGCGCGGCGAGGCCGAGCGTCTTGTAATCGCTTCGCCCAAGAGGGCGTGGGGTGACAGCCTGCGCTCCACCCAGATTGGTCGCTTGCATTGCTTGTGTCTTGTCTTTAATTGGGAACCACACATGGGCGTGCGGAAATACGGCGGTCGTCGGGCGAGAAGTGTGGCAAGCGCTGGGTAGAGCACGGGACACCGCCGCGCTGGCCCGGGTAGGGTAAACGCGGTGACGACTGGGGCCAGGGCCAAGATTTTACAGGACTGCGGCAATTCGTTTCGGGAGGTGCTTAATTAGATGGGAAAAAGTTCCCCGAAACTTGTCCTTTCGACGACGCCAGGACGACGAAGGCCGCACGCCGTGCGAGCCTCCGCTGACGAGTGTAGGAATGCCGCGCATGCCTGTCGGAGCCGGGCGATTGGGACGCAAATTAGGAATGCTCCTATGGGATGACTTGGGCGTCCCTCCGAGAATCGCGTCCGAGCTATCAGTTAAGAGTTATCCCATGCGCATTGCCATCCTTCAGCGTGACCCCGTCATGCGTCAATCGATCGAAAAGGTCCTCACGAACGCCAACCATACGTGTCTGGTCTACGACGATGGTTTGACCATGTCGAAGGCGCTCGCCCGTTCCACCGTGGATCTGCTGGTGCTGGACTGGCAAGGCACACGCCTGTCGGGCGCCGAGGTGCTGCGCTCGGTGCGCGCGGTCGGCGGCGACCGGGTGCCGGTCGTGTTTGCTTCGGCGGAGACGTCGGAAGAGAGCGTGGTGCGCGCCTTTGCCAGCGGCGCAGACGAGTATGTGCCGCTGCCGCTGCGGCCGGGCGAGTTCCGCGAACGCGTGGCGGCGTTACTTCGCCGCGCTTATCCGGACCGTTTCAGCGTCACGAATTTCGATGTCGGCCCCTACCGTTTCGACACGCATCGCCAGCTCGTCATGCTGCGCGGTCAGCCGGTGCAGCTATCGGGTACGCAATACCGGTTGGCGTCGTTGTTCTTTTCCAATATCGGCCGCGTGCTGTCGCGCGACCATATCTTCGCGATGGTGTGGGGCCGTGAATTCCGCGAGTTCACCCGCACGATCGACAGTCATGTGTCGCGGCTTCGCTTGCTGCTTGAGATCGAGCCGCAAAACGACTTCCGGCTGCAGCCCGTTTACAAGAGCGGCTATCGCTTGCTGCATCTGCGGCAAGGCGAAGCGGCCGTGCAAAAGCAGGCGGCCTGAGCGCGGCAACGCCCACACTGATCGGCTGAGGTCGCGCGCCGCGGCGGCCAGCCGATCTTGTCTTTAGAAGCCGGAGACCCGTTTCGTGGTCTCCGCGAACGGCCCGTCGATCACAGATGGCCGGCTAGCCGACATAAGCGCACTCACTGGCTGCACGCATCTGGCTCCGCGCCTTGATGCGAGCCCGCATACAAGCCTCCATACGGCCTTCCCCCACGAGCCGCACGGCTCGGTCCAGATTTCCCCCGGCCGCGCGGCTCTCCAACGCCGCGACACTGCGCCGAACCGCGAAGTCAAAAAATCGGGCCGCCCCACAGAGATTTCCGGCGAACCTCCACGCCTGCGCCTGCCGCGTCGAATTCAAGAATTGAGGACTCGGAGATGGAGTATGCGACCGGCCGCTTCATGCGTCACAAGCGTTTCAACCACGGTTACGAAGTCGACGACGTGGTCGGCATGGTGCGGCTCGTCTACCGGGCCACGATCCGCTCGTGATGAAACGTTATCCGCCGGTGTCCGCCGAGCTCGACGTGCCGGATGCGATTTTCGATCCGGTCTGCGCAGAGATCGGATCGACCGCGATGCTCGAACTGGTTGCGACGATTGCTGCTTACAACATGGTGTCTCGCCTGCTGGTGGCGTTGCGCATCGGGCATTGATCGATCGCCACGCCCCAGGCCTTGTTCACTGCTTTTGCGCCGCAAGCTCGGGCTCGCGGTGTAGCGAAGCGGACTCCTTTCCCGGCAGGGTCAACGTAACGATGGCGCACAGCACTGTGCACGCGGCGAGGAACGCGAACGCGCCGTCATACGAGCCGTGCCGCGCGACGATGAGAAAACCCATCACGGCGGGTGACGCGACGCCCGCCAGCTGACTCCCCAGATTGACGATGCCTGAAGCCATGCCCATGTCTTTCGCTTCGATCAGCTTGAGCGGCAGCGCCCACAGCGCGATGAACGAAATCTTCATGCTGAAGGCGAGCACCAGCTGGCACGCGATGACGACCGGCAGGTCCCGCACGTTCAGCATCACGAACAGGCTGATCCCGGCCAGCACTACGCTTGTCAGCAGCAGATACTTCTCGCGGCCCGCGAAGGCCTTGTCGGCGAGCCAGCCGCCCGCCAGCATGCCGACGATGCCCGCGACGCCGGGCAGCGCGGAGACAAATCCGGCATGTACGAGATCGAGCTTCTGCACCTTCATCATGTAGGAGGGGAGCCACGACAGAAAACCCCAGATGAGAATGTTGACGCCGAAGTTGATCACCGAGATCTTCCAGATGTTGCTGTCGCGAACGAGTTCGCCAAAGCCGCGCGGCGCGGCGTAGGCGCCGCCCGCCACCGGCTGGTTGCTCGGCGCCGGATGCGACGTGCGCGTGCCGAACAGGTACAGCGCGAACGCGAGGAGCCCAACTACCGAAGCCCCGAGGAACATCCCACGCCAGCCCAGATAGGCGATCAACGGCACCGCGAGCAGCGGCGCGACGACGAGGCTCAGTGGATTCGTGGCGAGCATGAACGACTGGACCCGCGCGCGCTCGTTCTTCGCGTAGCCTTCCGCGACCGCCTTGTATGCGGCAGTCGGAAAGCATCCTTCAAAGATGCCGAACAGGAAGCGGATCACGAACATCGCCGTGAGCGACCACGCCAGTCCGCTGGCGGCGGTGAAGACCGCGAACATCGCGACGGAGAACAGGATGGTCTTGCGCGTGCCGATCCTGTCGGCGATCCAGCCGCCGGGCAGCTGGATCAATGCGTAGCCCAGGAAAAACACGCTCAGCAGCAGCCCGAGGCCGGATTCGTCGATCTTGAACTCGGCGCCGATAAAGGGCAGCGCCAGGTTGATCAGAAAGCGTTCCAGGTAGCTCGCGAACCAGCACACGAACAGGATGGACGCGAACTGGAATTTCTGATTCGAAACGTTCATACGTTCCTCACTTTGGAGTGCGGGGCGCGCCTGGCTGGCCGGCATGTTGTTGCGATGAGCCGCGCGTTCCCGGACTTCGATGTCTCCTACCATGGATCGGCCCGCTGCACGAACGGAATGCGCTCTTGATGACGCTCTCGTTCGCGCGGCGTACTGCGTCTTCGTGTGGCCGATGCGTGCGTTCAGCCGGCTTAGTCGAAGATCACCGGCGCGCCCGGCGGCGGGCTGAAGCCCAGGTCGCCGCGGGCGATCACGGCTTCGCGTCCGCCATGGGCCGCCAGCAATTCCGATTGACGCTCGCGCACCATGCGGTCCACGTCGTCCGGATCGCAGATCCTCAGCAGCCGCTCGTGGCATTCGCTCAGCACGGACGCATAGTGCGGGTCGGCGGCGCGGTCCTCCAGTTCTTCCGGGTCGCTCGCGAGATCGAACAGTTGCGGCGGGTAATCGACGTAGTACACGTACTTGTACTGCTTGTGGCGGATCATGAACGCGCCGGTGGCCGAGCCCATGCCGTGATATTCCGTCAGCACGTTGCGCTCGGGCTTCGCGCCGTCGGCGATGTCCTCCAGCGACACGCCAGGGAAGCCCTCCGTCAGTGCGGGATCGGTTTCGCCTACCGAGCGCAGGATAAACGGATAGGCGTCCACGTGACTCACGGGCGTATCGACCACCTTGCCCGGCTCGATGCCCGGACCCGCCAGAATCAGCGGCACGCCGGACGCTTCCTCGAACATCGTCGATTTGCCCCACATGCCGCGCGAGCCGAGATTGTCGCCGTGATCGCTCGTGTACATGACGCGCGTGTTGTTGGTGAGGCCGGCGTCCTCCAGTGCCTTCAGCACGAGGCCGATGTTCTCGTCGAGGAACGAACACAATCCGTAGTAGCCCGCGAGAGCCTTCTTGAGCTTGTGCTCGTCGAAGTAATCGTCGTAGTTGAAGCTGCCGCGATAGTCGACCAGATACGGATGCGTCGGCCGCTCTTCCTTGCGATAGAGCTTCGGCAGCGGCAGATCGCGGTCGTAGTACTTGTAGAAATGCTGCGGCGGCGCGGTGAGCGGAAAGTGCGGCGCGACGAACGAGACGAACAGCACCCACGGTTTGTCCGCATGCTTCTGCGCGGCTTCGCGCAGCCATACCTGGGCGCGCGCGGCGATTTCGCGGTCGTAGAACGTGTACTGGCTCTCGCCGGGACCGGCCATGTTCGCCATCTTGTAGGCCCCCTTGCGCACCGGCAGATCGCTGCGCACGAGGCCCATCAGATCGCCCTTGCCCTCGATGATGTGCATCGGAATGATTTCCTCGCTAAAGCCGTGGTCTTCGCCCGTCAGCTTGAAATGCAGCTTGCCGATCGAGGTCACGTTATGCCCGCGTTCGCGCAGCTTGTGATGCCAGCTCGGAATGTCGCCGTCGTAAGCGTCGGCGTTGTCCGCATAGCCGATCTGATGGATGTACTTGCCGACCGCGAACGAGGCGCGCGCCGGAATGCACACGGGGCTCGCGCAGTACGCGGAACTGAAGCGCGTGCCGCGGGCGGCGAGGGCGTCGAGATTCGGCGTCTCGACGATGTCATTGCTGGCGCAACCGAGCATCTTGGGGTTGTGCTCGTCGGACATGATGATGAGCAGGTTCTGCGAATCTTTCATTGTTCCTCCAACTATGTAGGACTATAGTTCTCGCCCGGCAAAATTTTTTGGGGCGGCGTGCCGCCCCAGCCAAAAGCTAGCGCGATTGATGAACCATTCTCGGCAATTGATCGGGGATACTCAGTACGCGACCGGTTGTCGGAATGGAAAACTCCTGGTAGTACACGCACGCGGATTCGCCCATCAGCGCCGCGGCCTGCATG
>NZ_JAXDPY010000356.1:0-5556 GCF_034668105.1 Paraburkholderia sp. | reverse complement strand
GCGAGGGCGAACGTTGGTTCATCGGCTAAAGCGGACCCCCGCACAGGTGTGAAGAAGCCCAAACGCGTATGGCCGCTTTCGCTCATTGCGAATGGTACTTTCGACCCCGACGCGGTCAACCGCAGTGTCGGACCGACCATCTGCGTAGCACCGGCGACGACGCTAATAACTCTGAGTTCGCCGGGTAGACCATGCGGCACACCATATCGCGGCTGACCTGCTGCCCAACCCTCGCAGCGGGTCAGCCTTTTAGTATTCGGTCATCCGATCTACGACATTTTGAAGCGGCCGACCGGTAAGGTGTTGCTGCAAATTGGCGAAAAGCAATCGCATCGTTTCCGTCATGTAAGTGGTTGGGTCGTCCGCGCCTACATGTGGATTGATAATCAGGTTCGGGCAGGCCCAAAGCTCCGACGACGAGGGCAACGGCTCTTGCGGCAACACGTCCAATATCGCGCCGCTTAGCCTGCCATTCCTCAGCAAGTCGACGAGCGCGCCGTGATCCAGAACGTCCGCTCGCCCAATATTCAACAATGCTGCCGAATGCTTCGTCGCCTCCAAAACTGACCGACTAACGAGGTTCCGCGTACCGGAAGTCAAGGGCGTAGCGACCACGATGAAGTCAGCTAATTCGACCGCCTCGTGTAGTTGACGCGGCAAGTAAACTCGCTCGACGCCAGGTACACTCATGCCCGAACGCCGTACGCCAAAGACTTTCATGCCGAGCGTGTGGCCAGCCGCTACTGCTGCCAGTCCCATGTCACCAAGCCCAATGACCAGGAGCGATTTTCCTCGAATGAGCGGTGTGAAAACCTGCTCCCATTGCGCTCGCCGCTGGTGCCACACTATTTCCGGGAGGCGCGCGTTGAGTGCGAGCAACGACATGATCGTGAATTCGCGTGCCTTCTCTACGTGTACCCCGCTGTTGTTGACTAGCTGGACGTTCGCCGGCAGCCAGTTCAACGGCATGACGTCTTCCACGCCTGCATCGATCAGGTGAATGAATCGTAGATTGGGCGCAGCCGCGGCCAGATCACCGCGCGGAAACCGCGGATCGCAAATGACGCCCGACGATGTAACGAGCACTGTCGCAGTCGATAAGCTGCCGGCGAAGTCTTCCAGATCGCTACCGACGGTGAACCGCACTTCGCCCGGCAGCGCAGCATTGCTCGAGCGCGCGGCGTCGACGAGTTCAGGCGTAAGCCAGAACGGGCGGGGCTTGGAGGTCGTATTTTCCAGGTGGACGTGCATCTATCGTGTTCCTTCTATTGAGTGGTCCGCACCATAAACCTTCCTGGTTGACGGCGCGCGGCCGCGAGAACGGGCAATCGCGTTACGAGCCGTGCTCATTGCGTCAGTCTGTCGTAAATCCACTGCGCGCTCGAAAGCAGGCGATGGTCCTCGCCCCAGCGGCCGACCAGCTGCAGTCCCACTGGGAGCCCGTTGATGCCGCGCGTGAACGGCAAATGCACGCAGGGCAGTCCTAGCAAAGTCCAGCCGCGGCAAAACAGCGGGTCGCCGGTTGCGTCGACGCCAACTGGCGCTTCACCCGAAGCACTGGGCGCGAGCAGCACGTCAAACCGGTCGAACAGGGTGTCAATGCGATGTCTTGCGCGTTCGGTACGCACCAGGTTCGCCGCGTGTGTGCCACCGGAAATCACGCTGCCGCTGTCCAGTTGAGCCTGCAATTGAAGGCTAAGCTGATCCCGGTGATGCAGCCGCTCAACGCTTAGTGCACGGAACATTTCGAATGCCATGACTTCCTTTTGCAACGCCACCAGATCCGGCACATCGTCCGGTAGCGCGACGTCTGCGAGCGCTGGCGCAACATGCATTAGTGCTGCAGTCGCCGTGTCCCAAGCACGTTGCGTGTCCGCTTCCGCAAAGGGCCACTCAGGCGTCCGGCACAGGCCAATGCGTGGGGCGGCTGATTCGTCCGGACTGGTACTGAGCCGCGCGTCGCCGGTGAGCACAGCACCGAGCAGCGCCACGTCGCGCACGCAACGTCCAAATCCTCCCGGCGTATCGAGCGCCTCCGAGATGCTCTTGATGCCAGCACGGGGAACGCGTCCAGAACTCGGCTTATAGCCGACTACGCCGCAATACGCGGCCGGCCGGATGACCGAGCCGGCCGTCTGAGTACCCAGCGCCAGCGGAAGCATGCTGTCAGCAACCGCCGCTGCGGAGCCGCTCGACGATCCGCCTGGCGTGCGCGTCAAGTCATGTGGGTTACGGGTGGCCCCGGGATAAAAATAGGCGAATTCGGTCGTGACTGTCTTTCCGATGACCAAAGCGCCAGCCTCGCGGCACAGAGCGACGGAAGCCGCGTCTGCCCTCGGGCGGTGCGCGCCGTAGACCGGCGAGCCGTAGCCGGTAGGGAAATCGATGGTGTCGAACAGGTCCTTCACACCGATCGGCAGCCCGTGCAGCAGCCCACGCACGGGGCCCTTATCGAGGGCGTTTGCCTGCACTAGCGCGTGAGCGCGATCGAGATGCGCAAAGGCGTGTACTTCGTCGTCGCGTTCCGTGATCCGGTCAAGGCATGCATGCAGCAAATCGACCGCGCGAAGTTCGCGTTTCGCTATCAGGCGTGCAGCTTGCCATGCGTCCAGTTCATTGAGTTTCGAAGAGTTCATGCCTAAAGTTCCCGCACGATTGGCTGCGATCGTCGGTAAGACATGGCGAAGAAAGCCGTGGCTTGTCCCCGGTTACTTTTTGCTAAGCAGTACAGATATAGCATTTTTGGCTTAGGATTTTGTCATTCGAGTGATAAACGAGTCCGGACCGGCCGCTGGCCTGATGGCCCGAACTCGTCCGCACGTCCGTGAGATTGTGTCACCCGTCTATCCCGGCTGCGGAGCGGCGTCCCATATCATCACGCGTACAGGCGTCGGGTTGAAGTCATTGCTAGGGTTGTTGATCTGCGGACAATTGGAAAACACACAAAGCAGATCCATCTCCGCAACCAGATCAATGTAGCTTCCCGGTGGCGATATGCCGTCGAGCACAGCGAAATTGCCGGCGTCGTCGATCGGCACGTTCATGAAGAAGTTCACGTTGGGTGCAATGTCCCGCTTGCCCATCCCATACCGTCCGACCTCCAGCATAAAGTTCTCCCTGCATGCGTGTTGGTAGCGGGTTGCTTCGCCAAACCGGACCACGTTGCTCTCGCATGAACAACAACCTGCCAGCGTGTCATGCCGGCCCGAACTGTCTTCGACGACCCGCGCCATCACGACACCCTGGTTGGATACGAGCCGTGTGCCGAGTCCTATGTAGGCCGATCCCTGCTCGCGCACCGTGTCCTGCGCGCTGTAGCGTTGGGCAGTGTCCGCGGCGTTGTAAAACAGGGCATCGACTGCCTGCTGTCCTTCAATGTCGATAAGGCGCATCTTCTGTCCGCGACGCATCACGTGGGACCACGGCGAGCGGGCGGGTATGACCACGTCGAGCACGAGGTCGGTAAAAGCGGACGTTTCCATCATGAGCTGCTCCCGCGGCGAATGTGCCGCTCAGTTTGTTCGAATGCCCGGTCGACTTCCCTGCAGGCATGGCGACAGGGGTCGTCGGCCCCAACTAGAGGTGCGACAAACTGGATTACATCAAGCGGCGCAGGGACAGCTTGCACAGCCGGGTCAAGCGGATGGCCGGCGTTGGACAACACGACGAGGAGATCCATTTCCGCGCGAACGTCGACAAAATCCCCTGCTGTCCGCCGCTCGGGATGCCAGAGGAACCGGCCGTCGGCGGCGATCGCCACTGGTGCGAAAAAGTTGATGCAGGCCGGCACGTCGCGACGCGCCAAGCCAAGCTTTGCCGCGGCCAGGAAGAAGTTATCGCGGGAGTTCCTCGCCGCCGAGTGCCCGAGTGCCTTCTCCATCGATTCTTTCGTGGTTGGCCCGACGAGCGGGTCGTGGGCGCCGGAGGTGTCTTCCACAATGGAGAACGCTACCCGTCCCATTTCCGTATAAATCACGCGACCCTTGCGCAGTCCGGTGCTCCACTGGACTTTCATCGTGTCCGCGGTATTCAGGCGCTCAGAGGGATCCGTTTCGCACCACGCCACCATCGAAACAGCAGAGGTACCCGCCGTGTTCACAATGCGCAGCGCTTCGCCACGCGCCAGACGTGTGGTCCAGTACCAGCCGCCCGGCACGTGTTCGCGGTGCAGGACGGCATCGTCATGCACTGGTTGATCGCGCGCGGTAAGTGGCGGTAGCGCTTGCGCCGACGCGCCTTGCCCTTCGGCACGAAGTGCCTCGTAGCGGGCTCGATGCGCTTCGCGCTCGGCCATTGAGGTATTCGAATGGATAGTCATGCCAGCAGTTCTGTATATGTCATCGCTCGGAATCCTAGCGTGGTGGTTTAGCAGTGCTCGTGGTCAACTGGATGCCAACGAACGGTCGGATGCAGCGGAATAGCGCTGCAGAAATTGGCGTGCGCGCTCCGTGGCCGGAGCGGAGAAGAAAACGTCAGGCGCCGCGCTTTCGACAATCCCGCCTCGATCCATAAAGGCAATGCGGCTTGCGGCGTCCCTTGCAAAAGCCATTTCGTGGGTAACGACGACCATGGTCATACCCTCGCTTGCGAGATCCCGCATAACGGCAAGCACTTCGCCAACGAGTTCGGGATCGAGCGCACTGGTCGGTTCATCGAAGAGCAGCAGTTCCGGTTTCATGGCCAGCGCTCTTGCGATTCCAATCCGTTGCTTTTGACCGCCCGAAAGACGGGCCGGAAACGCGCTTCTCTTCTCATACATTCCAACGCGGCGCAAGAGTGCTTCTGCTTCCTCGCGCACCACGTCTTTAGGGCGGCGCTGCACGTGCACCGGCGCCTCCATCACATTTTGCAAAACGGTTAGATGAGGCCACAGCGCGAAATGCTGAAACACCATGCCGATGCGCATGCGCATCCTCGCGAGATCGCGGTCGTCCATGACGACGCCGGCATTTGAGATGCCGAGCTGTTCTCCGTTCAGCAGAATTCGCCCCTGGTCTGGACGCTCAAGCCAGTTAACGCAGCGCAGCAGCGTCGATTTTCCTGAACCGGATGGTCCTAAGAGGCAGACCGTCTCTCCCGCGGCAACATTAAAGCTGACGTTGTCGAGCACCTGCAAGGATCCAAAGCTCTTCGAGACTCCAATAATGTTCAGAACCGCCTGGGAATCGTCCATTTTCGTAGGGTAGTGCATCATATTCATCGGCGCGCCTCCGCCATTCGGCCCAGCACGGCTACAAAGGCTTCGACTACCAGGCAAAGCGCCCAATACAGCAACATGGCCGTGATAAAGGCCGCAAATGGGACGAAATACTGCGACTGAATGGCGCTCGCCGCGTTAGTGAGTTCCGGTAGCGCAATGATCGTCAGAAATGCGCTGTCCTTGACGATTTGAATGATCTGATTGCCTATTACCGGCGCCGCGTTCAGAGCGAGAGGCGGCATCACGATGCGGTGAAAGAGGCGCAGGCCGCTATATCCGAATGCATGACCCGCTTCGATTGTGTCGCGCGGCAGAGAGAGCCAGGTCGACCCTATAATTTCGGCCATGTAGGCGGA
>NZ_JAXDPY010000355.1:0-4383 GCF_034668105.1 Paraburkholderia sp. | reverse complement strand
TGTTCGGCGAACTGCTCGCGGGCGCGGTGCTGACCGAGCAGGTTTTCACGATTCCCGGCTTCGGCAAGCTCATCGTCGATGCCGTGTTCAATCGCGACTACGCGGTCGTGCAGGGCGTGGTGCTCGTCACCGCGCTGTGCTTCATCGTCGTGAACCTGTGCGCCGACGTGTTGTACGTCCTCCTCAATCCCCGCCTGAGACGCAGCTGATGGCTACTCCCGTCACCCCCGTTCGCGCATCGGCCGCTGCGCAGACGACCGTATTGCCGCGCCGCAAGCACCGCGGAATCGTGAAATTCATGCGCAATCGCGCCGCCGTGTTTGGCGCGGTGCTCGTGCTGCTGATCGTCTTGATGGCGGTATTCGCGCCGTGGCTGTCGCATTACGACCCGGTGCAGGCCAGCTTCATGACCGTGCGGCAGGCGCCGTCGGCCGCGCACTGGTTCGGCACCGACGAACTCGGCCGCGACGTGCTGAGCCGACTGTTGTGGGGCGCGCGCGCGTCGCTGCTGGCGGGCGTCGTGTCGGTCGGCATCGCGGTCGTGATCGGCGTGCCGCTCGGCTTGCTGGCCGGCTACTTCGGCAAGCTTGTCGACGGCGTGATCTCGCGAATCGCCGATGCGTTGCTGTCCATTCCGTTCCTGATTCTCGCGATCGCGCTCGCCGCGTTCCTCGGACCGAGCCTGACCAACGCGATGGCCGCGATCGGCATCTCGGCGATGCCGCGCTTCGTCCGGCTGACGCGCGGCCAGGCGATCAGCGTGAAGGCCGAGGAATACGTCGAAGGCGCGCGGGCCATCGGCCTCGGCCACGCACGGATCATCGTGCGCTACATCCTGCCGAACGTGCTGCCGCCGATCATCGTGCAGGCCAGTCTGACGATCGCGACCGCGATCATCGCCGAAGCGAGCCTGTCGTTCCTCGGACTTGGGCAGCTGCCGCCGTCGCCGTCGTGGGGTTCGATGCTCAACACCGCGAAGGATTTCGTCAGTCAGGCGCCGTGGATGTCGATTTTCCCAGGCATTGCGATCTTTCTGGCCGTGCTCGGTTTCAACCTGCTCGGCGACGGTCTGCGCGATGCGCTCGATCCTCGCGAGTCGTAACCGGATTCCAGTGCCGCTTTAATGGGCCGACGGCCCCCTCATTACTTTCGCTCGAGTTTTTCAATGACACGTTTCAATTGGCAGAACCCGTATCCCACGCCCCGGTTGCCCGTGTTCGCGCGCAACATCGTTTCGACGTCCCATCCGCTTGCCGCGCAAGCCGGCTTGCGGATGTTGTGGAAAGGCGGAAACGCCATCGATGCGGCAATTGCCGCAGCCGCGGCGATCACGGTCGTCGAGCCGGTGTCGAACGGCCTCGGCAGCGACGCGTTCGCGCTCGTCTGGGACGGCGCGAAGCTGCATGGGTTGAACGCGTCGGGCGTGTCGCCCGCCGCATGGAATATCGACTACTTCAAGCGTAAGTACGGTGAGGAAAACGGCCTCGCGAAACGCCCCAAACGCGGCTGGGATACGGTGACGGTGCCGGGCGTAATCGCCGGCTGGGAGGCGCTGCATCAGAAGTTCGGCTCGCTGCCGTTCGCCGATCTGATGGAGCCGGCGATCGAAATCGCCGAGCGCGGGCACGCGGTGGCGAGCGTCGTTGCGTACAAATGGGCGGCGGCCGTGCCCGAGTTGAAAGACCAGCCGGGCTTCGCCGATACATTCATGCCGCGCGGCCGCGCGCCGGAAGTCAGTGAACTGGTGCGCTTTCCGGGCCACGCGAAGACGCTGCGCAAGCTGGCCGAGCTGGGCCCGCGCGCGTACTACGAAGGCGAGATCGCCGAACAGATCGCCGCGTTTGCGCGCGAAGGCGGCGGCGCATTGACGCTCGACGACTTGCGCAATTACCGCGTCGACTGGGTCGAGCCGATCAGCAAGGACTATCGCGGTCACACGGTGCACGAGATTCCGCCGAACGGCCAGGGCATTGCCGCGCTGATCGCGCTCGGCATTCTCGAACAGTTCGACGTGGGCGCGCTGCCGGTTGACGGCATCGAATCGCAACACCTGCAGATCGAAGCCATGAAGCTCGCGTTCGCCGACGTCTACCAGTACGTCGCCGATCCGCGCTCGATGGAGGTCACACCCGAACAGATGCTCGACGACGCGTACCTGAAGTCGCGCGCGAAGCTGATCGACCCGAAGCGCGCCACGCATTTCGATTTCGGCATGCCGAAGGCGGGCGGCACGATCTACATGTCGGTGGCCGACGAACGCGGCATGATGGTCAGCTTCATCCAGTCGAACTACATGGGCTTCGGCTCGGGCATCGTGGTGCCGGACAGCGGCATTTCGCTGCAGAACCGCGGCTACGGGTTTTCAATGGATCCGAAGTCAGCGAACGTGGTCGAGGGCGGCAAGCGGCCGTTCCATACGATCATCCCGGCTTTCCTGACGCAGAAGGTGGACGGTCGCCAGGAAGCGGTGATGAGCTTCGGTGTGATGGGCGGCGACATGCAGCCGCAAGGGCATCTGCAATCGATCGTGCGCATGCTCGACTACGGTCAGCAACCGCAGGCCGCGTGCGATGCGCCGCGCTGGAAGGTCAATCGCGACTTCACGGTCGACGTCGAGGCAACGCTCGATGAAGACACGGTGCGCGCGCTCCAGGGTCTCGGCCATACGATCAAGTCGGTCGAGGATCCGTATATGGACTTCGGTTCCGGCCAGTACATCTGGAAGCTCGATCGCAACGACCCCGAGCGCGGTTATGTCGCCGCGAGCGACACCCGGCGCGACGGACTGGCCGCCGGGTTCTGATTCGGGCAGCCGTACCGTACAAGATGCCTGAGCCTCGGAGGTGGCGGCCCGCCGCCTGGGAGGCTCGGCTTCAAAGATGCCGGAGCACCCGCAGTCCAGCAGCATGGGCATATCGCGCGAAGCATTTTTGAAAGCGCGGGCCGCGTTCTCTTTAGTGGTTCAGACAGAAGCACGCGCTCGCAGCTTCGGCAGGCGACATGCCCGTGTGGAAGTAAGCCTGCAATCGTCGCACGATCGCTGCGTCAGGTTCCCAAGGCTCGTGAATGAAGCCCTCTCCGACGGCTTTTTCGTACACGGCATTTGCCCATGCGCACAGGTCGAACTGGAACGGAACCGCTAGGGCTATCTGATTGGACTGGATAAACATGACAACCTCCACAACATCGAAAATGCGAGTGGTCAAATCACGTAGATGCGAATAACGGCAGCGGATTGATACCGCATGTCCGCGTTTCAACGATTTGGCCGCGCCACGGTCTTGATCATCGCGACAAGCACGCTCGCCACGACGACAAGGAAGCCGGACATATAGATAAGCACGATGGTCAGCATCGTCTGCTCCTCCTGCAGATAAGCCGCAATTGCGGCGGCCACCTCCGGCTGACGGCACGGCTACCATTGCGCAGCAGGTCCGAGGCACATACCGCGAGACGAGCGGCGAGCATCAATCGTCGAGAAACCGGATTCGGGTTCGCGTATTGATCGAACCAACGGGTGATGAACAAGGCTGACCATGTCAGGCGTATCGCGCTTGCACAGTGGCCTTGAAAACAATGTACAGGTCCGAGGCACACGAAACCATTCTACGAACGGTTCGGACGTCCCTGCATGTGGATAGGAATCTCATACCCGCGTATAACTCGGGTTATTGCTGAGGGCGATTGAATCGCGTCCTTCGCAATGAAGTTCCTGTTCGAAACGCAAACGCCGTTGGCGTGAAGCCATCAGGACACAAATCGTCTGACGACGCAGGGGAATTGAAGCGGTGAGGGCGGGGAGTGTGTGCCCCTGCGCGACGACTGTCTTCTGACGAGCCGCCAATGCGCTACGGCTCACCCAGCGCAAGAGTGAGCAATCGCTCAACCGTGATGGCATCAACAGGCTTCTCGAGGAAAGGAGGAGCACCTCTGGCCTGGATTTTCGCCTCAAGGGCAGCGGTCGGGAATCCCGTGGTGAAAATGATCGGAATTGCGTACCCGAGGGCGAGCAGGCGGTCGTGCAGTTCGATTCCGGACAGGCCCGGCATCCGCATATCCGAAATCAGGCATGACGTTTCGCCGATCAACCCTGAACCCAGAAATTGCTCCGCCGAGGCAAATACTCGCGCCTGCCACCCTAGCGAACGAACCAGACTCGCGGTCGCCACCCGGGCACCCTCATCATCGTCGACGATGGAAATAATTTGAGAAGACACAGACGACGGGCCTCGACACACTGAAAGCAGAGCGTGCCAGACGGAATCGGGTGGCATGCGACTCAAATCAATCGTAGTCCGGAAGCCGCCGCACGGAAATGATACGAATGTATAGACGGTTCAATGGACGGTTCATGAGCGTAGCGTGAACCCCGGGTGCGTCCTC
>NZ_JAXDPY010000354.1:0-6033 GCF_034668105.1 Paraburkholderia sp. | reverse complement strand
CCCGAGCCGCGATCTACGATGTAGTACCTACCCGGTGGAAGTGGACCAACGTCAGGAACAGCCACGGCGGCGGGATTGTTCTTACCGCTGCTGTTTCCCGAGAAAGCCGCAAAATCACCAACACCGTCACAGCGCAATGTGGACATGGGTTTGCTGTTAAGGCGGAATGTGCATTCGACTGGCAATCTCTCCTCCTTTGCTAGTTTGATCGCTACAGATCATTCACAAAGCCGCAGAGGTATGGAGTCGGACAAATCTGAAAATACAGCGCGGAATTTCTGCCCATACGTCGCCGCATCTTCATGAGTCTGCTTAGGCGCGGGACAACCATAAAGGTGGGGCTGGCGATTCGTGCAGCCGACGATTCGCCACCTCAGGCACACCGCATGCTGAACCAGGTTGGTGCTTTCTCTTTTTCTCGCGAGGCTCCCTGCCCCGCTCAAGCCAGAGCTTCGCTCTGAGGTCCGGACGCCCGTTTAACGGGTGCGCTGCGGCATCCTGCCGCTTCGCTGTTTGGAACTGCCATGCGGCAGGCCAAGAATCACGATTTCTTCCCATCCAACCGGCGCGACGTCTCGATCGTTCGCCGTCCGGATTGGCGTGCTTGTGTCCTCTGGCTCAACTGGTCTCCCTCCAAGGAAACATCATGTTCATGCATAACAAGCGTCTGCAATACACCGTCCGCGTTGCCGCTCCGAATCCGGGTCTGGCAAATCTGCTGCTTGAACAATTCGGCGGTCCGCAAGGCGAGCTCGGGGCAGCGTGCCGCTACTTTACCCAGGCAGTCGGCGAAGATGACCCGGGCCGCAAGGATCTGCTGTTCGATATCGCGACCGAAGAACTCAGCCATCTGGAGATCATCGGTTCGATCGTCGCCATGCTGAACAAGGGCGCCAAGGGGCAACTCGCGGAAGCGGTGGAGTCGGAAGCGGAGCTCTATCGCTCGATGACCGGCGGCGGTAACGATTCGCACACCACCGCGCTGTTATATGGCGGCGGACCGGCGCTCACCAATTCGGCCGGCGTGCCGTGGAGTGCCGCCTACATCGACACGATCGGCGAACCCACCGCCGATCTGCGCTCGAATATCGCCGCCGAAGCGCGCGCCAAGATCGTCTACGAACGTCTGATGAACGTGACCGACGACGCCGGGATCAAGGAAACGCTCGGGTTTCTGATGACGCGCGAAATCGCCCATCAACTGTCGTTCGAAAAGGCGCTGCATTCGATTCAGCCCAATTTCCCGCAAGGCAAGCTGCCCGGCATGCCGGAGTTCACCCATGTCTATTACAAGATGTCGGAAGCGGATGGCGCGCCGCGCGGACCGTGGAACGAGGGGCCCGAATGGACGTTCGAAGGCTCGCCGACACCCGCGGTGGACGGTGGCGACGGCACGGCGACGGTGAAGATACCGAAAAAGGACATCGACGTGTTGCAGGCGATGGCGTCGCGTACGGCGTCCGATACGTCGGTCGATCCGACCACGGGCGCCGATCTGGGCGCGGGCCAGGCGACCGTTGACGTTTAACCGCTGACGTTCGACGTTTGATGTTGACGGCAGGTTCGAGCGCGTCACGTACGGTGTTTGTATCCGCCGTGGCACGCCATTGTGCGGCGGAAAGGACCGGCACGGTCCTTGCGCCACGGCTGTCAGCACGACTCAGTGCGTTCACGTGCGAACTTCCAGGTGTCAGATGGGCGCTCCGGGTTTTTATGCCGGGGGTATCCGCGACACATAGGACACGCACGTGGAACCGGAGACAGACGTTTGATTGGACTAAAAGGGAGAGCCGACATGGCACAAGCTGAAACCATTGCAAAATCCACCGCTCCAGAGGCGGCCGCAAGCGACGCATTGACATTGCTCGAAGCCGATCACCGCGCAGTGGAAAAACTCTTCGATGCATTCAAGAAAGCCGGCGACGACGATCTGGAAGCAAAAGCGGCCCTGGCGCAGCGGGCGTGCGAAGAGCTGACCATGCACGCGATCATCGAAGAGGAATTGCTGTATCCGGCAGCGCAGGAAGCCTTGTCGGACGACGACAAACTCGACGTCGACGAAGCCTATGTCGAACATTTTCTGGTCAAGACACTGATCGCCAGGTTCGAGACGCTCAAGGCTGGCGATAAAGGGTTTGATGCGACCTTCAAGGTGATGTCCGAGATGGTTCAGCATCACGTTGAAGAGGAGGAGGACGAATTGTTCCCGGAGTTGCGGCGCACGAAATGCGACCTCATCGGACTTGGAAAGAAGATCGCCGCGCGCAAGCAGGCATTGCAGAGCAAGCTCGATGCAGTGGGAAGCCGTTCGGTAGGCGACAAGACCTGAGTGGGGCGAGAGAAGAGCCTACGTTGAGATGGGCGTTGCCGTTGCAGGCAGCGCCCATTTGTTCAAATCAACCTCGGTGTTTTATGGTGTTTTGCGGTGAGTTTGAAAGTTGGAAAGATCAAAGATCGGAATCCAGCCCGCGCGCTTCCACCACGTCTCGCGTCGCGCTCCAATAAGGCGTTCGGTTGTAATACTCGTGCACCGAGGTGCCCCATTGGGTGTCCGCCATGGAAGGCCAGTTATCCTTATCGAAACCGGGTGCGTTCTTGATGTGCTCGGCTGGTGCGTCGAGCACGAAGCATTTTTCGTCGGTGTCGAGCGTGAGCGCGCTCCATGGAATGGCGTGGAGCGTATCGCCCATGCCGAGAAAACCGCCGCTGGACAGCACCGCATAAGCGACGCGTCCGCCGCGTACGTCGAGCATGATGTCGGAGATCTTGCCGACGTGTTCACCGTCGGACGACATCACCTTGTTTCCATCGAGCGTCGACGCGGCCATCACGTCTGGTCCCGGGCCGTCGCCGATACCGGTTCCCACGATGTTTGCGCCTTGCATGCCCGCGGCTGCCGGCACTTGAGGATCGAGTGTAGTCATGATGTGCTCCTTGTAAAAAATGTACTCGGAGCGCAGCAACGACTATGCCCGTGGTTTGGATGCTTTGCGCGGGCAAGTTGCGGCTTTTGGGTATTGGCGTGCGCTTTCCCGGTGGTCGTCGTGGGTACGCGCTGGTTAGAGCTTCAAACACATGCGGCCATTGGGCAGCTGGGCTGACAATCGGCAAATGCGGGGAGCGTTACCGGCGAAAGTTACGCAGCCGTATGTATTAGGGCCGGCTTGTTTGAGTGGTTGCGATTGCGTGGGCATACCATCGAGCGAGGCGGGACGAGCGCAATGTGTCCTACACGGTTGGGCTTTGGCTAGAAGCGGGACTCACCCTTGGTGGGATCGTCTCGTTGCTTGCTTGAGAGGGGGAGGGGGAGAGGGGAATGCGCTTGCCGTGCATGGCGCACGACAAGCGCAACCGCTTGCTTAGCGGTCGAGGAACGACTTCAGACGATCTGCGCGGCTCGGATGCATCAGCTTACGCATGGCCTTGCTTTCGATCTGACGAATCCGCTCGCGCGTGACGTCGAACTGCTTGCCGACTTCTTCGAGCGTGTGGTCCGACTTCGTGTTGATGCCGTAGCGCATACGCAGCACCTTCGCTTCGCGCGGCGACAGCGAGTCGAGCGCGTCGTCGATGGCGGCGCGCAAGTCGGCCTGCATTGCTGCGTCGGCCGGCGAGGAAGCGGCCGAATCTTCGATCATGTCGCCGAGCGTCGCGTCGCCGTCGTCGCCGACCGGCGTTTCCATCGAAACCGGCTGCTTGGCGATCTTCAGAATGCCACGCACTTTCTCTTCCGACAGTTCCATGCGTTCCGCCAGTACCGACGGATGGGCTTCCTGACCGGTTTGCTGCAGGATCTCGCGCGAAATGCGGTTGAGCTTGTTGATCGTTTCGATCATGTGCACCGGCACGCGGATCGTGCGCGCCTGATCCGCAAGCGAACGCGTCACGGCCTGGCGAACCCACCACGTTGCATACGTCGAAAACTTCCAGCCGCGGCGGTATTCGAACTTGTCAACCGCCTTCATCAGACCGATGTTGCCTTCCTGAATCAGGTCGAGGAACAACATACCGCGGTTCACATACTTCTTCGCGATCGAGATCACGAGACGCAGATTCGCCTCGATCATCTCGCTCTTGGCCTTGCGCATCTTCGACTCGGCCGCGACCATCTGACGGTTGATTTCCTTCAGATGTTTGAGCGGGAGCGAAACGGTGGCTTCGATGTCGATCAGCTTTTGCTGTTCCGACTGGATTGCGGGCAGATGACGCTCGAGCGCCGCCCCGAACGACGACGAGCCGCGCGCTGCGCGCTCCGTCCAGCCGAGGTCGGCTTCGTGACCCTTGAACGATTCGATGAACTGTTCGCGGGGCATGCCGCTCTTCGTCACGACGATTTGAAGAATGTTGCGCTCGATCGCGCGAACCTGCGCGACCTGGCTTTGCACGTCGCCGCACAGGCGGTCGATCGTGCGGGCCGTGAAGCGGATCTTCGCAAGGTGCTGCTGGATCTCTTCGCGGGCGCGCTGATAAGCCTTCGAGCTGACGTCGCCGCGGGTGTGCGAGGCGTTCATCTGGTCGGACAGGATGCCGACCTGGGCGAAAATTTCGAGGCAGTCACTCGTGAGCTGCTTCAGGCGCGCTTCGTCCGCCGCCGAGGAGTCGGCCGGACCGGCGTCGTCGTCTTCGTCTTCGCTATCGCTGTCGTCGTCGGTCGCGTCGGCGTCGATGTCCGCTGCGGCGTCCGCGCTCGCGCCGGCGTCTTCTGCGGCGACATTGTCTTCGTTAAGACCGTCGACCAGTTCGTCGATCCGCAGCTCGCCGTCCGCGACTTGTTGGGCGCTTGCCAGAATGGCGGAGATCGCGAGCGGGCATGCGGCAATCGCCTGCACCATTTCGTGAAGGCCGTCTTCAATGCGCTTTGCAATCGCGATTTCGCCCGCGCGGGTCAGCAGCTCCGTGGCGCCCATTTCGCGCATATACATGCGCACGGGGTCGGTGGTACGGCCGAATTCCGAATCGACCGTCGACAACGCGACTTCGGTTTCCTCGTCTGCCTGATCGTCCGACACCACGGCGGGGGCGTTCGAGTTGAGCAGCAGGGTTTCCGCATCCGGCGCCTGTTCGTAGACCTGCACGCCCATGTCATTGAAGGCGCTAACGATGCTGTCGATCGCCGCTGTCTGCGCGAAGTTGTCAGGCAGGTGGTCGTTGATCTGCGCGTGGGTCAGGTAGCCTTGCTCCTTGCCCAACTGGATCAGCGCACGCATCTGGCGCTGGCGCTCTTCGGCCTGTTGCGGCGGCAGTTCCGCCGCTACGGGGATCGCTTTGCCCGCGCCTTTGCCCTTGGCTGTACGGCCAGCGGGCGCTTTGGCGGTGTATCCGGCAGTTTCGTGTTGCGAATCTTCGCGATCAAAAGGGTTCACGTATTCTCCTCTAGAGGCTTCGCTATGAGACGCAAGACGCGACCGTCAGGCGTTTCGAGCATGGCTCAACATCACCTGAGTGACTCAACGCGGTTGTTTGGCTGTGCTCTGGGGAGCAAAAAAGATGAGCCCGCGCGAAGCGGGCCGATAGAAATGTGCGAAATTCGCGCGGCTCGCAGTATATACGAGCTTGCGCCCTTGCGCGCATTTTGAGCACACCATTTCTTCGTGCGCTTTTGTCGCAGGCCCCCTCATTGCCTGTCATCGGTACGTTCAAGATGGGGGCTGAAGACGGCACTTCAACTATTCGCCGTGCGCGTGTGCACGCTCTTCACTATAGGCGAAGTCGGCCACTCTCGCACGACAGGATGACTTCCGCGATCTTGCTTCATATAGTGGGGGACATGTTTTGGCGCCAAATCGCACTTGGTCAAAAGAAAATTCGCAAAAGGGGATTGACGACATGCCGGCCGTTCTCCATAATCTCGTTTCTCTGCTGCTGATGCAGCGACGCAGAACGAAGCGGTGCCGGGTGGTTGTGAAGGTGTCGAAGGTTGACATCATCGTGCGGTGCGGTTTTGGTGGTGAATGCGGACCCGATCTTTAAAAATTAACAGCCGATAAGTGTGGGCGCTTGATGCGCGACGCGCGGTGGACTCTTCGGGGTCTG
>NZ_JAXDPY010000353.1:0-6064 GCF_034668105.1 Paraburkholderia sp. | reverse complement strand
CGGCGCCAGCGGCTTATAGTGCGGGTCGCCCGCGTTCTGCTCGTCGACCACCTTCGCCATACGCTTGAAAGTCTCTTCGACCAGCTCGCGCGTCACCACCCCGTGATGCAACCAGTTGGCGATGTGCTGGCTGGAAATACGCAGCGTGGCACGGTCTTCCATCAAGCCGACGTTGTGGATGTCCGGCACCTTCGAGCAACCCACGCCCTGGTCGACCCAGCGCACCACGTAACCGAGAATGCCTTGCGCGTTGTTGTCGACTTCGCTGCGGATCTCGTCCGCGCTCCACTTCGCCGATTCGACCACAGGAATCGTCAGCAAACCATCGAGCAGTTCGTCGCGGACCTTCGAGTAATCCGTGCGTTCGAGTTCCTGCTGAACCGCCTGCACGTCGACCTGGTGATAGTGCAGCGCATGCAGCGTCGCGGCGGTCGGCGAGGGTACCCATGCGGTGTTCGCGCCGGCCTTCGGATGCGCGATCTTCTGTTCGAGCATCGCGTGCATCAGGTCGGGCATCGCCCACATGCCCTTGCCGATCTGCGAGCGGCCACGCAGGCCCGCGCTCAAACCGACCAGCACGTTGCTGCGCTCGTACGCGGCGATCCATGCGCTCGACTTCATGTCGCCCTTGCGCATCATCGGGCCGGCTTCCATCGACGTATGCATTTCGTCGCCGGTGCGGTCGAGGAACCCCGTGTTGATGAACGCGACACGCTCCGACGCTTCGCCGATACACGCGAGCAGGTTGACGGAGGTGCGGCGCTCCTCGTCCATGATGCCCATCTTGATCGTGTTGCGCGGCAATTTCAGCAGGTCTTCGACGCGCGCGAACAGCTCGCTCGCGAACGCGACTTCAGCCGGGCCGTGCATTTTCGGCTTCACGATGTAGATCGAGCCGGTGCGCGAATTCAGCTTGTGCTTGCGATCGTGCAGCGCGCACAGCGAGGTGATGACGGCGTCGAGAATGCCTTCCGGAATCTCCTGGCCGTCTTTGGTGAGCACCGCCGGGTTCGTCATCAAATGACCGACGTTGCGGATGAACAGCAGCGAGCGGCCATGCAGCACGACCGGCGCGGTGCCGTTGGCGGCGGTGTACGCGCGATCGGCATTCAGACGGCGGGTGAACGTCTTGCCGTTCTTCGTGACTTCTTCGGTCAGCTCGCCGTTCATCAGGCCGAGCCAGTTGCGATACAGCTGGACCTTGTCGTCGGCATCGACGGCGGCAACCGAGTCTTCGCAGTCGATGATCGTGCTCACCGCGGCTTCGACCAGCACGTCCTTCACGTGCGCCGAATCGGTCTTGCCGATCGAGTCGTTCGCGTCGATCTGGATTTCGAAATGCAGGCCGTTGTGCTTCAGCAGCACGGCCGACGGTGCACTCACATCGCCCTGATAGCCGATGAATTGCGCCGGCGTCTTCAATCCGGTCTTGCCGCTCTTCAGCGTGACGACGAGCTTGCCGCCTTCGACGCTATACAGCGTGGCGTCGACGTGCGAGCCGTTCGCGAGCGGGGCGGCCTGATCGAGAAACTTGCGGGCATAAGCGATCACCGCGGCGCCGCGCACCGGATTGAAGGCCTTCTGCTTTTCGGCGCCGTTGCTCTCGGGGATCGCATCGGTGCCGTACAGCGCGTCGTACAGGCTGCCCCAGCGCGCGTTGGCGGCGTTCAGCGCATAGCGCTGATTCGACAACGGCACCACGAGTTGCGGGCCGGCCTGTTCGGCGATTTCGGTGTCCACCTGGTCGGTCGTGGCT
Source organism: Paraburkholderia sp. (assembly GCF_034668105.1). Lineage (GTDB taxonomy): Bacteria > Pseudomonadota > Gammaproteobacteria > Burkholderiales > Burkholderiaceae > Paraburkholderia. Next base: position 4,308 of record NZ_JAXDPY010000353.1, on the reverse strand, counting down.
TTGACGCTCGCCGGCGCCGGCACGATGTAGCCGATGCCTTCGAGGAAGGCGCGGTACGCGCGCAGGTCGCGCACCGGACCCGGATTGGCGCGATGCCAGCTGTCGAGTTCGATTTGCAGGCGGTCGCGCTCGGCCAGCAGCACACGGTTTTTGGGCGCCAGCTCGTGTACGAGGGCGTCGAAACCTGACCAGAATGCGGCGCTGTCGAGTCCGGTGCCGGGCAGGGCCTCGGTTTCGACGAACTGGTCGAGGTTGGCGGCGACTTGCAGTCCGCCGCGCGGGTTCATCTGAGTCATCAACTGCTCCATCTGAATGGGACCGATGAGGGGGCATCGGTCCGCGTTGTGTCCGTTATTGTGCTGCGATTTTATTGCCGCCGCTTCGAACGCAATCTGAACGAAAATACGCGAACGAACCTACGCATGAAATGCCAACTTAAGCGGCAATGGCCTGAATTAGGCGACGATGGCTTGAATACCTGCCTTGGCGATTTGCGCGTCCTGGTCCGACTTCACGCCCGACACGCCGACCGCGCCGACCACCTGGCCGTCGACGATCACCGGTACGCCGCCTTCGAGCGTGCCTTGCAACGGCGCGCTCAGGAATGCCGTGCGGCCGTTGTTGATCATGTCTTCATAGACCTTGGTTTCGCGGCGGCCGATCGCCGACGTGCGGGCTTTTTCCGTTGCGATATACGAACTGGCCGGGGCGCTGCCGTCCAGACGCAGCATGCCGAGTGGGTGGCCGCCGTCGTCGACCACCACGATAGCGACGGCCCACTGGTTCTTCTCGGCCTCCGCGCGGGCAGCCTCGAGGATTCGGGTCGTTTCGGCAACGGTCAACACGGGTTTGCTCAGCATAATGAATTTCCTGTTTCGTTTAGGGTAAGGACGCTTCTACAAGTTCTATCCAATGGCGTACCGGCGTACGGCCGGCGCCGTCCAGATGCGTCTGGCAGCCGATGTTGGCCGTGACGATCAGCTCCGGCTTGCCGCTTTCCAACGCATCGAGCCTGTTGCTCCGTAATCTTTCCGCAAGCTCCGGCTGGGTGATCGAATACGTGCCCGCCGATCCGCAACACAGATGGCCGTCGGGCACGGCGGTGAGATCGAAGCCGAGCCGTTGCAGGATCGACTCGACCGCGCCACCCAGTTTTTGCGCATGCTGCAACGTGCATGGGCAGTGAAACGCGATTTTCTGCCGGGCCTGCTGTGAGAACTGCGGTGACAACTGCTGGGGCATTTGCTGTGGCGTTTCAGTCGGCAAATTCGCCGGCGAATTGCCAGCAGAACTCGCAGGCAATCCAGTCGCTTGCAACTGATCGAGCGGCTCGTTAGCCAGTACCTCGACGAGGTCTCGTGCCAGAGCGCTCACCCGCTGCGCTTTTGACGCATAGCGGGGATCATCGCGCAGCAGATGCCCATACTCCTTGACGAATGCGCCGCAGCCGCTCGCGGTTTGCACGATGGCCTCGGCGCCCGCCTCGATGGCGGGCCACCACGCGTCGATATTGCGCCGTGCCCGCGCCAAGCCTGCCTCTTGCGCATTCAGATGATAATCCGTCGCCCCGCAGCAGCCGGCCCGCTCGGCGCTCACGATGCTGACGCCCAGCCGGTCCAGCACCCGCGCGGCGGCCGCGTTGGTGTTCGGGGACAGCGCGGGTTGCACGCAGCCTTCCAGCATCAGCATTTTGCGCGGATGCCGCGGCGCCGGCCTCGGCTTTGTTCGAGTATCAAGCGGAGCGTTAAGCCGGGCGCTTCGTTTGGGGATTTTACGTCCAAGCGCGGCCGGAAGAAACGGGCGCATGGCCTGGCCGGTCTTGAGCAGCGCGTCGAATACCGCCGGATTCGGGATCACCCGGCGCAAACCCTCGCGCAGCAGGCGCTCCGAGGCGGGCCGTCGAATCCGCCGCTCCAGTTCGGCGCGGCCGATATCCAGTAGCGCATGATAGGTGACACCCGACGGGCAGGTGGTTTCACAGTTGCGGCAACTCAGGCAGCGGTCGAGGTGCAACTGGGTTTTCTGCGTGACCGGCTCGCCTTCCAGCATCTGCTTGATCAGATAAATGCGGCCGCGTGGGCCGTCGAGTTCATTGCCGAGCAACTGATAGGTCGGACAGGTCGCATTGCAGAAACCGCAATGCACGCACGAGCGCAGGATCTGTTCGGCTTCGTCGGCGCGTGACAGGGTTTTGGCGGCGTCGCTGAGATTGGTTTGCATGGTGTCGTTCGCCTTCGGGGCTTCACAGGTCGAGGGTCACAGGCCGGTCTATACAGACCGAGATTCACAGGCCGAGGTTCACAGGTCGAGATTCACAGGCCGGGATTCACAGGCCAAGATTCACAGCCCGGCATACAGACGGCCGGGGTTGAACAGGCCGCGCGGATCGAGTTGCTGCTTCAACTGTTGATGAAAGCGCAGCAGCGCCTTCGGCAGCGGTGTGAAGGGTTCGGCGTCCGCCTGTGGTGTGAAGCAGGTCGCATGGCCCCCTGCGGCGTGCGCGATCTGGCGGATCGTGGCCGCCGGCGCATCGCTTTTGAGCCAGCGTTGCGCGCCCGCCCAGTCGAGCAACGTGTCGCCGGGCAAGCTGATCAGCGGCGCGGCATTCGGCAGCGAGAGGCGCCACAACGGCCGGGTGTCGTCGAAAAATGCCAGACGGTGCTCACGCAGCGCGTCCCAGAACCGCGGATCGAGTTCGCTTGCGCCGATGCGATCCACCGCCGCGGCCACCGACCCCACGCCGCCTTCGAGCCGCACATGCAGGCGGCCGTCCACGTAAGCCGCGCCGCTGACCGGCAACGCGGCGCGGCGCCACGCGGACAGTTCGCGCAGCGCTTCGTGCGCATCGAGATCGAGCGCGCGGCTGCTGAGCGCGCGCGGCTTCGGCAATACCTTCAGCGACACTTCGGTAATCAGGCCGAGGCAGCCGAAGCTGCCGGCGAGCAGTCGCGAGACGTCATAGCCCGCGACGTTCTTCATCACTTCGCCGCCAAAGCGCAGATGTTTGGCGTTGCCCGTAATGACGCGGCAGCCGAGCACGAAATCGCGCACCGAACCCGACCACGGCCGGCGCGGACCGGAGAGGCCGGCCGCCACCATCCCGCCGACGGTGGCGGTACCGTCGAAGCTCGGCGGCTCGCAGGGCAGCATCTGACCGGCGGCGTCGAGCGCGGCATTCAGTTCGCTGACCGGCGTGCCGGCGCGCGCGGTGATCACGAGTTCAGTCGGGTCATAGCTGACCACGCCGCGGTGCGAGCGCGTGTCGATCGGCGTACCGTGCAGCGGGCGACCCAGAAAAGCCTTGCTATTGCCGCCGCGAATCGTCAGTGGCGTACTGCTTGCCCATGCTTGCGAGACTTCGGCGACGAGCCGTTCGCTATCGTCCATCGATACCGCTTCGATCAGCATCAGAAACGCTCCAGTTCGGGAAAGGGCAGTGCGCCGTGGTGGATATGCATCGAGCCGAATTCGGCGCAGCGGTGCAGCGTGGGGACGTTCTTGCCGGGGTTCAGGAGGCCGGCCGGATCGAAGGCGGCCTTCAGTGCGTGGAAGAAGCTCAGTTCGTCGCTATTGAATTGCGCGCACATCTGGTTGATCTTTTCGCGGCCCACGCCGTGTTCGCCGGTGATGCTGCCGCCCACCGCCACACACAGTTCGAGAATCTTCGCGCCGAGCGCTTCGGCGCGCTCCGTTTCGCCGGGCGCATTCGCATCGAACAGGATCAGTGGATGCATGTTGCCGTCGCCCGCATGGAAGACGTTGGCCACCTTCAGGCCGTATTCGTTCGAGAGGTCCTCGATGCCCTTGAGCACGCGCGGCAATTCGCGCCGTGGGATCGTGCCGTCCATGCAGTAGTAATCCGGCGAGATGCGGCCCACCGCGGGGAACGCGTTCTTGCGGCCAGCCCAGAAGCGCTGGCGTTCGGCTTCGTCTTTGGCGAGGCGGATATCGGTGGCGCCCGCGGCGCGCAACAGCGCTTCGACACACGCCACGTCTTCCTGCACGTCGCTTTCCACGCCGTCGACTTCGCACAGGAGGATCGCTTCGGCATCGACCGGATAGCCCGCATGGATGAAGTCTTCGGCCGCCCGGATCGCGAGGTTGTCCATCATTTCGAGGCCGCCCGGGATCACGCCCGCGCCGATGATCTGGGCGACCGCGGCCCCGGCCTTCTCGACGTCGTCGAAACTGGCGAGCAGCTCTTTCGCGCTTTGCGGCTTGGTGAGCAGCTTCACGGTGACTTCGGTGACGATGCCGAGCAGGCCTTCCGAGCCCGTGAAAAGCGCGAGGAAATCGAAACCGGGTGCG
>NZ_JAXDPY010000352.1:0-9604 GCF_034668105.1 Paraburkholderia sp. | reverse complement strand
CGACGATGCGCTCAGGAACACGGTTCCATGGTCCTTGAGGGTCTGATTGACCGTGAGCTGGAAACGGTTGCGCTGGCGATAGACCGAGTTCGTATCGCCGCCGCGCATCGCAAGATCACGCACGGATGCCGCATCCGACAAATTCATGAAACCCGCAGTCGAATAGCGGTAAGCGGCAACCGCAATGTTGGTGTCGGTCGGATCGATGAACTTGCTATAGCCGACGCGCAAACTGGTGCCGCGCATCGTGCTTTGATTCGGAATCTGTGTCTGCGCGCCGGTTACGTCCGCGGAGAACGCACCGAACTTCGTGTTCAGCGCCGCACCCACGTCGGCCGCCACGTAGCCGTTGGCGGCGACCGCGCCACCGTAGGCCGTCACCAGATTCGTCAGCCCGCGTTGCAAGGTGAATTGCGCGAAGTTCGGCTTCGTTTCGAGCGTCGAGTTGCGCAGTTCCCCGGCGGTCACCGAGAAGCGCGTCGTGCCGGGACGCAGCGACTGCGCGACCGAAGCAAACGGCACCGTAAAGGTCTTGGTGCGGCCATCGGCTTCCGTCACCGTCACGTCGAGATTGCCACCGTAACCGGTCGCGTACAGATCGTTGATTTCGAACGGGCCCGGCGACACGCTGGTTTCATAAATCACCTGACCGTTCTGACGGACCGTGACACGCGCATTCGATTCCGCCGTGCCGCGCACCACCGGCGCATAGCCGCGCAGCGATTCCGGCAGCATGCGGTCGTCGGTGGCGATTTGCGCGCCACGGAATTGCACGCTGTCGAACACATCGCCTGTCGTGTAGCCGTCGCCCACCGTCACTTGAGATTTCAACGCGGCAACGTCGTGCTGCAGATAGGTCGCGATGTTGTCGAAATGCGTGCCTTGGCCCGTAGCCTGCGACAACGACGATTGATGGCGGAAGTGCCACGCGCCGATGTTCACACCGGCATTCAGGCCCAGATAGCTTTGCGTCGATTGCGTGCCCGAGCCGGCGGTGTGATAAGTGTTCGCGTTGTAGCTCACAAAGCCCGCGTTCACACCGGTCTGCCACATGTCCGGCGGAACGTAGCCGCGCGCGGCGTTGCGCATGTACTTTTGCGGCACGCTCAGCGTGAGCTTCTGTTCTTCGAAGTCGAAATCGACGGCCGCGCCCGGCACCGTTGCGCCCAGGTCGACGCATTCGTCAGCGCCCGCTGCTGCTACAGCGGTTTTATCGGACTGCGCACTAACGGGCGCAGCCTCAGCGCCTGCGGCTTCGTGTGTGTCATTCGTTGCACCTGCTGCAGCTGAAGCATGTTCTGGCGCCTTCACACCAGTATCCGCACCGACCTTCGCAAAATCGACACCAAGTTTTTCCAGCATCGGGCGACTAAAGCACGGATGCGCGCTTTGCCCTTCGCCGGTCGCCACAAAGCGCACATCCTGGCGCGCCACACGAACGTCGTTGACCCAGAGGTCGACGGAATACACGCCTGCCGACACCATGTTGCCCCGCGCAAAACGCGTAACGTCCACTGTTTGTTTCGGGTCGGTACGCAAGAACGTCGTATCGAACTGAACCGCTGCGCCAGTATTGGTGCTTTGTGCAGCACTCACACTCGCCGGCTGGACGCCGCCCAGCACCGCGAACACCGACATGACAACGGCGGTGACGGGGTTCAGGCCGAACGAACCAGGACCTTCACTGGTGCGAGCATGCGACTGATGACGAGGTGAGAGTTTCATGATTTAACTGATCCAATGTTCTGCAACGGGCGTGCGTCGTCCTTCATGCATTGCCTGTGCAATGCACGCCGTTATCGAGAAAGTGTTGAGCTATGGGCGGGAGGCGGCCGCCCGACCGGCAATACTGCTGCGGTCTATTGGCCGAGCGTCGCGTCGCCGCTGATGGCGCCGCCGTAGTCGCTAATCGCGGTGTAGTGAACCTTCGCGCCTGCCGGTACGGCATTCATCTTTTCGACTGCCAGAATTACCGAAGCGTGTGGCGCAACCATGCCGCCCTTTTCATTCTTGAAGGTATGACCGCTGCTTTCGACATCGACTTCGCTAAACGACACGTAGTACGGCGTCGGATTCGATACGCTCACGGCTTGGCCCTTGCCGTCCGCCGACGCGGCAATCTTCCAGCTCAGCTGCGCCGGGGCGTCTTCTGGCTTGCCCGGCAACTTGGCCGGACGCACGAACACTTTGATGCGGGTGCGGTACGCGAGCTGCAGCGAATTGACATCCGGTGCCGCGCTTGCTTTAGGCGGAATGTCCAGCACGTTGAGCCAGTAGACCGATTCACGATCCTGCGGTACCGCGTCGCCGCTATACATCACGCGCAGCGTCTGCGCTTTCTTCGGGTCCATGCGAAAAATCGGCGGCGTGATCACAAACGGCACCTTGATGTCGCCCGGCTTCGCATTGGCATCGCCGTCGTCCATCCAAACTTGCACGAGCGATGGGTTGTTGCTGTCGTTATCCAGCTTGACTGTGACTTCGCGCTGCTCGAGCGGATATACCACTCGTGTACCGCCGATCGTCACGCTTGCATGTGCGCTGCCTGCAAGCAGCGCACATGCAAAACCGATTCCCATCGTCATTTTTTTGAGCATCTTCATCACAATCACCTCAAACTAAATCTTGAAATAAGGCCGTTAAAAAGGCGTTCACCTGAGTGAACGCCTCCGGTCAATCCTTACTGATACTGCATCGTGTATTGCACCGACGTGTTCACGGTGCCGGCTGCGGCCTTACCCGTCGCGAAGTAGCGCGCGAAGTATTTCGGGCTGGCTGCACCGCCAGTGATCGCCACGCCATCGGTCGCCAACTGATTGTTCGAGTTGGTCGTGATGTTGATCGGGTTCATGCCTGCATTCAGCAACTGAACTTGCACGTTTGCTGCGGTACCGCTGTTCTTCAGGTTGCCGGTAGTCTGGTCGACCTGCGGGCCGTTTTCGAAGTTAGCGATTGCCTTCGTTGCACCGCTCGTGCAGCCGCTCAGCGTAAATGCCAGGTCCGTCGGGCTCGACGTACCAGCAGTAGCACCCGTGGTCGACAGCGTGCTGGCCGAAACGGTCGGCAGCGTGATCGATTTGTCTGCCGGGCTGCCCGACGCGACGCTGTTGATCGAGCAAGTGGTATCGGAAACGGTACCGGTGAAGGTGATCGTGCCGTCTGCGGCATTGGCGCCGAACGATGCGAGACCCAACAGGCTGCCGGTTGCGATTGCGAGTGCGGGGATCATTGCTTTCATGTTTGCTGCTCCAGTGAATTAATAAAAGTTCAAGTCAACGGTGGCGCGTGATTAGTTCGACCTGCCGTTCGCCCCTTCACGCTCCAACGTTCTGCGCCGGTAAGCGGCGATCTTTGCTTCGAACTATTGGCCTTTCGTTCAGGCGCAAACAAATATTAAAATTCGCGATGACATAAGTACGTAGGACGATTCCTATTTGATTAAGAATCGCCCTACACGACATGAGATATTTCTGACAGGCGATGTCTGCTTAGAAACGGGAATAAGACTGTTCTTAAAAATGCCGGGCGAAAAATCGATTTCCCAGGCGACGCGCATAAAAAACCCGCCGCACCGTTGCCGATGCGGCGGGTTTTATCTCAACGTACAGGTGCGCTATGCGCCGCTAGCTTCGTTCAACGTCAAGTGCTTCGTCTCGGGCGCCCAGGCGATCGACACAATCATCCCGATCAACAGAACGGCCGCCAGCACCATCATGGTCGCGTGAAAGCCTAGATGGACGATCCCGAGCGGCAGCAAGAATGTACCGACAGCCGATCCAAGGCGGCTACACGCGATCGCAAGTCCCACGCCGCATGCGCGCACCTCGGTTGGAAAACACTCCGGCGGAAACACGCCGACCAGATTCGAGAATGCCGACATCGTCAGCGTGAAGATGGCGAAGGCCACGATCATCGCCAGCGTTGCAGATTCCGGCAGCACACTCCACGCGACCAGCGACAAACAAGTCACCGCGAACGAACCAATCAGAAACACACGGCGCGACAGTTTGATCGTCAGCCAGATACCGACCAGCGCGCCCAGCACAAGGAAACCGTTCAGCAGGAAGTCCGCGCCCGAACGGCGTTCTGATACGCACCCATGTCATAGCCGACCTTGGTCGTCACGACGATTTCCTCGCGTCGTGCGAGGCGCTTCAGAATGCGGCCAACCACGTCCTCATTGACACCTGTCGAATAAAAATCGGCGAGATCGATGAAATTGACGCCGGCTTCCAGCGCGTGGCGCACGATCGGTTCGCTCTGCGTTTCGTCGAAAATCCACGGCTTCCATTGCGGCGTGCCCATGTTCATCCTTCGCCGATAAAGAGTTGTTTGTCCGTCGATACGCTCATGGTCGTTCCGTCGAGGTTGAGTGGATGAGCGATTGTGCTGTCCGGTCCTCGCGACCCTGTATCGATGAGTTTTGATGCGGGGTATGAGGCGAACTTATCTCCGGGTTTGCCCGCGGGCGCGTGCGGTGGGTGGGCCACATCGCGCACGCACGAAGCCAAAGGTGAGCGTTTTCGGGACTCGCGATTACGAAGCTCGAATCGCAATGAAAGGTGATGACGCGGATGGCCACTCACGCACCCGCGTGCACGAAATTCAGGAGCGCAGCAAAGTCCGTGGAGTAGACAGCGCGAACACCGCACGACGCGCAGGGCGTTGCTTCGTATAGCTTGGGAACGCCCGCCAGCAAAGGCTGGCGCGGGTTTCGGGGAAGGGGATGCCGCTATGAGGAACAACAGAGGCGATCACACCACAAGGTGCGTCATTCGACAAAACCAGGCTCACCGAAACAACGATTGCTGGCTCGAGGCGTGAGGAGAAACTGACGGCGCGCGTGGCAGGCTCACGCGAAAGGTGAGCGTTTTCGGGACCCTCTCCGCGGTGCGAGAAAAACCCGACACAACTTCACTTCAGAAAAAACCCGGCGCGTTGCGAGCACAAGCGCCATGGACGCGCGGCGTCAGCCTTCAATCAGAAAGCGTTCGCGATTCTTGCCCACGAGCCAGCCAGGCGAGCGACCACGGCCGCTCCATGTCTCGCCGGTTTTCGGATTGCGGTACTTGGCAACCGTGGCCGGTTTGCGTCCCGCCGCACGCTTGCTCGTGAAACCGAGTTCTTCGGCCGTCAGGTCATATTCGGCGACCTTCTGCTTGATCTCGGCGATCGCCTGAGCGATCTCCTTTTCACGCGCCACGGCGACTTCCTTGTGGAGCTTTTCGAGCTGGGCGGTCAACTGTTTGTATGAGGCCATGGCGGGTACTCCGATCGATTTTGACGAACTGCGGTGCGGACGCTCCAGAGGAAGTCTCCTTTGGGGGCACACTATCAGACGAATAAAGTGCCGGATAGAGCCGCGCATGCGGGCGGAAGGTGGTGGCGCAGGACGGCCCCGGCTAACGGCTGCCCAGGGCTTCCCGCTCAACGACCGTAGCCCATGCACTCAATCGTCAATCGCATCGTACACGCGGCGTTCGAAATCGACCGACATCGGAAAGGGTTCGACAGTACGCAGCTGAATCAGCATGAGCCCGATCATGTCTTCTACCGGATCGGCGAACCAGCTTGTGCCGAACGCGCCTGGCCAGCCGAACGAGCCTATCGAGCGATAGCCGAGGGGCAACTGCTGCGCCGGATCGTCGACGATGGACACGCCAAGGCCGAAGCCCTGCCCCGCCCATAGCACATGACCGAATGCCGGCACGCGGCGCTGGTCGCGCGTCAGAAAATTCGAGCGCATCAGATCGACCGAGCGATGCGACAGCAAACGTGTCGAATCCACCCGTCCACGCCCGAGCAACAGCTGCGCGAACTGCAAATAATCCTGCGCCGTCGAGACAAGACCGCCACCGCCGCCCTGGAATCGCTCGGGATTCGCCCAGCGGCTCGCCGACGGATGATCTTCGACCACACGCCGGCGAGTGCCCGGCTCGACGCCATAAGCCGTCGCCAAGCGCGTCAGCTGCGCGCCGGGCACCCAGAACGCTGTGTCGCGCATGCCGAGCGGTTCGAAGATCCGCGTGCGGAAGAACTCGCCGAGCCGCATGCCGGTTACGCGCTCGATCAGCACGCCGAGGATGTCGGTCGCGATGCCGTAGTGCCAGCGCGAGCCGGGCTGAAACATCAATGGCAAACCCGCTATACGCGTCAGCCACGCACTGGCATCTCCGTGCGCTTCAATACCGTTGAAGGCAGCCGCATAAGCTTCGGCCAACGGACCGGTGGCCGTGAAGTGGTAGGCGTAGCCGGCGCGATGCGTCAGCAGATCGAGCACGGTAAGCGGCGCTCTGACCGGGTCGGTTTCGTCGAGCGGGCCGGTGGGGTCGCGCAGCACGGAGGGCGCTGCCAGTTCCGGCAGCCACAAGGAGATCGGCGTGTCGAGTGCGAGCCGGTCCTCTTCGATCAGCATCAGGATCGCCGCACTCGTCACCGGTTTGGTCATGGACGCGATGCGAAACAGCGTGTCGCGTTCCATCGGCAATTGCGCGGCTTCGTCGCGCAAGCCGAGCGGCTCGAAATAGCCGATTTCGCCGCGCCGCCAGACCAGCGAAACGACGCCTGCCACTTCGCCGCGCTCCACATAGCCCTGCATGGCGTTCGTGAGCGCTGAGAGCCGTGTTGCTGAAAGTCCTGCTGGTTGCATGTTCCTCCTGAGTCGGTAGGCGTTACGTTCCCTTATTTTTGCAGCGAACGTTACCCGATCAGAAGGTACACGTCATCTTCCTTCCAGAGGGACGGTCAGGCTTTCTGCCGCGCCTCCAGGGCCGAAAGGGCTGCGTTAAGCCGTTTGACGCGACTGGCTTGCGCGGGAACCAGTACCGCCCCGGACACCGACTCAATGCGGTTGCGCCAATATGACAGCGGAATACGGTCTTCAGCGGAGATATGCGAAATTACATGTTCAAGATGCTCGATATCTTTTTCGAGTTGGCGGTGATTCATTGTTTTCCCCGGAATTACTCATTGAACTCGTTTAAACAGCATGAAACGTGCCGCAATTACGCCGTGCAGTCTCTCAAACGGAAAATCTTTCTTGAGCGGCTAATGCGTCCTGCCGCAAGCCGGCAAATTCTTCGTATAGGTTTAATTCGAGCCGGCCAGAAGACGATACTGCGAAGAATCTTCGCGTTCCGTTAGGTGGCGCACGGACTCGGCCTAACGGCTAGACAAGCGCATCCGTTCATCGGCTCAAACAGTAAAAGCAAAATAAATATCGAAGCAGCACGGCAAATATTCAATATGGATCATAGCCGTTTCAGTAGATGCACATTGGACGCAGATAGTGATGACGACCATGGGCTTATTGCGTGACAGCGGCCAGCCGTAGGTCGGATTCGGCCAGTCAAATAAAATCCGCGCTAAGAGGGACGGACGCCGGCCGGCCTGGCCGAGCTGGGGTAAAGAAAGGAAGTTGATAATTCTCTGACTAACGCCAACCGTGGGCTGGCGCGACGTCATTTCGTCCGGCAGGCGTAAATGAGGCTGAGTGTGCCGTTGTCGCTGGACTGGCGCACCACGTCGAAAGCGCCGCCGCACCCCGCGCTTGCCTGCTGCGAGCACGAGTCGGAGCCGGCCGGACATTGAACCAGCGTGGTCTGCCGCCCGTCCGGCAGAAACAGCGGTGCGCTGCTGCTGCAGCCGCCCAGCATGGCGAGTGCGGGAAGCGCCAGCGCGGCACAGGCCCGGCGCGCGAAAGAGAAGAGACTGCGTTTCATTTGAAACCCCGATCACGTCTTGTTTTTCGATCACGCGATTGTGCCACGCGGCAATTGCACTGCGTCATTTGATCTCGCTCGACGTCGTCATATCTCGATACCGTATGCCGCGATCTTCTTGTAGAGCGTCGCGCGGCCCATACCGATCTGCGCGGCGGTCTCGATCACGCGTCCGCCGTGGGCGCGCAACGCGTCGCTCAGGAAGCGCTTTTCGAACGCCGCCATGGCGTCGCTCCATGACGCCGCCTCGCGCGCCTCAGCAGCCGCGCCTGAAGCGTGCGCGCCGGAGAGCGCGCCCGGTACCTGCGGACGAAGGCCGCCGCCCTGTCCCGGACCCATGAACGGCGCCAACGCCCGTGCGTCGATTCGCTCGCTGTCCGAGAGCATCACCGCCCGCTCCAGCGTGTTGCGCAACTCGCGCACATTGCCGGGCCATCCGTAGGCACACAGCAGCCGCAACGCATCGTCCTGCAATTCGAAGTGACTGGTGCCGCGCGCTTGCGTCGACAGGTCCTCGAGCATGGCGTAGGCCAGCGCTTCAATATCCGACGAACGCTCGCGCAGCGCCGGCGCCTGGATCGTCAGCACGTTCAGCCGATAGAACAGGTCTGCGCGAAAACGCCCCGCCGCGACGAGCGCCGGCAAATCGGCCGACGTCGCCGCGATGATCCGCACATCCGCGCGCACGATCCGGTTCGAGCCAAGCGGCTCGAATTCCTTCTCCTGCAGCACGCGCAGCAGCTTGCCCTGCAATGGCAGCGGCATGTCGCCGATTTCGTCGAGAAACAGCGTGCCGCCGTTCGCGAGCTCGAACTTGCCGACGCGCCCCTTGCGGTCGGCGCCCGTATAGGCGCCGGGCGCGGCGCCGAAGAATTCAACTTCGAGCAAGGTATCCGGAATCGCCGCGACGTTGACGGTCACGAGCGGCTGATTTGCCCGCGCCGAGCCGCCGTGAATGGCATGCGCGAGCAATTCCTTGCCCGTGCCGGTTTCGCCGAGCAACAACACCGGCGATTCGAGTTGCGCCGCGCGGCGCGCCTGGCGCTTCACTTCGAGACTGGCCGCGCTCGTGCCGACGAAACTGCCAAACGTGTACTTCGCCCGTCTTGCTTGCGCGAGCGACTGGCGCGTCGCGATCAACTCGGCTTGCACGCGTGAGTAGTGGGAAAAAAGCGGCGTCAGCGCCTTCAACTCGTCGAACAGCGCGAAACCCACCGCGCCGACCGTTTCGCCCGCATCGTCTTTCAGCGGCAACCGGGTCACGACCAACGGCTCGCGGTCCGTTTCGAGGATGTCGAGCAGAATCGGTTTGCCGGTCTTCACGACCTCGCGCATCAGGCTGTTGGGAATCACCTCCTCGCAATCCCGGCCGATCGCCTGCTCCGGGTCCGAAAAGCCGAAGCGCGCCGCATAGCGCTTGTTGATCCAGACGACGCGTGCCTCGGCGTCGACGATGAAGGTGCCTTCGCTGGAATTTTCGAACGTACGGAAGAGTGAATCCAACGCCCGGCGCAACACGTCGCCGTAGGTGGCAGGAAGGCCCGCCCAGTCGTTCATCATGGTGTCGCTGTCTCCGGCTACTGTTTTATTTATGTATGTCTCATTTCGTAGACAAGCTTATCTCATCGGTGAGATCGCCAGCAAGCTCTACAGACAAGGGTTTAACCTCAATTCGGCCGATGTTCAGGTGATTAACGTCCCGTTTTAGAGACATATGGGTACAATCGGGCTCATCACGTTTCGAACTTTGGCCTGCGGAATCAACCGGCAGGCCGCTGCGGCGCGCGTGGCACGGAATCTGCATTTGCGGGCGCCGGGCCGTCGCCCCATCGGGACGGCGTACACCTAGAACTATCAAGCTTTGGAGACTCAATGTCCTTTGT
>NZ_JAXDPY010000351.1:0-5315 GCF_034668105.1 Paraburkholderia sp. | reverse complement strand
GCATCGATGGTGGCGGACGTGCATCGCATCCTGAGTCGCGGCGGCATCTTCATGTACCCGGCCGACAAGCGCACGCCGGACAAGCCGGGCAAGCTGCGGCTGATGTACGAAGCGAATCCGATGTCATTCATCGTCGAGCAGGCGGGCGGCGCTGCGACGAACGGCAAGCAGCGCATTCTCGATGTCGAGCCCAAGAGCCTGCACGAGCGTGTGGCGGTCTTCCTCGGGTCGAAAAACGAGGTGGAACGCGTGACGCGATACCACGAGGAAGAAACGGCGGAACAACGAGCGGAAAAAGTTTGATAAAGGGGCTTGCCAACTGCCCCGACCTGTCTCTATAATCTTGTTTCTCCTGATGCCGGAATAGCTCAGACGGTAGAGCAGCGCATTCGTAATGCGAAGGTCGGGGGTTCGATTCCTCTTTCCGGCACCACAAGATTCAAACAAAAAGCCCAGTCCTCGTGACTGGGCTTTTTGCTTTCCGCTGCGGCTTTCACCCACCGCTACAGCCTGAGCTCATCCGCGAAAATCCAACCGGTCGCATCGCGCGGTCATCCCAAGATTGCGAGCGACCACTGTGTCTTCAACGATCACCTTGCTCTCGGCCCGCTCAGTGCTATAAGCCACAACCGCTTCCCGCGGCGCTGACGAAAACCACAAAATCCGGCCGGCACACTCGATTCCGACCTGGCGTCCTTTCCAGTAGACAGCGTTTTCCATGACGAACTCTCTGAAGGGCGAAGACTGTCATCTTCCGCGCCAGACGCGGCGCGTCCGTTATCCACCGCACCGTGCGCCGCGGATTGCTTCAATGATAGGCAACTTGCGCATCGATCGGCCTGTCGCCCTACTTCGCCGGGCATGTTCCGTGCGGCCTTACGTACGTTCGCCCGGCTGTCCCGGTATCACGCCTATCCACTATTCTTCGACATGGACGCCATCCGCAACAAGCCCCGCTCGACCCCGACCGAATCCGGTTCGCCGGCCCCCGCCGGCTTCGTCCGCGTGCGCGGCGCCCGCGAGCACAACCTTAAAAACATCGACGTGCAGATTCCGCGCGACGCGCTGGTCGTGTTCACCGGCGTTTCCGGTTCGGGCAAATCGTCGCTGGCGTTCGGTACGCTCTACGCCGAAGCGCAGCGGCGCTACTTCGAGTCGGTCGCACCCTATGCGCGGCGCCTGATCGACCAGGTGGGCGTGCCCGAAGTCGACTCGATCGAAGGTCTGCCGCCCGCAGTCGCGTTGCAGCAGCAGCGCGGTACGCCGAGCGCACGTTCAACGGTCGGCAGTGTGACGACGCTTTCCACTCTCGTGCGCATGCTGTACTCGCGCACCGGTGACTATCCGCCAAAGCAACCGATGTTGTTCGCCGAAGACTTTTCGCCGAACACGGTACAAGGCGCCTGCCCCACTTGTCACGGGCTTGGCCGCGTGTACGAAGTCACCGAGAAATCGATGGTGCCGGACGACTCCCTGACGATCCGCGAGCGCGCGATCGCCGCGTGGCCGCCCGCATGGCACGGACAGAATCTGCGCGACATCCTCGTGACGATGGGCTACGACGTCGATACGCCGTGGCGCGACTTGCCGAAGAAAGATCGCGACTGGATTCTCTTCACCGACGAACAACCGAGCGTGCCTGTCTACGCCGGCCTGACACCGAAGGAAACACGCGCCGCGCTCAAGCGCAAGGAAGAGCCCAGCTATATGGGCACCTTCTCCGGCGCGCGCCGCTACGTGCTGCACACGTTCGCGAACACCCAAAGCGCGCTGATGAAAAAGCGCGTGTCGCGGTACATGGTCGGCAGCCTCTGTCCGACTTGCCATGGCAAACGGCTCAAGAAAGAAGCACTCTCGGTGAAGTTCGCCGGTCTCGACATCGGCGAATTCGCGCAGTTGCCGCTCGCCCGGCTCGCCGCCCTTCTCGAACCGATCGCGCGCGGCGAATGGCCCGATGCGGCGACGGGCGCCGACTGCAAAGGCAGCGTGCTCAGCAGGCATGCGATGCGCGACGCCGTCGACAAACGGGTCGCCGCGGGCGGCTCGGCGCACAAAGCGTCGCCCGATGTGCGGCGCACGCCAAATCTCTCCGCGGAGAAACGCGTCGCCGCGCAGCGCATTTCAGCCGAACTGCTCGAGCGCCTGACGACGCTGATCGATCTCGGCCTCGGCTACCTCGCACTGGAGCGCAGCACGCCGACGCTGTCATCAGGTGAGCTGCAGCGCTTGAGACTGGCCACGCAGTTGTCGTCGCAGTTGTTCGGCGTCGTGTATGTGCTCGACGAACCGTCGGCCGGCTTGCACCCCGCCGATGGTGAAGCGCTCTTTGTCGCGCTACAGGGACTGAAGGCCGCGGGCAATTCGCTGTTCGTCGTCGAACATGATCTGGAGATGATGCGGCGCGCCGACTGGCTGGTCGATGTCGGTCCCGCGGCCGGCGAAGCAGGCGGTCACGTGGTCTATAGCGGGCCGCCCGCTGGACTCGCCAAGGTCGAAGCGTCGCAAACGCGCCGGCATCTGTTCGCGCCGCCCGCGCCCGTCGACCGCACGCCGCGCTCGCCTGGCGGCTGGCTGCGCCTGACCAAAATCACGCGCAACAATCTGCGTGGGCTCGACGTGGCGTTTCCGCTCGGCTGCTTCACGACCGTCACGGGCGTATCGGGCTCCGGCAAATCGAGCCTCGTGAGCCAGGCGCTGCCGGAACTGGTCGCAACCCGCCTGGGACGGATCATGGAAGGTCCGGACGATGACGAACAGGACCCGCTCTTCGCCTCCGAAACGATGCCGACCGGCGGCCACATCGCCGAAGGCATGGATTCCCTGCGCCGTCTCGTGCGCGTCGATCAGAAGCCGATCGGCCGCACTCCGCGCTCGAATCTCGCCACGTACACGGGCCTGTTCGATACTGTGCGCAAACTGTTCGCCGACACGCCGCTCGCACGCAAGCGCCGCTACAGTGCGGGCCGCTTCTCGTTCAACGTCGCGCAAGGCCGCTGCCCGACTTGCGAGGGCGAAGGCTTCGTGAGCGTAGAGTTGCTGTTTCTGCCGAGTGTCTACGCACCCTGCTCGACCTGCCACGGCACCCGCTATAACCCGCAGACACTGGAAATCGCGTGGCGCGATAAAAACATCGCCGAAGTGCTCGACCTGACCGTCGACGCCGCCTGCGATTTCTTCGCCGACGAAGCCGGCGTGATGCGCGCACTGAAGGTGTTGCGCGACATCGGCCTCGGCTATTTGCGGCTCGGCCAACCGGCCACCGAACTGTCGGGCGGCGAAGCGCAGCGCATCAAGCTCGCCACCGAACTGCAGCGCGCGCAGCGTGGCGACACGCTGTACATCCTCGACGAACCGACCACCGGTTTGCATCCCGTCGACGTAGACCGGCTGATGGTGCAACTCCAGGGACTCGTCGATGCAGGCAATACGGTGGTGGTGGTCGAACACGACATGCGGGTCGCCGCTCAGAGCGACTGGGTTATCGACGTCGGACCGGGCGCGGGCGACGCCGGTGGCACGATCGTGGCAAGCGGTACGCCGGCTGAAGTGGCACGTGCCAGCGAAAGCCGCACGGCCAGCTATCTGAGGCAACGGCTGGCGGCGTGAAATAGAAGCCGCGCGAGGCGTACCGGCCGCCGCGCTTCTCCCCTAATGCCCAAAAATCGGCGACGAAGAGCGCGGCGTTTCGTCTAGAACGCAGCGCTCTTTTATTTGCAAAAAAATTTAAAAAGTATGCCTGCTCGTCAACGAATTCGCGCAATCGTTCGTTTACAAATAATTCGGGGCTGAAACTAGGCACTGAACCGTTCGGTAATTAACGAACGTTCGGCCTAACTCAGAGAAAATCCTTCCGATGCGGCACTGCACAAAAGCCCCGGTGATTTGTTATATCGGCATATATGAACAGAAGCTGCTGTGATGCAACAGAGATAATGCGCGAAAGAGGCGCGGGACAAGGCTGAGACGGGAACAGCGGAGGATATCGGACTGTTTTGATTGGCGGCGAACACTGCTATACGCAACCAACCGATAAATTGTGTTGAAACATGCTGCTCCATGGGAGCCTGTACCGATAAAGCAACACACAACATGTGAGCCGCATCGGGCTCTGGTGCAAAACGGGGACCGAGGCAGATAATCGGTTTGTAAAGGAGAATGATCATGGATGCCAAACCAACGAAAATTCCGACCCCGGATAAAGTTTTTAGTCCGGATCCGGAACCCGCTGGCGTCGAGTTTCTGGGTGCTGAACTCCCCGAACACGTTCGCGCATTTTTCGACGAACAACGCAAGTCGTGCGACTCGAAGTAAGTGTGCAATGGCGATGCAGCATCGGCGCCCGCGCGTCTGGCGCGGGGGGCAGGTTCACACGCGCCTCAACAATTGTCTTGCGTGCCCGTCGTAACGCGAGCGGGGGTTATTTGAGCGCTGCGGCGCTTGGTCATTGCCAGGCGTTCGATTGCGCGCGCCCTTACGATCGGCCTTAAAGCTGTGCATTTCGTGGGCGATCGCTTTAAGCGCCCGCTCGCCCGGCACATCGTCTATTCTTCTGGTTTTTCTTCCGCGGCCGATCGGCCACTCCTGCCCTCGATGAATCGCTCGTATCGCTTTGGAGCGTCATGCGCGCTCGCGTTGTTTACCGCGCTTGTGCTCGCGCCCGCCTCCGCCGCGGACGGCGACGACACCGCGCTCACCAATCTGATAGCGCTGGCTTCACAGCGCCTCGCTCTGGCGGAGCCCGTTGCGCGCTGGAAGTGGGCCAACCATCAGGCAATTACGGATACGCCACGTGAGAATGCATTGCTCGCCGATGTCGAAAAGCGTGCTGTAGCTGCAAATGTCGATCCGGCATTTGCACGTGCCTTCTTCCAGGATCAGATCGACGCGAGCAAGGACGTGCAAAACGCACTGTTCGCCAGTTGGCGCAGCACGCGGCCGCCCGAAGGCCCTGCACCCGATCTGGCCGCCAGCACGAGGCCACAGCTGGACCGATTGACGCAATCACTCGTGGCCGGGCTCGCGCGTGTGCAACCGCTGCGCGCCGCGCAGGATTGTCCGTCGCGCGTTGCGCAATCACTGGCTAACTGGAAATCACTGACACGCTACGACTCGGCCCGCTCGAGCGCGTTGACGCGAGCTCTAGGCCATGTGTGCGAAGCGGGTGGAGTTGGCGCGACCGGTTGAGCGGTTGAGCGGTTGAGCAGTTGAGCGGTTGAGCGGTTGAGCGGTTGAGCGGTTGAGCGGTTGAGCGGTTGAGCGGTTCAGCGGTTCAGCGGTTCAGCGGTTGAGCGGTTGAGCGGTTCAGCGGTTCAGCG
>NZ_JAXDPY010000350.1:0-14931 GCF_034668105.1 Paraburkholderia sp. | reverse complement strand
GCGCGCCTGTTCCAGGGCTTGTCGGTCGGCGGTGAGTACGGCACCAGCGCCACCTATATGAGTGAAGTCGCGCTCAAGGGCCGCCGCGGTTTCTTCGCGTCGTTCCAGTACGTCACGCTGATCGGCGGCCAGTTGTGCGCGCTGCTGGTGCTGGTGATCCTGCAACAAACCCTCTCTACCGAAGAACTGAAAGCGTGGGGCTGGCGCGTGCCGTTCGTGATCGGTGCATTGGCCGCGCTGGTCGCGTTGTATCTGCGCAAATCGCTCGAAGAAACCACCACGGCTGAAACACGCCAACGCAAGGAGGCCGGCACGCTGCGCGGCTTGTGGTTGCACAAGGGCGCGTTTGCGACAGTGCTCGGCTTCACGGCCGGCGGGTCGCTGATTTTCTACACGTTCACCACGTACATGCAGAAGTATCTGGTCAACACAGCCGGCATGCATGCCAAGACGGCCAGCAGCGTGATGACCGCGGCGCTGTTCGTCTACATGCTGATGCAACCGGCGTTCGGCGCGTTGTCGGACCGCATCGGCCGCCGTCGTTCGATGCTGTTCTTCGGCTTCTTCGCGACCATCGGTACGGTGCCGCTGTTGCACGCCCTGAAAGACGTGACGAGCCCGTATGCGGCGTTTGGCCTCGTCGTCGTGGCGCTGGCGATCGTCAGCTTCTATACGTCGATCAGCGGTCTGATCAAGGCCGAAATGTTCCCGCCGGAAGTGCGCGCCCTCGGTGTGGGATTGTCGTATGCGGTGGCCAATGCGATCTTCGGTGGCTCGGCGGAATACGTCGCGCTGTGGCTGAAGTCGGTGGGTAACGAGTCGATGTTCTACTGGTACGTGACCGTGCTGTGCGCGATCGCCGGCATCGTGTCGTTGCGCATGCGCGATCCCTCGAAAGAAGGGTATCTGCGTCACGAGCCTTGAGCGCCGGCGACACGCTCGAACAGCGCGCATGAGCGCTGCGTGAGAACGGCGGCCAGGGGCAACCCGGCCGCCGTTTTTTGTCGCATCAGCGCAAGCAAGCACGGCAAGCACGGCAAGCACGACTAGCACGACTAGCACGGCAAGCACGGTAGCACGGTAGCACGGCAAGCCAGCTGCAAACCACACCCTCAAGCCACCACAATCTCCGTTCCCAGCACATGCAGCAGATCGCGCAGTGCCTCGGCTTGCGCCATCTTCGCATCGCTGCGTAAATGAATCTGCACGGCGCGCCCCGCAATGCCTTCGACGGGGTGCGCAAGCCATAACTCCACGGCAAGCCCCAATCCTTCAGGCTGATTGACGGCGACCGGCTCGATCACACGCGGCTTGAAACAGGCACTGTCGGACATGGGGTCAACCTCCGGGCTGATGACGCTTCGAGGTCCATCCTAATCAGCCGCATGCGCAAGACCAAACGACAAATACGCGTTTGCAAATCAGCCGATGCTTAGCAGAAAACACGCTTATTACAGGAGCATTTCTTGGTTCAGTACGCGCCGGGCCGCTGCTAATGTGGCGCCCATGCGTAGCCGTCGGTTGGACCTCGCCGTTGCGATGCGCGGTCGCAACGGATACCGGCCCATACGCATCTGTTTCTGAAACATTGCATCCGCACCGTATACGGACAAAGAGATCCATAAAAATGAAATCGAAAATACTCGCTGCCTGGTTAATGACAATCACGGGACTCTCGATGACGGTATCGGGGCTCGCCCACGCTGACCGTCTCGATGACATCAGGAAAGCCGGTGTGTTGCGCGTCGCGACCTTCGACAGCAACCCGCCGTTCGGCTACGTCGACGCATCCAGCAACCACATCGTCGGCCTCGACGTCGACTACGCGCAGGCACTCGCCGACAAGCTCGGCGTGAAGCTCGAACTGCAACCGACCAATCCGGCCAACCGCATTCCGTTTCTCACGTCGAAGAAAGTGGACCTGGTGCTCGCCAACTTCACGATCACCGACGAGCGCGCCAAACAGGTCGATTTCAGCATTCCGTATTTCTCGTCGGGCCAGCAGTTTCTGGCGAAGAAGGGTGTGCTGAAGTCGGCGGACCAGGTCAACAGCCTGCGAGTGGGCGCCGACAAGGGCACCACCAACGAGATCACGCTGCGCGAAAAATTCCCGCAAGCCACGATCGTTGCGTACGACGACACGCCGTTCGCGTTCGCGGCTTTGCGCGCGGGCAACGTGCAGGCGATCACGCAGGACGGTCCGAAGCTGGTCGGCCTGCTCGCCAATGTGCCGGACAAACAGAACTACGAGATTCCCGCCTTCACGATTTCGAACGACTACATGGGCGTTGGGATCCCGAAGGGCGAGACGCGCCTCGTCGGCTTCGTGAACGACACGCTGAAGGGACTGGAAGCCGACGGCTCGGCCGCGAAGATCTACAACCGCTGGTTCGGTCCGCAAACGAAAACACCGCTGGCGCGCATCTTCAGGATCGGCGACAAGACCTGATCGCCATGTCGTTGTAGCAGTCAGGAGTGAACGGGCACCTTGGCAACGTGCCCGTCGGCGTTGTCGAAAGAAGCAGGTTTAAAGATGCAGGTTTAACGATGCAAGCGTGGCTCGCTCCCAAGTATCTGATGTGGCTGTGGCAAGGCTTCGGTGTCACTGTCGGTCTTGCGTTGACGGTGGCGCTCGCGGCCACCGCATTCGGCTTCGTGCTGGCGATCGCGCGCCATGCCCGATATCGTTGGCTGCGTCGCGCGACGGCCACCTACGTGCTGGCGTTTCGCAATACGCCGTTGCTGGTGCAACTGTTCTTCTGGTATTTCGGCGCGGCCACGCTGATGCCTGACGCGTTGATGCAATGGCTGAACACGCCGCATGGCCTGCACATCGGTGCATATGCATTGCGCTGGCCGTCGTTCGAATTTGTCGCCGGGTGGATCGGACTCACGTGCTACACGGCGGCGTTTATTACCGAAGAGTTCCAGGCGGGTTTGCGCGGCGTGCCTGCCGGTCAGCATGCCGCGGCTGCGGCGCTTGGTCTCACGCCGTTGCAGGCGTTCCGTTATGTCGTCTTGCCGCAAGCCGTGCGTATTTCTCTGCCGCCGCTCTTCGGCCAGTACATGAATCTCGTGAAGAATTCGTCGCTGACCATGGCGATCGGTCTTGCCGAATTGTCGTATGCGTCGCGTCAGGTCGAGACGGAGACCTTCAAAACGTTTGAGGCATTCGGTGTGGCAACCGTGTTGTATATCGTCGCCGTCGCGGTGATCGAGGCCGTCTCGCATACGGTGGCGCATACGCGTGAGCGCGACCGCACATTCGCGAGGCGCTGACCATGACATGGACGCTGTTCACCCATAATCTGCCGTACCTGCTGGTCGGCGCATTTCCGCAAGGACCGCTCGGCGGCGCGGCGCTCACGTTGATGCTGGCGTTGTGTTCCGCGCTTGCGTCGGCGGTGCTCGGTCTCGCGGGTGGCATTGCGCTGGCAATGGCGGGGCGCATCGCTCGCGTGCCCTTGCTACTTGTCATCGGCTTCTTCCGGGCGATTCCCGTGTTGATGCTGATTTTCTGGACCTATTTCTTGTTGCCGATGCTCTTCCATGTCGATGTACCCGGACTCGCGACGGTCGTCTGCGCGCTCTCGCTGATCGGTGGCGCCTATCTCGCGCATTCGGTGCACGCGGGCATTCGCGCGGTCGGCGACGGTCAGTGGCAAGCCGGGCTGTCGCTCGGCCTCACACGGATGCAAGCACTGCGCTACGTGATGCTGCCGCAGGCGATGCGCATCATGGCGCCTTCGTTCGTGAATCAATGGGTATCGCTGGTGAAGGACACGTCGCTTGCGTATATCGTCGGTGTCGGCGAGTTGTCGTTCGTCGCGACGCAGATCAGCAATCGCCTGATGGTGTATCCGGCGCAAATTTTTTTGTTCGTCGGCTTCATCTATCTGGTGTTGTGCACGGCGCTTGACCGCGTCGCTACTTATGCGTTGACGCGGCGTAAGCGCGGTGTGCGGCCGCCGCTTGTGCCGGCCGCCACTGAGGCATGGTCTGGCGACTGATCGACCGGCGAACAGGGAATAACGAACCGCGACTAATGAACCGCGACTAATGAACCGGCGACCAGCCGATATAGCTTAAACCCGCAGCCGTACGAGTCCGGCGATCGGGCTCACAAAGCAGGCCGCGCCAAAGGAATGGGGGGGCGCGCGTTCGGTTGCGGCGGCGTCAGATCAATTCGGATCGATCGGTGACGAGGTCCGAGACGAGCTCTGTCACAGCGGCCGCCGGCTCGGCTATAACAGCGGGCGCTGCCGCGACTACCGCGGCCACCGCACTGCGCTGCCGCATGCTCACGGCTGCCCGCGAGAGCATAAGCAGGTGGTAATAGAGCCGCATGCTGAAGCCATAGTCGTAGGCGAACAGATGGGTGAGCGCGATCTTCAAGCCGAGCAGCGGCTCGCGATTCTTCGCGTAGACCGAAACGACGATCGGCACGAGCCGGTGCAATGCCAACTTGCGTGACGATTCCAGTTGCGGCGGCAGTTTCAGGGTTTGCACAAAGGCATAAGCGCTGACGGTCGCCGCGACGGTCGTGCCACGCGTGCTGTGCGAGATCGAGGTCGCCGTCTTGCGATAGACCGAGACGTATTCGTGGAGATAGAACACCTCACGCGCGGCGAGACAGAGTTCGGTGCCGAACACGAAATCGCAGCACATGCCGTACTGTTCCTTGTAACCGATCCGTTTCACGAGTTCGGCATTCGCCATCCAGCCGTTGTTGGGGAACATCTGGATCAAGCCGGCTCTACCCGGCAACGGTTGCAAACCTTCCGCGTCTCTCGTGCGTCGAAACGCCGTGTTCAGGCGCGTGCTGGCGCCGACGTCGACGGCGCCGGTGTGATCGGCCTCGTATTGGTCGGCGAATGCCACTTCGAGTTGCGGATGAAGCTTCCATAGCGACACCAGCTTTTCGATGCCGTCGGTCGTGAGAAAGTCGTCATCGTGAATCAGCAGGATCTTGTCACCGCTCGCCCGCTCGAACAGGCTTGCGACATTACGCGCCTGGCCGAGCGACGGCCGGTTCATTGCATAGCGGATGCGTGGCTCGTTCGGATAGCGTGCTGCGATCAACTGCTGCGTGCGCTCATCTTTTGAATCGTCTCCGATCACGATCTCCAGGTTGCCGTACGTCTGCGCGAGGCACGAATTGATGCACTCGACGATCAGTTCAGGCCGATGGCAGGTCGGCAGACAAATAGAAACCTTGGGGGAAGAACGGGATTCAGAGGAGGGGATAGGCGAGGTAAACACGGCGTCTCCTTTCTGATTCAGTTAAGGATGCAGCCGGTTTCGCTATGCGCACACATTGCTGCATGCAGCAAAATAGTCCATTACAGGAAAAAAATAATTCGTAAAAATTCGGAAAAAATGTCAGCGTCGTGAAAGGAGTTCGAAGGGGAAATTTGTGCGGCTTTGGTGCGAAAAACGCGGCAAAGCCGCTCGGGGCGGGCACCTGATATTTTCAACCGACTGACGGTTCGCCCTCTCCCGGTTTCTTGCCGGGATGGTCCGCTGGTGACTGATCGCGCCCTTCGTCTTTGCGTTCCGGCAGTTTGCTTTTCTCGTTGTCGCTGTGGGTGGCGGGCTGTGGATGCTCGATGTCGGCTGGCTTGCCAGGTTGATTGTCTTTTGTTTCGGTCATGGCGTGCTCCTGGTTTAAGAACATGTATGAGAGAGCAAGAGGCGGACCTGACGGGGCTCATTCTCACGGGTTGGGGTGGCAGGTGCCGAACGTGGGTGGGTTGCATTCGTGCGGTGCAGGGCGTGAAGGTCGCTGTTGGGGTCTTTCCTTGATCCGGCTTTTTTGCATTTGATTGATTTTGGCCAGCTCAAGGAAAGGCCAACGCCGCAGGCAAAACCCCACCCCCGTACGGGGGCAAAACACAAAAACCCCTTGACCGCGCCCCTCATTCAGCGCACCGTGAAGAAGAAAAAGAACCCCGGGAGCCCAACATGTCCCTCAACTTCCCGAACCCTAGCCGCAGCTACGACGCCTTCCGTCATTGCGTCAATTTCTGGGGCTATGACAACGCACGCGAAATCGCCTTCACCGTCAACAATTCGGTCATTTCGAATCTGAGCCCAAGTGCAGGCTCCGACGAACCGGCAGTGCTGGCAGCCTTCGACCGTCATCGTGAGCAAATTCTCACACTTGCTCGCGGCCTGTACGTCGGCGGTCCGCAAAACCGCTACACGATTTCTTGATACAGACAGCGCGGCGCGGCACGTCCAACCGGACCTGCCGTGCGCCGCCTTGTTCCACAGCCGAAGCAGCGCGGCGCCCACCGGCGCCTTGCCTCGCTTCGTCGCGGGAGTTTCAGCATGGATGATGACCAGGTCAATCTGGAAGAAATCGCCGATAGCAAACGACGCCGTGAAGCAGCACGCCTCGCCGAAATCGACAATTCGACCGCCCACGCGGTGCCCATCGCACCCACCTCGATCGCTCCACAGCCCGTTCAGCCGGGCGACCAGGCCGCACCGAAGCAATGGGTCAAGCACGTCACGAAGTGGCTGGGCGCAAAGAGCACAATGATGCAAACGCGTCGCTTCTTGACGCTGAGAAAGAAGCCCGCCGCTCTTTAGACACTCGGAACGAAAATAACCGGCGTAAAGCCGGTTTTTTTTGACCGCGCCCATTGCAATGGCCGGTACCGGCTAACCGGGCGCTTTACCCGATTCCGCGCCCGCGGACCGCGGCTCATAATCATCGTTGCAACGAAACGGGTGCCTGCGCCGTTTCTCATGATCAATGCATCGCCGCGCCGCGCGCGCGTCTGCAACCGAGCAAGGAGCCACCAATGGACAAGGGTGACCCAAAAGCGAATCATCTGTTGGCGGTGTTGCCCGCGGCGGAATGGGCACGCATCGAACCGTATCTGGTCGAAGTCGAATTGCCACTTGGCGAAGTCATCTACGAATCGGGCGGCCAACTCGAGCACGTCTATTTCCCCACGACCTCGATCATTTCACTGCTCTATGTGATGGAAGACGGCGCATCGGCGGAAATCGCCATCGTGGGACATGAAGGCATCGTCGGCGTGTCGCTATTCATGGGCGGAGAGACCACGCCAAGCCGCGCGATCGTGCAAAGCGCGGGCCGCGCCTGGCGCCTCAATGCACGCATGCTGAAAGACGAGTTCAATCGCGCGGGACCGATGCAACGCCTTCTGCTGCGCTACACGCAGGCGCTCATCACGCAAATGGCGCAGACCGCGGTATGCAATCGCCATCATTCGATCGACCAGCAATTGTGCCGCTGGCTGCTGCTCAGCATCGACCGGCTGCCGTCGAATGAACTACGCATGACTCAGGAACTCATCGCCAATATGCTCGGCGTGCGCCGCTCCGGCGTCACCGCGGCAGCGCTGAAACTGCAGAACGCCGGCTTGATCCGCTATGGGCACGGTCATATCACCGTGCTTGACCGGCCCGGTCTGGAAGCCCACGTGTGCGAATGCTACGCGGTGGTCAAACGCGAATTCGACCGGCTGCTGCCGGCGTTGCAGGCTATCTAACGAGCCCGCGGGCGAATATCTGTGCGTCACCCACCGCCAGTGCAGCGCCGTCAACGTATCGCTGCAGGGCTTCCGGCCTCCGGCGACGCCTTGTGTTCGATCGTTTCGAATACGTCCATTAATCTGCCGATACGCTGCAAGGTGCCGGGCGGCAAGCGTGCTTCATCAGGCGACAAGGAGAGAATCCGGCGTCGCCAGTAGGGCAGGCCCAACGGCGGCGCCGTCATGAGAAACGGAATAATCTGTTCGAGGTGAGCGAGCTCGCTCTCGAATGGGTAGTTCGACATAGGTGTTTCCCGTACGTGCTGTGATCGCCTTCACACAGCATGCGCGCGCCGCGAGCCCCTGTCTGCACGCTACCGTACAGGATGCGAAGTCACGCTCTACGCCGATAAACGCACGACTTCCGCCCGCTTGTTCCGGGGCATCGCGAGTGTCGGCGCGCGACTCAAACGACCGTTTCGCGTGCCGGGCCTCCAGTCAGCGAAACGATAAAGTCGAAGAATGCCCGCACTTTAGCCGGCGGATGATGTCGGGAAGGATAGAGCGCATACAGCGGATAAACTTCGTCGCCCCAGTCGGGAAACAGTTCGATCAGTTTGCCGTTGGCAAGCAACGGCTCGGCGCCGAGCGCGAGAATCTGCGCGATGCCCTGGCCCGCGGCGCACACGCTATGCAAGGTGCCGACGTCGTTCACGGTCAGGCGGCCTTGCGGCGTGATCACCATCTTCTTGCGTCCGCGATGAAACTCCCAACTGAACGGGTAACCGGTCAGCGGATCACGGAATTTGATGCACACGTGCTTGCCGTTTTCGAGTTCTGCCGGGCTCGCCGGATGGCCATGTTTCTTCAGATACGACGGCGCGGCGACGGTCATGATCCGCGTGTCGAGCAGCTTGCGCGCGATCAGCGTCGAAACCGGCGGATCGCCGAAGCGGATCGCCAGATCGAATCCGTCGGAGACCAGATCGCCTAACTGATCGCGCGTGATCAACTCGAGTTGCAGATCGGCATGCTTGTCGATGAAGCCGCCAAGCCTCGGCCCCAGAACAAGACGCGAGAAGAACGGGTCCATGTTCACGCGCAACCGTCCACGAACCGCAGTCGCGCCCTGCGCCGCGGAAGCGGCCGCTTCCTCGAGTCCACCGAGCAGCGGCACGATCTGTTCATAAAAACGCCGGCCCTCGTCGGTCAGTGTGACGGAGCGGGTGGTGCGGTCGAATAGCCGGATGCCGAGGCGTGCTTCGAGTCGCGCAACCGAACGGCTGACCCCCGATTGCGACATGTCGAGCGCCTCGCCGGCCGCGGCAAAACTGCCGCAGTCGACGATCGCCGTCAGCACGCCCATGCCGTTCAGCATGCGCTCGTCGAATGGCATCTGAGATTCCCTTGTTCTGCATTAATGCGTGACATGCTAACGCGAAACACCGTTTGAATTCATGTGCCGGTGTCGGGAAACGCCTACCTGTCTGAACGAATCAATGACATCGAATCATGAGTGGAATGACAGCCACGCTATCGCGTCAAGCACCGTCTGGCGCTAATCTGTGCGGGTTCGCCTGAGGTACGATGAAATGCGCTTCTCACCATGCGTCAGGCATATTTGACTCATCCACGGAGAACGCCATCATGTCGCGAGTTTTTATTACCGGGTCCGCCGATGGCCTCGGTCAAATGGCCGCGCGTCTGCTCGTCGACGCCGGTCATCAAGTCGTTTTGCACGCCCGCAATGCGACACGGGCCGAGGACGCATTGAAGGCCGTGCCGGGCGCCGAAACAGCTTTAACAGGCGATTTGTCGAGTCTTGCAGCCACGGTCGCATTGGCTGAGCAGGTCAACGCACTCGGCCGCTTCGACGCGGTGATCCACAACGCGGCGGTGGGTTATCAGGAGCCGCGCCGGATCGCCACCGTGGACGGCCTGCCGTATGTGTTCGCGGTCAACACGCTGGCGCCTTACGTATTGACCGCGCTGATCCGCAAGCCGAAGCGGCTCGTCTATCTGAGCTCGGGCCTGCATCGCAGCGGCGACGCGAGCCTCGACGATCTGGCATGGGAGCGGCGGCCATGGCAAGGCACGGCGGCCTATTCCGACTCGAAACTGCATGACGCGCTGCTGGCGTTCGCGGTGGCGCGCCGCTGGCCGGAGGTGTTGTCGAACGCGCTGGAGCCCGGTTGGGTGGCGACCAGAATGGGTGGGGCAGGCGCGCCGGACGATCTGCAAGCGGCGCCGAAAACCCAGGTGTGGCTCGCCGTCAGCGACGAACCGGCGGCCACCGTGAGCGGCGCCTACTTCTATCATTTGAAACCGCGCGAGACGCATCCGGCGGTACACGACGTTGCTGTGCAAGAGCGTTTGATCGAGGCGTGCGAGAGATTTTCCGGCGTCCGTTTGCCGGACTGAGGGCTGCGACGGCAGAAAGTGCGCTGAGTCCGCCCAGGTCACACCTGGCTGATTCAGCGCACGCAAAGCCAGACGTGCGTATCCCAAGCCACCGTGCTGGTTGCAATCAGCGCCCCGCGCCTTGGGCCGTCTGGCCACGCACGCCGCGAGCGACAGGCGCTTCGTCGAGATGGCGAAAGATCCACGCCGACACCAGCGTAATGACGCCCACGCACACGAAGCTCAGGCGGAATCCAAGTGCCGCCGATCCCCATTGCGCCGAGAACAGATTCACCAGGCCGCCGCCGATCGAAACGCCCAGCCCGATCGCCAGCATCTGCACCATCGAAAAGAGGCTGTTGCCGCTGCCCGCATCTTCATGCGAGAGGCCTTTAAGCGTGACGCTGTTCATCGCCGCGAACTGCATGGAGTTGGCCGCGCCGAACACGGCCAGAATCACGATCCCGACGATAATCGGCGTGCCCCGCGTAATCAATGCGAACGCAACGATCGAGGAGCCGACGATCACCGTATTGACGAGCAGGAACGTGTCATAGCCATAGCGGCGAATCAGCGGCGCGATCCAGCGTTTGGCGAACGTGCCGGCAATCGCCGCGGGCAGCATCATCAAGCCGGAATGCAGCGGTGAGTAACCCAGTTGCAGTTGCAGCAGCAACGGCACGAGAAACGGCACGGCGCTCGAGCCGATGCGGCACACCAGATTGCCGATCAGACCGACACTGAAATTCGGTTCGCTGAAGAGCGAGAGTTTGAAGAGCGGAATGCTGCGGTGTTTTGCGTGCGGAATATAAGCGAGCGCGCTGACCACGGCGAGCGCGAACAGACCCGCCGACCATGCCGCACGGTGCGTTTCCACGGGCGAATCGACCGCCAGTGAGAACGCGATCATGCACAGCGACAACAGCCCGCACCCGACAAAGTCGAATGGCGGCGCCTTCGTTTGGCCATGCTCCGGCAGGAAACGCTGCACCGCGTAAAGGCCCACCGCGCCGATCGGCACGTTGATGAGAAAGATCCAGTGCCACGTCACGGCCTGCACGAACCAGCCGCCGAGCGTCGGCCCGGCGATCGGCCCCAACTGGCCGGCAATCGACGTGAACGCGAGCGCCGACACGTATTGCTCGCCCGACACGCTGCGCAGCACGGCAAGCCGCCCGATCGGCAGCAGCATCGAACCGCCGAAACCTTGCAGGACCCGCGCCATCACCAGTTGGCCGAGCGTATGCGCGCTCGCGCAGCAGATCGAGCCGAGCACGAACACGAGGATCGCCGCGAAATAGACGCGCCGCGTGCCGAAGCGGTCGGCGAGCCAGCCCGAAGCGGGTGTGAGCATCGCCATGGTCAGCGTGTAGGCGACCACGATCGGCTGCATCGCGAGCGGCGCGACGTGCAGGCTGTGCGCAATCGACGGCAACGCGGTGTTGACGATCGTCGTGTCGAGCGATTGCATGAAAAAGCCGGAGGCGACGATCCAGAGCAGGGCGGTCTGGGCGGAATCCTTGTTCATATCCAATTGTGCGGCGGGGCGGCGGACCGAAGCCTGGCGGGCCGTGCCCAAGGTCATTATTGCGGGATTGCGTCATCATATTGACATCCTCGTCAATCGGGAACCCCACTAGGGTCATTGACTGTTATCGACTTTGCCGATAACCAGCGCGACAATGGCGCATGCTCAATCCCATCTGGCTCAAGACCTTCGCGACCGTCGCCGCCTGCCATAGCTTTACCGAGGCGGGGCGCCGGCTCGATCTGACGCAGTCGAGCGTCAGTGAACACATCCGCCGGCTTGAACAGAGCGTCGGTCGGCGCCTGCTGGTGCGCGATACGCATTCGCTCGCAATGACCCCGGACGGCGAGGCCATGCTGGCGCACGCCAGCGTAATCCTGCAAGCGCTCGCGCGGGCGGAGTCGCAGTTTCGCGCGCCGCGCCTGAAAGGCCGGGTGCGGCTCGGTTCATCGGACGACGTCGCGCTCGGGCCGCTGCCCACCGTGCTGGCGGCGTTTCGCGACGCGCATCCCGACGTCGAGCTGGAAATCACCATCGGCATGACCGGCAAGCTGTATGAGTTGCTGGATGCCGGTTCGATCGATCTTCTCGTCGGCAAACGGCGTCTGGGCGACCGCCGCGGCGTGCCGCTGTTCACGGGCCGCCTGGAATGGCTGGCGCGCAGCGGCACGCTCGTCGATCTGAGCCAGCCGCTGCCGTTGATTCTGGTCGCCGAGCCGAGCGTGACGCGCGCAGTGGTGCTCGACGCGCTCGCCGAAGCCGGTTTCAGCTGGCAGGTGGTGTGCACGAGCAGCAGTCACGCGGGTTGTATCGCGGCCGCGCGCGGCGGCCTCGGCATTACGGTTCGCCCGCAATATCTGGCCGCGCGAGGACTGGCGCCTCCTCTCAATGCCGCCAGTTTGCCGACCCTGCCCTCGGTGGAGTTCATCGCGCTGGCCGCCAAACGGCTGAGCCGTCCGGCAGGCACGTTGCTGCAATTGCTGCACGACAGCGATTTGCGCGGTTCGTGGATTGGTGAGTGAGACCGCGCGGAATGCGCCGCGGCGCGTGCCGCGGGTGACGTGACCCACGGCGTGGTTCCCTCAATCGGGCAAGGCCGCCACCAACCCATCGAACTCCGCGCTCCACGCCGCGCTCCACGCCTGACGCGTCGCCTCGTCGGTCCATGCGCCGTCGATACCGTTCAGCATGAAGCCCCGCCACTCGGCGATGCTGAAACCGAGGGGCTGTACATCAATCGCCGATGTTTCAATGCGTATCAAGCTCTTTCAACCGCTTGTAAAGATACGATCGAGACATGCCGAGCACTTCTGCAACGCGTTTCTTGTTGCCGTTGTGCTGCGCCAGTGCCTGCTTGATCAGATCCAGTTCTACTTTGTGCCTGGCTACGCGGATACCCGCTTTGCTGAGCGGTGAATCAGTCGAAAGATGTGGGTAACCGGACGGCTCGCGGTCGGACGCAACTGACGCTTGCTCGAAATTCTCCACATCGAGGAAGGCATTGTCGGAAAATATCGTGGCGCGCTCAATGGCATGCTGCAATTGCCGGATGTTTCCCGGCCAGGAGCGCTCCTGAAGGTGGCGTATCACCTCCGGACTCAATGTCTTTTTGGTCATCCGATGGCGCGTGGCAAAGTCAGTGAGAAATTTCTCGGCCAGCAAAGGAATGTCATCAAGTCGTTCTCTCAACGGCGGAAGGCGAAGAGTAACCGCGCTGATCCGATAGAAGAGGTCGAGCCGAAAGCTGTTCTCTTTAATCATGGTGTCGAAGTTGCGATTGCTGGCGGAAATAAGGCGAAAATCCGAGCGTTTGAGACGGTCTCCCCCAAGGCGTTCGAATGTGCCATCCTGCAGCACGCGCAATAGCTTGACCTGCATTTCGAGAGGCATGTCGCCGATCTCGTCGAGAAAAAGGCTCCCGGTGTCGGCTTGTTCAAACTTACCTTTGCGTCCCTTCTTATCCGCGCCGGTGAACGCGCCGCCTTCGTAGCCGAACAGTTCGCTCTCGACCAGATTGGCCGGCATGGCTGCGGCGTTGACGAGGACAAGCGGTTTGTCGCTGCGTCCGCTCAGAAGGTGTATCGCGTGCGCGACCAGTTCCTTGCCTGTTCCGCTTTCGCCAACGAGTAACACAGGCACGTCAAGCGGTGCTACACGCACGATATCGTCTTTCAGTCGCCGCACCTGGTCGCTATTTCCAACGATCTGGTCG
The DNA here is from genome assembly GCF_034668105.1 of Paraburkholderia sp. GTDB lineage: Bacteria > Pseudomonadota > Gammaproteobacteria > Burkholderiales > Burkholderiaceae > Paraburkholderia. The sequence continues at coordinate 1,280 of NZ_JAXDPY010000350.1, read as the reverse complement.
AGCCCGTATGCGCGGTTGCGCATGCCTGACAGTTCGCGCTTATAGAAGGCAAGCTCCTGGCGCACTCGAGCGAGTTCGACGCTGAGTTGCTCGATTGCCTCCGGTCCTTTGAACATCACCTGCCCGATCGCGCCAACACAATTCCGATCGCGGTCAAAGATAGGGGTACGGGTGACGACCCGCGTAATCCCGTTCATCTCCTGCACCTGTCCAATCTCACGTTTCCCGGACTTCGCGACCTCTGGAAGCCGAGTATTTTCGATGACCTCTGTAACAGGCCTTCCGGTCCCCTCTCCATGGCGCAAGCCGAAAAATCGCTCGTGTATTGGGCTGATGTAGCGCAGCGTCCCGTCCTTGTCGACGACGGTGATGGCCTCGTAGGGGTTGGTCACGAAGTGGCGCAGAATTTCGTCGGAGAAATCCACGCTAGCTATGAATTCGGCGAGTTCGTCGCCCTGCGCGGATCGGGTAGGGCGGCGAGCGGCCTCGATTACTTCTGTAAGCGGCTTCGCGGTTGCGACCTTCCTGATCGCTCTGATCCCGGGGTACCAGTCCATTGGGATCGCGTCCTACTGGATCCTTGTGATTCTGAGATTTGTCGACGGAATTTTTCTCGGCGGTGGATACACCGGTGCGTTGCCTCTTGCAATTGAGTATTCGAAGAAGGAACAGCGGGGCCTGGTGGGCGGATTGATTCTGGCGGGATTTCCGGCTGCCTACGTTGCAATCAATCTTCTCGCGATGATCATGTTTGCCGTCTTTCCGATGGATGGTCCGCAATCCCTCTACGCTCAATGGGGTTGGCGAATTCCGTTTGTTCTTGGGGCGGCCATGGCCGCGCTCCTTGCCGTGTATTACGTCCGCAAGGTGTCTGAGTCCCAGGTATGGAAAGGTAAATCATCGGGAAAGCCGCAGACAGCCTCTGCTAGTCGGCTCGTCACAGGTCAGGCTCGGCGCAATCTGGTACAGGTCCTGTTGATGATGACCGGATTCTGGCTCACGCAGAACATCGTAGGGCTGTTTCTTCCCACAGGGGTGCTATTGAAGAGTCTGCATCTGACGCCGTTTGAGATGACGGAAACGTTGATGCTGGCATACGCGGTTCTTTGCCTCGGCTATATCGGCGCCGGTATGTTGGGGCAGCGATTCGGTCGCCGCAAGATGCTTTCTCTCATTGGCGCTGCGACAGCGACCGTCGGCGCAGGCCTCCTGTATTTCCTCATCGGAGCAAGGGGTGTGGGTCTTCCAGTCGTCGTGCTCGTTGTATGCGCATTGGCGAT
>NZ_JAXDPY010000349.1:0-5616 GCF_034668105.1 Paraburkholderia sp. | reverse complement strand
ACGCCATGCGTCTCAGCGCAGGCTCTGCGGGAAAGCAAAAAAACAATGCAGAAAATGAAGGCCATTACGCGGCATGTCGTCTACTTCACGCGCGATCCCGAACTCGGCATTTCACGCGCAACGCTGTACCGTTTGCTCAGCACGCACGGCATGCGATACAGCGAAGACAGCACGGCCGAAGGTTGACGCGAAATTCGCCTCGGCGCTCAGGTAACTTGTTCGCCCAACCTTGGAACACGGACTTTGCCGCGTATTTCCGACCGGCCGAAAGCCGAATGACGGCAGCCGCGTTGCGTCTTGCTGGCTTTTGGCGGAAAGGCAATGCAAGGACGTGAAACGATAGGTCATACCTGATCCCTGCGCCCCGGTTCATCCGAGTCCATCGCCGCAGATCAGCACACCCGGTTCGAGCGTGACGCCATAAAGGCGCGAACCGCGGCATGACGGTAGCACCCCTCGCACGAGCTTCTGGCTTGCCCCACGAAAGGACATGTGGATCGATCCGCGAACAATAACGGCAGCGCGGGAAAAAGCGAACCGTCTCTCACGTCTTGTGAGGAACAACGTGAATCTTTTTCCCTGCACGCTGGTTTATGTGGATGTCGATGCGAGTCCGGGTCCCAACTCGACGAATCGCGATCCGCTCTCGTACGTGAGTCAGGCAATCTGCCTGAACAACAGCTTGCGGCAGGTTGGCATGCCGACGCTGACCATCATGACCAATGCGCCGACGCTAGTCGCGCAACGGCTTGAAAGCGTGACGCCGGAACGCCGGCCCGCGCTGATGACGTTGAATGCGCGGATCGAGTTGCCGAAGAACACGTCGTTCTACGCCGCGCATTTCAAGCTGGATCTGATGGACCAGATGGCGGATTCGCTGCCCGCCGACACCATGCTGCTGCTGCTCGACGCGGACATGGTCGCGCTGCTTCCGCTCAACCATGATCTGATCGAGCGCTGTGCCGAAGCAGGGCTCGGCGCGTTCGATATTTCGGATCAGGTGTTTCCGCCATACGGCAGCGAACATGTCGTGGCGGACCTTGAAATCGTGGCGGACAGGCGGCTCAGAAATCCGCGCTGGTACGGTGGCGAGTTTCTTCTCGCGACGCCCGCCGCATTGCGCCGGTTGGTGCCGTGCGCGCGCGCCAGTTACGCGCGCTATATCACCGAAATCGACCGCTTGAGACACCATGGCGATGAAGCGTTCATTTCAGCGGCACTCAATGTGCTGGCCGACGAAGGGCAGGCTCTGATCGAGGTGGGTGCATATCAGGCCGTCGGCCGCCATTGGCCCGGCAACAATTATCGCGACGTGCGCTGGTTTCGCTGCTGTTCGTTCGTCCATTTGCCGGGCGGCAAGGCACTGCTGGAAAAGGAGGCGCGTTTCGTGGATTTTGTGCCGGACCGGTTCTGGCGCCGCATGCGCGTGGCGCATCTGCGGGGCCGCGTACGCCATGCGTTGAAACGCATCGCGCGGTTGCTGAGTGTGGAGCGTCTCGCGTCGCTGTCTGCTTGCGCGTTGCGTAGCGTGAAGAGTTAGGCGCGGATGGCGCGGTTCATGGCGAGTGCGAATCCGCGCCGTATGGCGCCGCAGCGCGCGCCCGAGTCCGATGCACTGCGAGCGCGCGCGGCGCCGTTCACATTTTCACGTCGATCCGTCCATAAACCCCGTCTGCTTCGTCATTAGGCCCCGCAGCAAAAAACAGCGTGTTGACCGGCTGATTATCGAGCCCGTTGCCGAACGCGAGGCCCCAAAGCCCCGGTTGTACGAACGTGGTTCCATTTGACAGATTGACCGCGCCGAGTGATTGCCCGCTTGCCGGATCGAAGGCGTTGATCGTGCCGTCGCCGAAATTGCCGATCAGCACGTCGCCGCTGAACCGGCCGAAGTTACCCGGCGCCTGCGCAACGCCCCACGGTGCGTTCAGCGGACCGGCCGACGCGAAGCGCTGCATCAGATTGCCGCCGGTATCGAATACGTCGACGAAGCCGAGCCCCGCACCGTCGAGATTGTCATGCGCGACCGCGTCCTGTTTGGCGTACGTCACGAAAAGTTTTGCGCCGATCGCCTGGATGCCGAACGGCGCAAAGCCGGCCGGCAGTGAGGCGTCCTGGAACTTGCCGGGCATCGCGACCTTCGCGAAGTTCTTGTCGAACACGTCGATCCTGTTGTTGTGAAAGTCGGTGGCATAAAGAAAATTCGCCGTGCCATTGCTGGCGAGTGCGAGCCCCTTGTAGACCGCGCCGCCGCTGCCGCCGTCGAACATGACGATCGCAGCCGTGGGAGCGACCGCCGGCGCCCACGCGGTGATCGTGCCACCTTCGCCAGCAAAGATAAAGGCACCCACGCCGGTCTTGCCACCCTGAGTGACGGTGAAATCCGTCGTGCCGTTGAACACGATGCCGGTCGGATTCGCCGGACCGCTGGTTCCATTCGGGATGCTGACGATCAGGGATTGCGGCACGCCGTTGCCGTCATAGAGCGTCGCGACCGAGGTCCCGTTGTCGGCGACCCAGACGAAGCCCTTTGGATTGAACGCGATGCCCCAGCCGTTTTTCAGATTCGGGTCGGTGTGGGGCGCGGACACCGCACCGTCGGAGACCAGCGCGGTCGTGGTGAACGACTGCGCGGTGATCGACCCGGAGCCGCCGCCGCACGCGACGAGACCCGTTAGCGCCGCGCCACTCACGACGCCGCCCAATACCTTAAGCACAGACTTCATGACCGCACCTCGTTTCTTGACCGATGGGGTTCTTGACCGATGGGGATTGCGGTTATTGAACGTGCGGTGTCGAGCGTTTATTCCTTTGCCGGCAAACAAATTTGATCTGAAACGCCCAGGCCGGCGCGGTCATCTGGAGAACGTGGAAGCCGCGATCAGATCGTCCCGAACAGGGCCCGAGGACGATCCTTGAGCGTGCCCGTCAACAGCCGCAGTGCACTCACAAGCTGATCGCGGCTCGTCGCGCAGGCGAGGTTGATGCGTACGCCGTGTTCGATCTCCGACCTGTCCACGGCAAATGCCGACGACGGCATCACGACCACGCCACGCGCCTTCGCATTGGCCGCAAAGTCGTCGGCACGCCACGGCGGCGGCAGCTTGAGCCACACGAACATGCACGCCGGGTCGGTTTGCAGCAATTCCTGCGGTAACAACTCGCGCGCGAGATCCTGCCGTGCGCGAATTTCGGCAAGTTGCGCGTCCATGATGTGGCGCGCGGTACCGTCCTCGATCCAGATAGACGCGATCAGCATCGACATCGGCGCGGGCATCCACGCCGTGGTGCGCACCGCCTCCGCACAAAGCGCGGAACTGTCCGGCGGACTCAGCAGATAGCCGAGTCGCAAGCCGGGGGCGAGGATCTTCGAGGTCGCCGCGAGGTGGAACGTCAATTCCGGACACAGGCTGGCGATAGTGGGCAAGCGCTGCGAAACCAGCGGCCCATAGACGTCGTCTTCGATGATCGCCACGCCATGCCGGCGTGCAATGTCGACGAGCGCCATGCGGCGCTCCAGACTCATCGTCGTGACGGTCGGGTTCTGCAGATTCGGTACCGTGAAGATCGCCTTCACCGGCATGCGCCGGCAGGCACGCTCCACTTCATCGGTCAGCAGGCCGTCGCGATCGCTCGGAATGCCGACGATCTCGAACTGGAAAACCGGCGCGAGGGCCTTCAGGCCGTAGTAGGTGAGCTGATCGGCGAGGATCACACCGTCCGTGCCGATCAGACTGTTCAGCACCGCATACAAGCCATGCTGCGCACCGCTCGTGACAACCACGTGATCGGGCGGCGGCGTAAAGCCAGGCGCTGCCATCCAACGGGCGCCGGCGGCGCGCGCCCATAGCGGCCCCTGAGGGGGCTGGTATTCCTGCAATTGCGGATAACGCGGATCGCGCGGCAATTCCGCAAGCGTGCGTGCGAGGCAGTTCAAAAACTCGCGGGTGGCCGGCCGATTGACGGTGAGGTCGATCGCAGCATTGCTCGTGGCTTGCGCAGGTTCGACGCTGGGCATCGCGCCGCCGGTTACGAGGGAACCGCGCCGTTTGCTGCCGATCACCAGCCCACGTAACTGCAATTCCTTGTACGCGCGGGACACCGTCGAGACATTGATGCCGAGTTCGCTGGCAAGTTGCCGCTGCGGCGGCAAGCGGCTGCCCGGCGGATAGACGCCGCTACGAATCTCGCTCTCGATCGAACTGGACACCTCGACGTACGTCGAGCGCTTCGTCTGCGCCGGTGCGCCGTTGGCCTCACGTGCCGTGTCTTTGCCAGAAGCCATAAGAACCCATGTCTCCATACAAAATCGTCTTTGTCCGCGATTGTGCGGATTTTTGCCGATTCTATACCAGACAAGCGCCGGTGCAACGCCCGAACGGCATCGTTCAACCTGCTTGGCGTCTGCGATTGCCCGATCAGCAAGGATTGCGCCATGGCCCATCCAGGGAAAATGCCAGGACCACACAATGTGCGTTTTAATTGCACACAAAAAAATATTGTGTGATTCTGATTGCGGATGTTTGTCTGGGGCGCGCATACAGAGGCGCCACTCATAGGGCGTCGTGGCGGCCATTGTCGGCGTGCTCGCGGCCATGCAAGGGAAGGGCGAAAGTGATGCCGGAGATTGCCATTATCGGTGCGGGATTCATCGGCCTCGCGAGCGCTGCGGCATTGATGCGCGACGGCCATCGAGTCACGCTGTTCGATCCGGCCGGGGTGGGGCAAGGTGCGTCGTTCGGTAACGCCGGGACCTTCGCGAACTATGCCTGTATTCCGGTCAACAATCCGTCCGTATTCCGCGATTTGCCGCGCTTTCTGCTCTCGAACGAGAGTCCGTTCAGATTGCGCTGGGGGTATCTGCCCCATCTTGCACCATGGCTTGCGCGTTTCATGATGAGTTCGCTGCCGCGCCGTTACGAAGCGAGCGCCGGCGCACTCGCCGCGTTGCTCGATCGCGCGCAGGAGGGTTATGCGCCCTTGCTTGCCGAGGCGGACCTGGCGCGTTTCGTCCGGCCGCGTGAGTGCCTGTATCTGTATTCGAACGTGGCCTCGTTCGATGCCGCGCGTCCCGCGCTCGAGCTGCGTCAAAAGCTCGGCGTCGCCTTCGATGTGCTCGACGGTGGCGATATCCGCGCGCTCGAACCGTCGCTGGCGCCGATCTTCGAGCGAGGTGTGTTGTTCAGCAACAGTTGGCATTTCGCCGATCCACAAGGCTTTCTGCAGACGCTTTATCAGCAGCTTGTCGCGCAAGGTTTAAAGCTGGAACGTCTCGCTGTCGACGCAGTGCAGCCTTGCGCGGAAGGCGCCAGTGTGACTTTTGAAGGCGTTACGCGCGAATTCAGCCACGTTGTGATCGCCACCGGCGCGCGTTCCGCCCAGTTCGCCAAACAATGCCGCGATCCTGTCCCGCTCGATACGGAGCGGGGGTATCACGTCCGCTTTCCCGGCGCGCAGCACCTGGTGTCGCGTCCGGTCGGGTGGGCCGAGCGCGGCTTCTACATGACGCCGATGAGCGACGGCTTGCGCGTCGCCGGCACGGTCGAACTAGCTGGCTTTGGTGACGCGCGCAACCGTTCGCTGATCGATCTGCTGACGTTTTCTTCAAAGCGCGCCTTA
>NZ_JAXDPY010000348.1:0-4121 GCF_034668105.1 Paraburkholderia sp. | reverse complement strand
TGCAGATTCCTGCTCGTTGGCGAGCAGGGGCGCGGCGACGAAATCCAGTTCATCCGATTTGCTGAATGGCTGTACCAGCAGGGCGCAATTGTTGATGTGCTGGTCAGCGAGCCCATTGCTGGAATCGCGGCCAGCATGAAAGGTGTACGGTCAGTTTTAGCCAGCATGCCACCTGGACCTTATGACTACTGGAGTCATATGCTAAGGATGCCGGAGCGTATGAATCTGGATTTGCTGATGCTGCCAATCGTTATGCCCTACATCGCGGCGTCCCCGCACAAGATTGACTACTGGCGCGAGCAAATTGACGTAGTTTCACAAGCAACAGAACCAAAGAAAAGCCGGCGAATAGGTGTCGTGTGGGCGGGCGGTCCTCACACTGCGCTGGATCGGTTCCGTTCGGTCAATATTGAAACGCTGAAGCCTTTGTTCTCGCATCCAGGGACGACGTGGTTTTCGGTGCAGAAGGGTGAGCATGAGTGCGACAGCGAAGGCTTGGCGGATCAGTTCGATCTGCACACGCTCGGGCCATTTATTGAAGACTTCACGGATACGCTCGCCATACTTGAGACGCTTGATCTACTAATTACCGTTGATACTTCTGTCGCGCATCTTGCCGGCGCGGCAAACCTTCCTGTATGGGTGCTTTTGCCTGCCTATGCAGAGTGGCGATGGCTGACGGGTCGTACGGATAGCCTATGGTATCCATCGATGCGGTTGTTCCGTCAGCGCGAGCTCGGGGAATGGAAGTCGGTTGTCGATGAAGTGCGTGTCGCACTCACGGCGTGGTGCGGCATCAAGACAACACAACTTGCGGCCCCAATGTAAAACGACCGAAACACGCGCATCGGATGTATCTGCGACGTTCCTCTCCAACGTTCATTGGGCGCCTCGCCGAGGCGAAGCCGACGGCCCCCACCGCGCCGAAACGAAGCCCGGTTTCCCAAGCATACCTATCAGCGACGCACGCAGTGCGGAGTGGGAACTGATGAGCGCTTTGTCACAGGCGTCGAATGTGCGGGGGTACGGATTCCAGATGCACCACTACCGCGGCTGCGCGGGGGACCCGCTTAAGAATTCGCGGTTTGAGCCGCTTTCTCTTGCTTACTTCTCTTTGCGGCGGCAAAGAGAAGTAAGTGCCCGCCCCGCACAGGGGCGACGCTAATAGACCACTAACAACTCAAGGAAAGGCCAAAAAGCCAGATCAAGGGAAAGTCCAAAAAGCCAGATCAAGGAAAGGCCAAAGAGCCAGATCAAAGAAAAAGCACCTTACATCCCCACATACCCGACCGGCACGGTCGCATTCCCCTTAGCCACAGAAGCATTATTCGACACCACATAAACCGGCGACTCGGTCAAATTAAGCGTCAGCGACCCATTACTATAGTTCGCACTAGTCGCATTCCCCATCATATCGACGACCTTCACGGTCCCGCTCGTCCCCGGTGCATCCACCGCAAGGCTATACGGCACGCTATACGTCGAGCTAAACCCAACACTCGCATCCCACACGCTATTGTTGTGGGCCCACAAAGCGGTGATCACCGCCCCATTCCCCACTTGCTGGAACGCGTAAGCGTAAATACCTGTGGGCGTCCCATTCACCGCCCCAAGCGTAGTAGTGCCATCAAGCGTATGCGTCATCGCGCTGATCGCCATGGCAACCGGCTTCGGACTGATGTTGGTCGCGCCAAACGCCCCCTGCGCATCGCTCAGGTCAAAGAACGTCCCGTAGCCCACCTCACCCGGATAATCCGCACCATAAAACACATAGGTCTGATCAGCCCCTTCGCCAAGCGTAATGATGTGCATGCGCGCCGCGACAGCCGCCTGCGCATACAGCACGTTCGCGCTCGGATAGTTCGGACCATACGAGCTGCCGAGGTCATAGCTGATGCCCGCTTCCGTCGAGAACAGATGCATCCCCGGACGGTAATCCGCGGCCATTTCCGCGCGCAGATCACGCATCTGGCCGCGCAGCGATCCTTCGGCGGTCGACGGATCGGCATCGTAGCGCTCCGGCGGATGTGACGGCGAAGTACCCGCGTCGTAGTAACCGTGCGTCGCGACAGCGTCGATATATTGGCCGAAGCCGAGCGGCGCGAGGCGCTTCAGACGCGTCGTGGTCAGGCTCGGGAACGCATCGGTCGGGCCCATCACCATGGCGTGCGGATCCGTCGAATGAATGCCCTGATAGACCGACTGATACAGCGCCACGAAGTTGGCGTCCGTGTCGGTCCAGAACTCATTCGGCTCCCACGTCACCTGATAGTAGTTCGCCGATTGAGTCGGGAAGTACGCCGCGCGAATCGCGTTCGCTTCCGTGCCGACGCGGCTCATGTAGCTCTGGTAATACGACAGGCTGGTCGGCACGCTCCTGTCGTCCTGGAACGCACCGGTGCTGCTCGCCCATGCGGGAATACCGTCGAGACGGATCAGGCGCATCACGTTGCCGCTCTTATAGAACGGATCGAGATTGTTCGCCGATGGATTGAATGTGTTCGCCGCGTTCGGTTCCATCGTCGACAACTGGCGGTCGTCGATCGTCGACGAAATACCCAGCGCGGCGAGCAGCGGACCGTTGTCGTTCGCGCCCTGCATGCCGAAGCGGTGCTGTTCCTGACGCGCGTAGTTGACGGCGGGAATGACGCCGGACAGATTCGGCGTCACACCGAAGGTGGCAATCCCCACCGGGCGCGTGCCGGCTTGCGGCAACTGACCACCGTTCTGCGCGAGCGTGCCCGTCGCGGCGAAATAGCCGGCGAGCGTCGACGTGCAATTCAACGTAATCGTCTTCGAGCCGCTCGGCACGGCGGTGCTGCCGCTCGCCGCGACCCTGCCGAGCGTGTCGGTGACGGCCCATTTCAGCGTGTCGGCGCTCGGCACGTTCGTGTTGAAAGCGAGTTGGAACGTGCTGCCGGCGGCGAAGATGCGTGTGCCGTCCGCACTCGGCGTGTCGGCGGAAAGGGTGGCGCTGCCGGAACCCGCGGAGACGGCCGGCGCTGCACAGCTCAGTGCCGCGACGGTGCTGCCCGCGCCATTCACCGTGGCGGTGCCGCCCGTGCTGCTGTTTCCAGCCGCAGCCGAGCTCGGCGACGCGCCAGCGCTTCCGTTGGCCTGGGTTGCCGCGTTGCTGCCGGTGCTATTACCGCTGCCGCCACCACCACCGCAGGCTGCAAGTGCCAGGGAAAGTGTCGAGAGTAGGAGTAGTTGCGATTTCATCAATCTTTAACCAATGCGTTAGCTGAATATTCGTTCGCCTCTTCGCGCAAAGCGCCGTCCGGAGACGGAGCGAACATCCGGGTTCAATTGCAAGCCAGCCGAAGCCAATGCGTCGGTACCAGCCCTCGTGCGCGCACAAAGCGTCGTAACGGCTCTATTGCGCGAAAGTGATGGCTTCCCGGGTTGCCGGTCCCAAACGCATTCCTCTGCAGATAAATTCTGGTCATACGAATCCCTGCCACTCATCGTGGCGTTTGGCGGAATCGGACGACCGGGGAAGGTACGACGGAAACGACCAAGGTCTTGATGACAGTGCAAATCACATCGCAGCACTCGAACTTCTGGCACCGGCCGACGAAATTTTTACTGGTCTGAGAGCAAGAAAGGGACTAACGGGAAGAATCGACCGTCACCATACGGCATTAGCATACTTAAAAGAAGTAACGAGTCGTTACGTATGAACAATAAGGCAGTACTAATTGCATTGTTATCACGAAATAATACGTATGGTGAGACCAGTTTTTATCCGCCAACTGAAATAGGGGTCGAAAAGATTTGTAACGGATGCCTAATTAAGACAAATCGGTGTAAACCGCAGGGAAATGGGCGCTAGCGCTCATTTCGCCGCCGATGGAAACTAGGCGTTGGCGAAAAAGTGCTGGGCCTTGGGTGTAAGGTTTCCTCGCGATAGTGACTTCGCAGCGGAACTGTCGCTGTTTTACGAAAGATGAAGTCGCGCCCCGCGAAAGGGGGTGCGCCAGATAAATGGTGATGGGTGCCAACGGTTTTGGGGCCGGTACGTGCCGGTCGGCATGCCATCCGCTGCGCAAAAAATGCGGTTGTCCAGAGAGATAAATCGTGAGAATTCTTCAGTTGGTTCACGCACCGCGACTATCCGG